>JAGXTH010000016.1 GCA_018333475.1 Simkania sp. | reverse complement strand
TTGACGATCATAAACAGCATAGTATTAATGCAATACAATGCCGTTTACGATCGCCGATTTTCGGCGCTTTGACGCAGCTCAAATATGAAGTTATTTGTTGCGTTTGGTATAACCAGCTTATTTCGAATGCGTTGAGGAATGTATGTGAGCTCACATTCAGTCGCTATTCGACATGGTTAAAAACCAATTTTTCAGTGTATTTGGGTATAAATAGACAAAGTTCAACTGGGTAGTAGAAAATATCAGGTGACCTCACCTGTGGGCTTGAGAGCCAAGAATTTTTTTAGAGGAATGATGGGGGATTCTTTTATCTTGTTTTATAAAAGAGATCGATTATAATTGCCTCAAATTTGAGCAAAGATATGCGCTCAGAACCATATTTCTTGGTACCCACAGGGATTTTATGACCACGCAACCAAAGCCGGAGTTCGGCAAATTGCGCGCCCTGTTCTGGCCCGTTCGCCGCAACGAGCTACGATTGTTCGTGCCTTTGCTTCTAATGTTTTTTTTCATTTGTCTTAATTATAACGTATTGCGTGCAGCTAAAGACGCGCTTGTAGTGACGGCGCCCTGCTCAGGAGCTGAAGCTATACCCTTTATTAAGGTATGGGCGATTCTTCCCTCCGCTTTTTTGGTCACATTCTTATTTACTCGTTTATCTAATCGGTTTAATTACGAGAAAATTTTTTACATTATGATGGGGCTCTTTTTGAGCTTCTTTTTTCTATTCGCTTTTGTTCTCTATCCCTTCAGTGAAGCCCTGCATCCGACTCGAATTGCCGATCAGCTTTCTGAGATTTTGCCACTGGGTTTTAGAGGTCTTATTGCTGTTTTTCGTAATTGGACGTTCACAACTTTCTACGTCATGTCAGAACTTTGGGGCACGACAATTATGACAGTGCTTTTCTGGGGCTTTGCCAATGAAATTATGTCAGTAGGGCGAGCTAAACGATTTTATACATTACTCATGGTGGGGGGGAATTTAGCTGGGGCTTTTGCCGGTCAAATGGTAGCCTCTTTGTCTTCCCTAGGCGCTCGGTGGGGAGCTATTAGCGGGAAAGAACCTTGGGAATGTTCTCTTACATTGATCTGTTGTCTGATCATTGTCTGTGGTTTGTTGACAATAGCGGCATTCCGGTGGTTTAATCGACATTCGTTAGATCGTGTTTCTTTGCTTGAAGGGATTCAGCTTAAAAATAAAGAGCCTTCTGAAATTAAGATGGGTATAAGAAACAACTTTAAATATCTAGCTAAATCAAAATACCTTCTATGTATAGCAGTCATTGTTCTGACTTATAATATTTGCATTAATCTTACAGAAGTGGTTTGGAAGGATCAATTGCGTAATGTGTATTCTAATCCTAATGATTTTAATGCCTATATGGGGCATGTATTGATTGCTATTGGCATTATGGCAACCCTTATCGCTTTGGCTGCAAGTGGAATGATTCAAAAGGCGCGTTGGACGTTCAATGCTATGATTCCTCCTACGATTATGCTCATCACAGGAGTAGGCTTTTTCACTTTTCTTTTGTTTAAGGATACGTATTTTCTAGGCTCTCTCTCGATGTTGTTTGGATGTACTCCCCTGGCTGTTGGCGTCTTTTTCGGATCAGCGCAAAACTGTCTGGCCCGCTCTTCTAAGTATACTATTTTTGACACAACCAAAGAACTCGCTTTTATCCCGCTTAGCAAAGAGAGTAAGCTGAAGGGAAAAGCTGCAATTGATGGTGTTGGATCACGCCTTGGTAAATCAGGAGGTGCGGTGATCTATCAAAGTTTACTTATGGTTTTAGGAACAGTAGCTTGTACAATCCCTTACGTAGCTGTGATTCTACTCTTCATCATCATAGCATGGATGTGGGCGGTAAAATCACTTGGTAGGCAATTCATTGATGTAACTCAACAAAAGCCTATAGCACCGGAAGAAGCTGTGCTTGTGAAGGAGAGCCCTTCTTTTCGCGAACAGCCTGTCCAGTAATATCTCGAGTTCCTAAAAGCCCATCGAAAGGGCTGAGTTATACAGAGATCTTAGACATGATGAACTATTCGATTGGATATAGTCCAAAGGTGTAAAAATGATTAGACATATTGTCCTTTACAAAATTCGCAAGGAAGTACCTCAAGAAAAAATCGCAGCTATATTTACAAAACTAATCAGTCTAAAAAACCTTGTAAAAGGGATTAAGGAATTTCACTGGGGGCCCTATTGTGGATCAAGTGATAAGAATTTTGGATATAACTATGCAATCACAGTAGATCTTGTAAACGAGTCTGTGTTTGCAGAGTACTCCCCACATCCTGTTCATAATGCGGTTAGAGAGGAAATGGCAACCATTCTTGAGGCCACAGCTCCCCTCCTAATGTTTGACTTTGAGATGCCATAATAAAAGAATTATTGTTAAAATTGGCCTGGATTTCTTATGAGATACCTCCCGTAGCTTGCATAAGAGCTTGAACTTGGAAGTTTCGATCCCTAGCCCATTTCCCAACCGTGCGTGACAAGAATACTTTGTCCTGTCAGAGCATTAGAAGGGAAAGCAGCACAAAATACGGCGACCTCTGAAATGTCCTCAACGGTAGTAAATTCCCCATCCACTGTTGAAGGCAACATGACTTTCTTAATAACGTTTTCTTTACTCATATGGTGTTCTTGCGCCAGTTGCTCAATTTGTTTTTCCACTAGAGGCGTGCGGATGTAATCAGGACAAATTACGTTGGAGCGAATATTATGCTTGGCACCTTCAGTAGCAATAACACGCGCTAGCCCGAGTATAGCATGTTTGGAAGCTACATAAGGGGCGTCATTTTCTCCGCCAATTTTTGATCGGATAGATCCCATGAAAATAATAGATCCGCCACCGGTCTTTTTCATTTCACACATAGCCTTTTTACTTGTGAGAAACCCGCCATCAAGATTGACTTTGAGAATTTTGGACCACTCGGCATAACTCAGATCGATGATGGATTTAAGTTCATTAATTCCTGCATTATAAATGACAACATCAATCTTCCCGAATTTTTTAATAGAGGCATCAAAAGCAGAATTGATTTGACTTTCATTAGTTACATCCATCTCGATAACAATTCCTTGATCATCTTTGCCAAATTTTTTTAGTAATTCTTGGCAAGCGGATGGATTGCGATCTGCTAAAATGACTTTTGAGCCTTCTTGCAGAAATCGCTGAACAAGGGAACTTCCTATTCCTCCTGAGGCTCCTGCAATGAATGTAACTTTGTTGTGAAGACGCATTAATTACCTTGGTGTAAAAGGTTGAATTGCTTTCTATTCTTTAAATAGAAAGTGTTCATTTATAAAATTTTTGTCAAATTTTTTTTTGAAACACACCATATTATAACGAGCGGTATGTACACCATAACCAACTGTATATGGGATTGTTTAGAGTCTATTAACGGATCTTGTTTCTATTGATTTTTTTATATCCTTCAAAACTTAGAATCCTGTAATTGCATTAGCAGTAGGGGTCCCAGTGTGTGGGCCACATGCAGTAGAGATACAACTTTGAAACTTCCATTGTATAAAATAGAGCCTAGCGTACTACGCCGTAGGCATAGTGTTAGTCCATATAGCAACAACAGTACTTTTTTTAGAATGGGGGTGAAAAAAAGTACCGAGAAAGAGAGTAAACACGATAAAATACCGCACGGCAAGAAATCCATGAGCAAGATGAATATTTTTGTGGTTTTTTTTAGTTATACCAGGGGGGCTAAAAGTAGATTAAATGAAAAAAAAATCTGTGCAGAAAACAGGAGCGCATCATAACTCGTTAGTAGAGGGGGAATATAGCTTTAAGGGAAAACATTTTATTGCCAGTTATCTAGATTGTGATGAGATAGCAATACGCAACATAGAAGTTCTCAAAAAGCAATTTCAAGAGGCAGTGAAAGCTTCTTATGCAACCATACTGGAAGTGGCAGAGTTTGTCTTTGCACCAGATGGGTTAACAATGGTTCTTTTGCTTTCCGAAAGTCATGCGAGTATCCATACGTATCCTGAGCGCAGAGCTTGTTTTGTCGATTTATTTACCTGTGGGGAAAAGTGCCAGTCATCAGCTTTTGATACTATCTTACGAAACTGTCTTAAGCCGGCTAAGGTTAGTTGGTGTGAATTGCTGCGCTCTGATCGGATTGAAGCGGTTCCTTTTGTTCAGTGAAAGAGGCTGTTGATTGAAAGACCTCTTGAAAGGCTCGCAAAAATAGAGGATCTTCTGCTTTAACGAACAACTTACCGTTGAACTGTTCTCGTTCCAGTGGAGGGATGAAAATCCCTCTGCTTGTTAGAATATTTCCTAATAGTACATCGTGAAAATAGGTTTTTCCAAGGGAGCACTCAAAGAGAATTCGGGTACCCATGCGGGCAGTGGTTTTTTTTATTTGGGGAAGGATGTGTGTGGTATTTATGTGGCGATCCGGTTTAAGTATTGTTCCTAGGTGGATGCACTCTTGGGTAGGAATAATCTCGGCTGGCTTTGTTCTTTTACTCGATGCTTTTGCCTGAGAACATTGAAGAGAGTCTTGAGAAGTAAATATCGTGGAAGAAAGTTCTTCCAAACTCATAGGACTTAAAGCGAGTTCTTTGCCTTCTGGTAATCCAAGAAGTTCAATGCGGTAATTCATTTCCTCTATACTTATTTCAGGGCGCATTGAGAGTTCTTTTAATACCTCAACACGATCCCACAGGGCATTCTTAGCATAGGCAAGATCATATTTTGTAAGGAGAGCATCAAGGAAGTCTTTATCCAGGGTGCCAATAGTAGCTCTTAGAGGAGCGGAAAGGGTTTTTTTTGCATTAGGCAAATATCCTAGATAATTGAGGAAATAAGAGTTCTTTTCTGGAAAACAGAGGCCGTTATCTATTTTTTTAAGGCCATAATAGGCTTGGCCGGTTTCGTCAATTCCCTTGAAAAACAGTCGGAAATTACTGCTGTGTCCATCGGCATCGTAAGTGAGCCAAAGTAGAAAATTAACATACTCAAAATCCTCCTGATCGATAGGAAGCAAAGAGGTTTGTTCTAAACCAGCTTCAAACCATTCATGCAGGGCATGTGTGAGATCGATAGAATCTGGAATATAGGCTTGGATAGAGCACAGTTTTTCTGGGTTAGCGGGGCCGCAAGCAGAAAGAAAATGCTCGCGCTCACGATCTTCAAGATGGTTTAAAAGATCATAAAAAATGGGAGAATTGACGATGCACATGACTGTGGGTGGGACAATCTGTGTTGAACCAAAGTGTACAGCCAGATCGTATACAATAGCTTCGGTGGATGCACAGTGATAAAGAGGAATATCATCACGTACACGGTATTGTGGATCGTGAAATGGACTGCCTCGATGCTTGGGGTTATTGAGGCTAAGGATGGACTCATCTTCAGGTTTGATGACAAAACGAGGAGCTCCGAAAACATCACAGAGAAAGTAAACGCCACCACCTCCTTGAGGATGGGATTTGATGGTTCCGATGGTAAGGAGCATTTCAATCTCTGCGTACAATGGTGCAAGCTCTCCTTTTTTTTGTTCTTCGATAAAAGAGGACCATGCTTTGGTTTGCACAAGAATTTCTTGCCTGCGTAAAGCGATCATAGGTTCTAAAACGCCTTGCTCTACAAGGGGTTCGATTTTAGGCCAATATCTTCCAAAATGCAGAAGATCTGCAGCGGTAGGTACTGTAACGGCGGTGTCGGCTGCATCTTCTATAGAACTAATAGGTATAGAGGGATCTTGGGGTGGACAATAATGAGGAAGGATTAAATAAAGTGGATCAATAGAGCGCATCAATGTTTCTTGGGATCTTCTTCATAAGTAATGCGTGCATAGCAAAGATCACTGGAATATGGGGAATCGAGATTTTTTACATGCGGTTTTTTCAGGAAACTTGCATTGAGATGGAACAATGGAGAGACAGGCATCTCATCGAGAAAAATTCTTTCAGCTTCAAGTAACGTAGCAATGCGTGGGGTACCTATTTCGGAAGAAGAACGATCTAGGAGTTGGATAAACTGTTCATTTTCCCAACCGCTATAATTTTTAAGATTTCCTTTAAATTTAAAGCGTTCAAAAATATTCATTTGATCATTGTATTGCGCCATCCAGATAGTTTGTCCTACCTGAAATCGACGTTTAGTGAGTCTGTCAAGAAGTGTTGTGTGTTCTAGTGCTTGTAAAGATACATCGACACTAAGTACTTCTTTCCATTGGTGTTGAATGGCCTCGGCAACTCGTCTATTCATATCCGAAGAGGAGTAATAAAATGTGATAGGAGGGAATTGCCACCACTCCAGCCCAAGCTCCTGCAGGGCTTGTGTAAAACATGTTTTGGCTTCTTCGATGCTGTCTTTATCGAGGAGCTGAACTTCTTGGCCTTTTTTCAAAATAGGTGGGATTGCAGAAAAAGCTGGAATTTCCCCCATCTGTAAAATGTTATCAACAATAGCAGAGCGATTAATAGCTAGACCAAAAGCTTTGCGCATCTTGGTATTGTCAAAGGGGAATTGTTGTGTGTTAAAGACGACAATTTGTGATGTGGCAGAAGGAAAGCAGTGGAGCTGACCTTTTCTTAAAAGCTCTCTCAATGGTTCAGGTGGAAGTGGTGAAAGAGAAAATTGGATCAGGTCGAGTTCATTACATTCATACATATGTAGAGCTGTCATCCCATCGACAATGATGTGAAAAAGAATTTTCTCAAGGTCGATCTTTCCTTGATCCCAATAATAGGGGTTTCTATCGAATTCAATAAAAAGATTACGATCCCAACGACTTAAATGAAAAGGACCGTTGCATACGAAATTTTCCCCTGTTTTACGAGACCAAGCTGGGTCTTGTACATCTTTTTTATGAGGTACGGGAAAAAAAGCGGCAAAAGAGGTGAGATCTAGAAAATAAGGCGTTGGCCTAATTAACTCTACCTGGAGAGTACAATCATCAAGCGCTTTGATCCCAACTTCATTTAAAGGGACTAGCCCCTTTTTTGCGGCTTCAGCGTTTTTAATCGAAAAAAACAGGTGAGCATTCAAAGAAGGAAATTCAGGATCGAGTACTTTTTTCCAAGCATGCTCAAAATCTTGAGCTGTAACCGGTGATCCATCTGACCATCGACTATTTCGGAGATGAAATAGGTACATTTTACGATCTTTGGAAATTTCTACTGAATCAGCAACGGAAAGAGAGATTGTCCAATCAGAGTTAAAACGAGTTAAGCCCTCAAAAAGAAGAAAATGCAGGGGAGTAGAGACCGTGTCGCCACTCATACGAGGATCTAAGTTTTGTGGTTCACGGTGGATGCATGTTCTTAAGCGATGTTTATAAGGTTGAAGAGCGGGCTTGGAGCAGGCTGTTAGAATGATAAAAAGTGCGCAGAGGAGATAGCCCCTTAAGAAACGCATTGGAGTAACTCTTGTAAAGAAAGCATCAACACATGATTTTGATGTCCTTCATTCTGGTGAATCAGTGCAAAAAATCTAGACCCCCCGAATTCTAATTCTGCGGAAGTGATTTGCGTTGTTGGAATGGCAAGTTCCTTGAGGATGCGAGAGATATCTTTTTTACAACTTGAAGAACTTTTAATGAGAAAACATTCATAACGTTTAGCGGAGTAAGAGGTCAAAGAAGGCGAAGATCCGGTAGAGACTTCAAGAAACATCAGAAATATTTTTTTTAGCAGGGAGGTTTCTAGGATAACTTGCATGAGAGGGGGGGTGATAGCGTGAAAAAAGGCCTTAGCTAACAAGAGATCTCGGTTTCCAAGAGTTCCCAAAGATATGAGAAAAAGCTGTTCTGCTCGCAACTGTGTTTCAAGAAGTCCTCCATTGTAATCGCGTACGAAGCCTAGAGCTTCTTGCATTTGTCGGACGATTTCTTGGCGGGCTTGGATGACATCGATAGTGTAATCGGATCGCAAAAAAGGTGCTTTCGGAATTTTAGCGGTAAAGGAGATCATTTCTTTTGCCAAAGCTAATTCTCTGTCCTTTGAGGGGGGGTAGCGTATTTCAATATCCTCTACTTCAAAAAATGCACCAGATTGTTCGAGTTGTTTAAATAAAGGAAGGGGAGGTGTAGGGTAAAGCAACCTTGCCAGAAGAACTGTAAAAGAAAGCGTTTCGCTTGTTTGATTGCCAAAAAAAATCGCCATTTGCGGTGGAGCAGTGAGGTCGTTGAGTTGTCCGCACAATTGCAGAGAAAACCGTAGAAGATCTTCATCATTACGTGGCATGAAGAGTGGATGAATGAGTGTTTCAACGCATACCTTTAATTCATGGGGAAGTTGCCTACGTAAGCAGGAAATTTCACTAGAAGAGAAGGGTGTCTCATTGGTTTTTTCAATTTCTAGATAGATTAACCGAAATTTTTGCGCATTGCGGCTATCTTGGATGAATGTTTTGGGAATAAGCCGGATGCCAGGCACGAGTTGTTCTACTGCGCGCAGCACGTGTTTTTCTTCAAAAAGCTCACCTTCTTTCAGCAGGGTAATTCCAATCAACAACCCTAGAGAAGAAACGTGAGTCGATAGGGGTCTTAAGGGAAAAATCTTAAAAGTCACATGGCGGATTTGAGGAGCCTCTTCTATTTTTTGTCTAAGATATTTGCGGAAAAGATATTGCAAACTGATGAGTTTTGTTAGCAAAGTGCGATCTTTTTTGCCAATAAAACAAGAGCGATATAGCCACACGAAATAGTAGATTTCAGAAAAAATATCCTGATCAAAAAAAGCTCTGCGATTTTTGAAAAGATGCTCAACATGTTGCCGAACTTCCGTAATTTTTTTTTCTGCTTGAGCCTTATGAAAAAATTCAGAGGTGTATTCGTAGAGATTTTGATCGAACTCAGGAGTAGAGGGTGTTTGAAGAGAGGATAAGTACTCAGCGAAAAAGGCCTGCTGTTGAGAAGAATTCATGGAAGTTTTTTCCAAGAGCTTTCGAACATAACAAACAGCAGAGATGTTTTTTTTCAAGATCGAAACAAGTTCAGAAATCCCCTCTCGTGCGCCTTGCAGATCATATAAAGACTCGATCGAAATCATCAAATGGCACAAAAATAATTTTTTATCAGGACGTGTAGAGAGGACAAAATTGATGCCATATAAACTTGGAATAGTCATAGGCTTTCCAGGGATTAGCCAACGGTTGAATAGTTCAAGCATATGACGGCCTGAGCCGCTAGTGAAGCGCGTGCCTTCACAAACCAGCAGAACACGCAAAACTCCAGGTGCTTGTTCAGGAAGAATTGTCTTTACAATAGGAAGAGAATCGTCTTCCAAGTAATCGCTAAGAGATTTCTGCAAAGGGTCAAAAAACTCTAATAGGAGTTTTTTTGTATAGGTCTCAAGGAAATCCGATTCCAGATCATGGGAAAATCCTTCAAGTACTTTGATTGTATTTGAAGACGTTTCCTCTTCTAATGACAAGGGAAGAGAAGAGGAAAGAGGATCTTGTACTAATGAACACAACATGGTCATGGATTTTCAATTACAATATCTTTGCAAAGGATCGTTCCGATCACTGTCTGATGAAAATTTTTCACGTTTTTTTGGAGTAAGAATGCAGAGCGATCATGGTAAAGGGCAAAAAAAGGCATATCTTCAAATAAAATTTCCTCTGCAGCATCTAGAGTCATTTGACGAGTCTCAGAAGAATCTGTAAAAGATTTGTCTAGGAGAGCAACGTATTGAGCATTCTCCCAGTTACAATAATTTTTGGCCGATGCCTTGTACTGAAAACGCTCCAGGATATTCATAGGATCAGGATATTGGGCCCAGTAAAAATATTGTCCAATATCAAAATCACGCCGATTCAAGAGATCAAGAAAAGAACCTAAGTCCACTTTAGCGATTTTGATCTCAATGCCCAAAGTATGGTGCCATTGGCTTTGTAAGGTTTGTGCAATTTGTTGCTGTTGTGGGGAATCGAAATAGGTAAGGGTAAGCCCTTCAAAGGAAGATCTATTTATTCCAAGCTCTGCCAGTCCTAGGGCAAATTCTTCCTGGGCCTTCGTGGAAGCATAATCTGAAATAAAAGGGGTTCTTTTGTTTTTTAGAATAAAAGGAACAGCCTCAAGGGCGATGGATTGGTCTAGATAGGTAATATGATCGACGATCGATTGTCGGTCTACTGCTAAGCCAAGGGCTCGTCGAATATGAGCATTATTCAATGGAGCTCTTTCTATGTTGAAAAAAACTACGTTACTTGATGCTACAGGGCGAGAGTAGAATTCATCTTTAGACCTGAAACTAATGAGCTGCTCCTGAGAAAGGGGAGAAAACGGGCCACCAACGATGTGGAGTTGTTTTTGCTCGAACATTTGCATGATGGTATTGGGGTCTCGCGCAATGCTGATCTCGATTCCTTGGAGTTTTAGATCCTTTGCGTCCCAGTAATCTGGATTTTTAGAGAGAATAATCTGTTGACCGGGTTGATATTCACTGAGCAGGAAAGGTCCATTTGTGACGAGGTGTTGCGAGTGTGGAATCGTCCAGTTAGGATAGGTCTCATCAAGCCCTTTTTTTGCAGGGAAAAGTACACAAAAGGCTGTAAGTTGAAGAAAATAAGGTGTAGGCGATGTTAGTTCGACTTGGAAAGTTTTTGCGTCAAGAGCCCGAATACCAAGACTGTCAAGGGGAAGGTCTCCTTTTTTTACAGCTTTAGCATTTTTGATCACATACAATAGATGGGCATTAGGTGAAAAAAAGTCTGGGCTAAGGATCTTTTTCCAAGAGTCTTCAAAATCATAGGCGGTTACAGCAGATCCATCAGACCATGTCGATTTCTTAAGTGTAAAGGTATACGTTTTTTGATCTGTGGAAATATCGACGGTCTCTGCTTGTGCTGGTTCTACAGAGGAATCAGGTAGAAAGCGCATTAAGCCCTCGTAAAGCATAAAATGTACTGTAGAGGCTATGGGATCAGCCCCCTTACGAGGATCAAATGTCTTAGGATCGTCTATGAAATTGATCTTTAGAATCTGTGAGGATGTAGTAGGCCGTTGACAGGCTGAGGAGAATAGAATAGTTGCCATCATGATAACTAGAATTTTTTTCATATATAGATTTAATTGGCGCACTTTAAGATCAGCTTAGTCTAATCTCATCAAAAAGCCAATAATTTCTTAATGAAATCTAAAATATTCGTCAGAAAATTGCGAAATTTTCGGACTAGTAATTTTGTTAAAAGTGCTGAGTAAATATGGGGTGATGCTGAAGGCTCCATACCCACCTTGATGTTTTATAAAGGTGGGTATGCAAAATAGACAGCGGAGACGTTAATCTTTCATAGAAAGAAGGAATTCGACGTTGCTATTGGATTTTTTTAGACGGCCAACGAGAAGATTCATTGCATCAAGAGGGGCTAAGTCAGCAAGTGCTTGCCTCATGAGATAAATTTTTTCTAGTTCACTCGGGTGATAGAGCAGTTCCTCTTTACGGGTGCCGCTCTTGATAATATCAATAGCAGGATAGACTCGGCGATCAGCTAATCTACGATCAAGGACGAGTTCCATATTGCCGGTTCCTTTGAATTCTTCAAAGATCACCTCATCCATACGGGAGCCGGTCTCGATCAATGCAGTAGCAATGATGGTGAGAGATCCGCCTTCTTCAATGTTTCTAGCAGATCCAAAGAAACGCTTTGGTTTGTTCAGAGCATTAGCGTCGATACCACCAGTCAAGATTTTTCCTGAGTGTGGTTGGACGGTATTATAAGCTCTAGCTAAGCGAGTTAAAGAATCAAGAAGGATCACGACATCATGGCCGTATTCAACAAGACGTCTTGCTTTTTCAATGGCCATTTCAGCAATTTGCACATGGCGTTCTGGTTGTTCGTCAAAGGTTGAAGAGACTACTTCCCCCTTGACGCTACGGATCATATCAGTCACTTCTTCAGGACGCTCATCTATGAGTAAAACGATCAAAACAACTTCAGGATTATTCGCTGTCAAAGCGTTAGCGATATTTTGAAGGATGATGGTTTTACCAGCTCTAGGTGGAGCCACGATCAGTGAGCGTTGACCTTTTCCAATGGGAGCTGTTAGATCAAGGACGCGGGTAGTCAGTTTGTCTTTTGTAGTTTCCATGACAAGGCGCTGATTGGGATAGAGCGGCGTGAGGTTTTCGAAGAGGATACGCTCGCGAGCTTTCTCAGGAGGCTTGTTATTGATTTTGTCTACTTTGAGCAGAGCAAAATATTTTTCTTTTTCTTTTGGAGATCGGATCGTTCCATAGACAGTATCGCCCTTCTTAAGATCAAATCTTCGGATTTGCGCAGGGGAAACATAAATATCTTCTGCAGAGGGTAAGTAGTTATAATTCGGGGAACGTAAGAATCCAAAGCCATCAGGAAGAACTTCGAGAACCCCTTCGCCAACCAGAATATCCGTTGCATGCTCAGATTTAAACTTAACGATCTCAAAAACAAGTTGGGAGCGTGTTAGCGATCCAAGGTGTTTCAGTCCGATATGACGAGCAAAGTGATTGAGCTCCTCAATCGTCATACGTTGCAGCTCAGCAATTTTAATTACCTGAGCGGGTTCGCCAGAGGAGGGAAGGGGGCTTTGGATGCGCTCGTGATCTGGTTCTTGAGTATGAGAGAGGGTATCTTCCTGGTTCATCGGAAATGCAACTCCTATGATAAGTGCCTAATTGGTGATCAACGTTTGGTAGAGTATTTTGACTTGGTTTTTTAGATCTTCTAACGATCCATTATTTTTTATAAGGTAATCTGCTTTCTGCATCTTTTCTTCAATGGGAAGTTGTCGTTGTGTGCGCAAAAAGAATTGGTCGTCACTTTGGTTGGAAGAGGCCTTAAAACGATTACGACACAACGAATCAGAGGCAACAACCACGACGACTTGGTCGAACCACCTTTCTGCTTTGATTTCGAAGAGGAGAGGGATTTCAGCAACAAATAAGGGAAAGGGGGTAGAGGTTAATAAAGTTTTGTACTGATGTTCAACTTCTTTGAGAACAGCAGGATGTAACAATGCTTCAAGTTGATGAAGCTTATCGAGGTTTCCAAAGGCTCTCTTAGCAATTTCAGATCGATCAAAGTGGTCACCCTTGAGGATATCTTGCCCAAAAATCGTAACAATTTGCTTTCCAAGTTCAGTATGAGGGGACAATAGTTGATGGACGATTTCATCAGCGCTAACAGTGTAAGCACCAAAACTCTTCATCAGCCGACAAACAGAGCTTTTGCCGGAAGAGAGCCCGCCCGTGACGGCGATCTTTCTCAAGGTTAACATTCCCCCCAGTTTTTGCCAATGGAAATATCCACGACCAAAGGCACTTTAAGGGAGAATACTCTTACCATACACTCTTTGGCTAGATCGCCAAGAGATATAATACTGTCTTCAGGGCCTTCTAGAATGAGTTCATCGTGGATTTGCAATAATAGTCGACCTAATTTGGGGAGATTTTGCAGTTTGGCTTGGAGATGAAGCATGGCTAATTTAATTAAATCTGCGGCGGTGCCCTGTAAAGGAGTGTTGATGGCAAGGCGTTCTGCAGCTGAACGAATCATGAGATTTGTACTAAGGATATCTGGGATAGGGCGTTTACGACCAGTCAGAGTGATAGCATAACCAGTATGGCGGGCCTTTTCTTTGCAAGATTCTAAAAATTTCTTCACATCCTTGTAGCGGTCAAAATATGTTTCGATAAATTGAGAGGCTTCTTTTTGAGATACGCCAATTTGTTGAGAGAGTCCGAAGGCCCCTTGACCATAAAGGATTCCAAAGTTCACGGCCTTTGCCTGTTGACGCATTTCAGGAGTTACTTGATTGAGGGGGATGTCAAAAACAAGGGAGGCAGTGTGGGCATGAACATCCTCTTCTTGCTGAAAGGCTTTGATAAGCGCGGCATCTTCGCTAAAATGGGCGAGTAAGCGAAGTTCGATTTGGGAGTAATCAGCAGAAAGCATTAAATAATTTTTTTCCGAAGGAACAAAGGCGGATCGGATGATTCTCCCCTCTACGGTACGGATAGGAATATTTTGTAAATTTGGATTTTGGCAAGAAAGACGTCCTGTGGCCGCCACTGATTGATTAAACGTACAATGGACGCGATGATCTGTATGCACTTGATCTACGAGAGCGTCTGTATAGGTAGAGCGAAGTTTCTCTAGGACTCTATACTGCAGAATCTTTTCGATAATGGGTGACTGATCTTTGAGCGATTCAAGAACTTCTGCATTTGTAGAGTATCCAGTGGCCGTTTTTTTGGGTGGATGGATGCCTAATTTCTCAAACAAAATTGCAGAAAGTTGTTTGGGAGAATTTAGATTAAAAGAGTTGCCAGCAAGAGAAAAGATCTCATTTTGTAATGTTTCAAGCTGTTGGTGGATTTTCACAGAAAACTCTTTGAGTCTTTCAGTGTCAAGGCGAATGCCTTGGCGCTCCATTTGGAAAAGAACAGAAATAAGAGGTAACTCAATTGTATTGATGACTTCCTCGAGGTTTTCTTGCTTTAGCTCTTTAGAGAATAACTCGTAGAGGCGTAGTGTGTAGTCGACGTCTTCGCAGCAGTACTCAGACACCTTTTCAATAGGCACCCCACTCATGCAAAGCTGCTTTTGTCCCTTACCGATGAGCGACTCGATGGGAATCTTTTTTTTCTCGAATTTCTCAAAACTTAAATCATCGAGATTGTGTCGCTGATTTTGTGGGGCAAGTAAGTAAGAGGCGATCATAGTATCAAATGCAACGTGATTAAGAAAAATGCCCTCATTTGCAAGTGCATGCATATCGTATTTAATGTTGTGTCCTACCCAACCAATTTCTTTTGATGATAACAAAGGAGAAAGAAGCTCCAGCACTTTGGCTTTACCAAGTAGACTGTTACAAGGGATATACCATGCTTCTCCAACTTTTTTCGCAAGTCCAATGCCCACAATTCTAGCTTGCATAGGATGGAGAGAAGTGGTTTCTGTATCGATAGTGAGATGTTTTTCTTTTTTGAGTAGGGCTACAAGTTCGATGAGTTGTATTTCTTGATCAATGGTGACGTAAACGGTTTTTTCAACTGCAGAGGGGGCTTGTGGAGTTTTTTCTGCATCTAAATCTTTCAAAAGAGAGAGAAATCGGTGACTCTGGTAAAAATTTTTTACAGCGGCGACGTCAGGAGCTCGTAAATGATAAAAACTTTCTTCTTGAGGGATCTTCACATCTAGGTAAAGGCTAGCCAGTTCCTTGCTCAAAAGAGCGATTTCTTTGCCTTCCTTAAGTGCTTTTTGTTTTTTTTCTCCTTTAACTTTTTCCGGATGTTTTAACAACTCATCTAATGAGCCGAATTCCTCTAGTAATGCAACGGCTGTTTTGCTTCCAAAGCCCTCGACGCCAGGAATATTATCGGAAGCGTCGCCCACAAGAGCTAAAAGATCAACGACAAGTTCAGGCTTTACCCCATAGATCTCTTTTACCTTTAAGGAATCAATGTCTAGGTTGTCTTTGTGCACATTCAAAACGTGAATATTTTCGTTAACGAGTTGACAAAGATCTTTATCACTAGTGCAAAGAAATGCTTTAGACTCTTGCTGGGCTGCCCAAATAGCAATAGTTCCCATAGTATCGTCGGCTTCAACTCCAGGCACTTCTAGATGAGGGATGCCTGCGATATCGCAAAATAGGACAGCCTTTTCGAGTTGAGAGAAGAGATCTTCGGGCATCCGCTGTCTGTGGCTTTTGTATTCCGAGTATAATTTGGTGCGGCGTTGCTTGTTATCTGGGCCATCAAATACTGCCACAAGATGTTCTGGGGAAAAATCGCGCATGAGTTTAAACAGAGAGCGGATAAATCCATATAGAGCCCCAGTAGACTGACCATCAGGCCCGGTCATGGGCCCGATGGCATAGTAAGAGCGAAAGAGGAAGTTAACGGCGTCAATAATGTAAATATGGCGCATTACTGAACAGGAAGGTAGAGATAGAGTAGTTTACCGCCAAATTCTGCAGGCAAATTTGGAGAGAGTTGTAGGGTGTGCATAATTTTCCCTTGAAGCAATGAACTCTTGTTTTGTACGAGATCGGTAATAAAATTATGAGGAGAGTTGAGTTGAAGGACCTGATAATGTTGATCTTTTTCAATGCCAGCGCTGACGGAAAGTGCTGTTAATGCATCCTCATAGCTACTATGACCTTCATCGATATATCCCAGTTCTTGTGCCTTGTGGCCATCAAAGACTTGTGCTCCGTATTCATCAATGAGATTTTGTTTACTAAGTCGAGGTCTTGCTTTCGTCACGATATCAACGAATTCTTGATAAGAACTTGCTACGATTGTTTGCAGAGAAGCATCTTCACCCGGAACCCAGGGGCGAAAAGGGTTGAGCATGTCTTTGTCTTTTCCCTGAGTAAGCGTTAAAGATTGGATGCCCCATTTTTCCATAGCTTGGGAGAAATTAAATGTGGGGCCTAGAAGTACTCCCACCGAGCCAATCATGCTAGGAGAAGTAGCAAAAATCTTATCGCATGCGCAGGCAATGTACATAGCACCAGAAGCGCAGAGCCCGTCGACGAATGCATAGATAGGTACTTTATATTTTGTCTTGTAATTGAGTAGCGCATGGTAGATGGCAGTAGAATCAGTGACAGTGCCTCCAGGGCTATCAATATGCAACAGAACTGCTTTGACCCGATCATGAGCTAGTAATCCCTCGCGAGAGTCTAGTAACAGATTGTTAAAGGCGGTAAAAGTTAAGTCATCAGCTCCAATGACCCCGTGAATATCAAGACGTAAAATCGCCGGAGCTGAGAGAGGCAGAAGAGTGCGGTTGCCCGCAGCATCAGCAGTAATCATGGGAGTGGCCTTGGGAGGAAACAATTGAGAGTCCCCAGTAGAACCAAGAGCAAAGAAAGTGATGACTAAGGCGAGCAAGATGCCTAGTAAGGCAGCAAATGCAGTGCAAAAAGAACGAATTGCACCAATAAAAATCGACTCACGGGTAAAATGCATAGGATTCTCCGAAACAACATAAAGTGATCTTAGGAAAAATAGAGTTTAGCTTAAACGTTTTTCGAGAATGTAGCTCACACTATTTTGTATCAATAGGGAAGTGCAACGATGGTAAATGATTGGATCATAAAAAGCGTTATAGCTCTTCTGTTTGCGACAGCAGCACATTATGGCATCAAAAAACTCAGAAACAGCACCAGATTGAGTCAAACTTGGTCTTTGAAACCCGATAGGATTGTGTTAACACCAGTCCTTTTGTTGATCTGGATTTTTGCTATTTCTTATGTGGCAGATATCTTAAACGCGCACTTTAATTTATTTTATCTCACGCAAGATATTGATCGCATACGTGATACGGCAGTGGTTTGTACATTAGCCTGGCTGGCATTACGTTGGAAAAAAAAGGCAGAACAGCAGTGGTTGATGCAGGGAGGGTATTCCAGTCATGACCCTGGTATGGTTCATGCGCTTAGTAAATTATTCACGGTAGTAATCATTAGCATTACGGTGCTGATTTCTTTGTATGTTCTTGGAGTGAACGTAGTGCCTCTACTGGCGTTTGGTGGAATTGGTGCTGCAGCAGTAGGGTTCGCTGGCAAAGATGTGATCTCGAATTTTTTTGGAGGTCTGATGTTGTATGTCACTCGGCCTTTCAGTGAAGGGGAAGAGATTGTACTTCCGAATGAGAATATTCAAGGGGTCGTTGAAAATATTGGCTGGTACCTTACTTCTCTTAGAGATAAGGAAAAAAGACCCGTATACCTTCCTAATTCTCTCTTTTCTCGGATGTTTGTCATGAATATTACCAGAGTATTGCATCGCAGAATTTTTGAAGTTTTCTCGATTCAAGAGACGCAAATCGATAAAGTAAGAGACTTATTGGAGAACATCAACCATTGCTTAAGTCAGTTAGATCTTATTGATCACAAAATGCCGAAGCTTGTGGTCGTCGATCGTATCGGAGGCCAGGGGTTGGAGATCTCCATGGAGATCTACACAAGTAAAGTAAGAGTGGAAGAGTATTGTCGGGTAAAACAAGAAGTATTGTTCACCATTATGCAAATTTTCCAAGAACGGGGTATCGCCTTATCGGTGCCACAAACTATTGTTAAGCTTGGTCAAGAGAAGGTTTTCTGATTTTTTTGAGAAGGCAAAGCTCTATAAATGCTAAACATCCTGAAATGATAAATACAATATAAACGTAAGGGGAAAACATAGTATCTAGGCTCAGTCCAATCAATACGAAAAATTGTAGAGCAGTTGTGATTTTCCCCCAGCGGATAGAACGACATTCGTAATCTTGCCATTTTCCCGCAATTGCAAGATAGATAGCAAAAAAACAAAGAAAAAAATCACGAGAGATCATTGCGCATGCTTGCCATGGTAGCAATTGTCCTTCCATCACCAATACGCCAAGAGCAAAGAAAACAAAAAATTTATCCATAGCAGGATCGAGAATGGCGCCAAATTGCGTCACAGATCTGGAGCGCCTGGCTAGATAACCATCAATACTGTCAGTTAGCATGGCAAGGAGGATAGCTACAAGTCGCAAATAGGGCTTTTCGACTAGGAACAAAAGGGCTAAAGGGGCCCGCAAGAGAGAAAGAGCGTTAGATAAGCTTAGCATGTTATTGTGGGGAAGACTCTGTAGTGGTTGCCTTTCTTTTTTTATACCAAATAAATCCAATTACCGTCACACCGAAAGCCAAGAAAAGAGCAATTTGGAATGTGTATAGGAATTGTTTGATTATCGCATAGTTATGGCCTAGCACGTAAAAACAGGAAAAACTGACTCCTGTCCAAATAAAACAAGCTAGGATATCGCGGATGGCAAATTTTCTAAAAGATACTTTACTCATGCCAGTCGTCATAAAGATCGCGTTTCGTACCCCTAGAGGAATAAAACGTCCTATGATCAAGGTGAGAAGCCCATACTTGTCATAAAATGTTTGGATTTTATTCAGACGGGCAGCAGGAAGAAAGCGAGAGAAAAATTGCCACTTAAGGAGCTGAGGTCCGACTAATCTCCCAATCCAATAAGCAATATGTGCGGATAACAGGCACCCAAAAAAAACGCTTCCGTAAAGAAGCCAAAGATTATCGGGGACAATAGTAGCAGCTAACATGGCAGCAGCGATGACGAGCAGGTCCGCGCTGATGGGAATATTAAAACCGGCTAATAGGATGCCAAAGAAAATGATCCAATGGGCATATTCGGCGTGGGTAAGGATCCACTGTGTCAAAGTTTCCATGATGAGGAGTATCTTATCGGTTTGTTTGGAATAAAAAAAGGGAGCAATTATTTCTAATACCAAAATAAGAGTTCAATGAAAAGTTTATTTATTGTGACTTCGTAAATATTTGATCGCCTTTGGTGGATTTATAGCATGAAAATCCGTCCAGTCGAATGAGCAATAAAGAAAAAATTTCATATAAAGCAAATTCTTTAACGGCAGCTGTTTGTGCCGAGGATTCATTTATGGGAGAACTGTGTTAGTAATAGACAAATGGGATCTTCAATCTGTTCTTCAATCTGTTTAGCTTTTTCTGTAAACCCATTAATCATGATTGAGAAGGCTAGCATCTCGCCATCTTCTGCTTGGATGAAACCTGAAATTGTGGAAATTCCTGTCATGGTGCCTGTTTTGGCGCGTACTTTACCTGTGATATGGGGCAGTCTTTTTTTTAAGGTCCCATCGACTCCATTGATGGGAAGAGCTGCTATCATTTCTGGAGCTATATGGAACTGCGAGGACATCCAACGCAAAAATTGTACCATTTGATGTGGAGAGACTAGGTTGTATCGAGAATCTCCGCTTCCATCGAGCATGACAAGTTGGTCAGTGTCGAGTTGTACTCTATCCTGAAGAAAATATCTTACCGCTTTGCTACCACTTTGCCAAGTTCCTGGAGAGCCCTCTAGTAGTTGTCCTAATTTCTTAAAAAAGCAGTTTGCGGTCAGGTTATCAGAGGCTTTCAGTGCTTTGTGAATTAATACGCTGAGCGGTAACGAACGATGTGAAGCTACTACCGTAGCATCTGCAGGTGCTTTTCCAAGACGCACTTGGCCGTCCCAGGTCATCGCATGTTCCTTAAGATTTTTCTGAAATACATGTGCTGTATAAAGATGAGGAGCATCAACTGGCACTTGAAAATATTGAGCAGGTGTTGTGAGCGCAAGCGCGCCTTTCACTTCGATTTTATTTTCTCTAGATACAGGAGTCCTCTCTACCTTGAGTTCACCTGGTTCTTCACAGGTGATGGCCTGATTGTCTATTGTCATGTAATCAGCGCCAGCCTGAAAAACAATCTCAGGAGGTGTTTTCAGAGCTTTAGGTAAAATCCACAAGGTAATGCAAGAGTGATCGATAAGTAGAGCGTCAACAGGCGCATTCCAATAATACATACCCTCATCCCACATCCACCCCGGACCGTTAGTGATGTTGTCAAAAAGAGAATGGTCTACTACGAGATCGCCGGTAAAATGTTTTTCTTGCCCTAAGGCAATTTGCATGGCTAGGTCCTCTAAAGCATGTCGATCTAAAGAAGGATCACCTACTCCAACTAAGTATAGATTCTCTTTCGTGTCCTTGAGTACTTGGGTTTCAAATCGAAATGCAGGACCTAAACGATCGAGGATTGCTGCACATGTGAATAGTTTGATACTACTTGCAGGCACAAAAAGGCTCTTAGCGTTTTTCTCATATAGGATTTGACCTGTTTTTAAAGAGACTACTTCTATTCCAATGTTTAAGTTTGCATGTGATGCAGCGACCACTTTCTCAATCGAATGTTTGAGCGTCTCGAGCTTCTCTTTGCTCCTTTCAGGTCTTGCAGAGAGGGGTGTTGTAGAAACAAGTGCGATGAGGAGGGCTGCTTTATAACGGGACCTGGCAATACCATATCCAAAAAACAAACGTCTTAATACGGCAGATTTTTTTACGCGGAAGAGTGCGCTGAATCTTGTGAACTTTGCTGTCTGCAGTTCCTTTTGTGCGGACAGGTCACTCCAGTGTGCGCGTCTATTTTTTTGAAATGACATAAGATGCATGATAGAGCATTCCTCATGATCGCTTACATTAATGATGGTTTTTTTCTTACTACATAATCTAGTGACTGTTGGGTTGTCAAATGTCCTGTTTTTCTAGTTGAATATTTGATGAAAAACGGCATAAAATAAGAAAAACTATTTATTTTGTTTTGCTTTTGTTGAGGGATGAAATTTAAAAAATAATAAAGACAATACAACCTATGGTTAAAGAATCACGAATTCTTCATTATTTTCTCCTAGATGCTTATGGTGTATTTTGGGGGTCTTCTGAAACTGGGATGTTGCCAGGAGCAAAGGAAACAATGGAACATCTGGTCTCTTTAGGAAAACAAGTCGGGATCTTGTCGAATTCTACACAACTGGTAGCTAAAGAAAAAGAAAAACTGGCAAAATATAGCGTGCAGGAAGGCGTACATTACCATTTTCTTTTGACTTCTGGGGAAGTGATAAGAGAGTTGTTGCTTTCTGAAACGCTACCTTTTCCTACGCCTAAAAAAACCTATAGGCTTTTTGGCTCCGATCATCCTCAGTTTTCCTCGCACTTGACCCTTGTTCAAGGCACTGGATATTGTCAAACAGAACATTTTGAAGAGGCGGATTTTATTTATATTCCAGTTCCACATATTGATGGTATCGATCAGGAAAATCCTGAAGTATTTTTAAAGGAAGTTCGAAATATTGCTGCCAAGAGGATCCCCATTCTTTGCGCGAATCCTGATCGCTTTGCCCATGAGGGAATGCCTCCACGTCCTGTTGTGCGCCAGGGAATGATAGCTCATATGTTAGAATCTCATGGGGCCCCCGTTTATTTTATCGGAAAACCTTTCCAGACCGTATATGAAAAAGCATTGAAACGATTCCCAAGCTCCATACAGCCCAAGGACATTTTAATGATCGGGGACACCCCAGAAACAGATATTAGAGGAGCTCATTGCAATCTTTCCTCGTATTTGAGTGAAACATTGACGAGTAAGGAATAGTTGAAGGTTAACCCCAGGTAGTGCTTTTATTAGAGCTCTTTCGAAAGAGCTCCATTGCAAGAAAAGGATTGTATTTGGATGTATACCCAAGTAAATTCAAAAACTGGAATCGTGGTGCAAATAAGAATATTTTTTGGAGCTTTGTCAATTACCCCAGCCTAAAGGCTGAGGCTTGAGGGAAATCTCAAGCCCTATATTGACCAGACTAAGTATCTGAGCTTGACAGGCTACGAAGATACTATGTTACCGGCGAATGTATAGTTACCTTAGGATGCTTCCTCAGTTCCAAGCTCTAAGACATGTGTTTAAACACGCAGAAGGGTTAAGCTCGTGATGCATGTATGTAAACCGTCGGATAACATTGTCGAGGGGAGAGAATGGGAAAGTCAGCCCATTCCGTTACAAGCCCCTTACGGGGATGTGGGAGTCGTAAGGCTCCCATTTTTTAAACTTTAACAGGGAGCGGCGTTTCCTCCCAGAGCTAAAGCACTGGGTTTCTACGCTGTCAATAGGATGAAAAAAAACGTTCTCTATCTTGTCATGGTGGCTAGTTGTTTTTCCTTAGCCTCTTGTAATCAGTCTAAGGATTCTAATGATAAACTCAGCTGCGGCCTTAATAGTGGTTGTAGGGCTAGCACTCAAGACCAAAGTTGTGCTTGTACTCTTAACAGTAGCCATACTGCCAGTAATCAAGAGATGGGTTGTGGGTGCGGTCCTAGTTGTAATGCCGAAGGTTGTCAACAAATGGGAGAGTGCTCTTGTGGCCCTGATTGTAAGCATGGTAGCAGCCAGTAAATAGAACATCAGCTCCTAGAGCTTGCTGATCGTATCTACTGCGATCAAAGGGCACAGAGCTGTTATCGTCACAAGAGAGAACAAGAACATTTGACGTGCCCAAAGCTTATCATTAGTGCTCTTAAATCCTTTTACGCATAACCAAAGCCATGCAATACCAAGCAAGAGAGCTACCGCTAAGTATGTGTATCCTGTGTAGCCACACAGAGTAAGTGCGAGCGTAGCAGGAATAAAAGCTATGATGTAGAGAAGCATGTGGATCTTAGTCGTACGCATGCCCTTTATTACTGGCAATACCGGGATAGATGCAGCAACGTAATCTTCAAAACGATACATTGCAATCGCAAAAAAATGAGGCATTTGCCAAAGAATAAGAATTAAAAATAATAATAGCGCACCAGCATCAATGCGATTAGTCACAGCACAATAACCGACGACTGGGGGTACTGCTCCAGCAATACTTCCAATCACTGTTCCAAACGAGGAAAGGTATTTTCCAAAACTATACAAAATCACATAGAATAAGAATCCTGTTAAAGCGATCAATACAGTCAAAAGGTTGGTATAGATACTTAAAGCTAGAAAGCCTGTTATCCCAAGAGATATCGCAAACATCACCGCATTTTGCCCTGAAATTAGTCCTTTTACGAGGGCTCGGTGTTTTGTTCTCTCCATTTTTTTATCACTTTCACGGTCGATGTAGTTATTGCATACGCAAGCTGAGGCGATCACACAGGAGAGTCCGACAAGGGTAACAATAAATAGCCAGAGATCAAAATGTCCCTTGGATGCAAGAGCAAAGCCCCCAGCAGTGGTGATTAAATTGCCAAAGATAATCCCAGGTTTCATGAGCAAGTAATAAGTTTTAATCATATTCCTTCGTGGGTATGCATGTGCATTTCCATTTCTTCCGGTAGCATCATTTGATAATTCAAGTGATGCATGATCCACAGTGAACCGAAGACGAGAATCACCATAACTAACAACATAAAAAGAAATACGATGATATTCCAACGTGGCGCGGATTCTTTCCCTAAGTGTAGAAAATAGATAAATTGAACGAGCATTTGCACTAAGGCACATGCAAGTGTTGTTACAATGATTGCTGTGCCAGTGAAAACGTGATTTGCCACTATGAAATAGGCTAATACGGTCAAGATACAGGATAATAGGAAACCAAAAAAATAGGACTTGAATGTCCCAAGCTCTGCCCACTCATGGGGTTTGGTGGATCGCAAATTGGTTTTCATAGGCTCCCCCACAAATATACAATCGTAAATATGAAAATCCAGACGATATTCAAGAAATGCCAGAATAGTCTTAGACACAATAGTCTTCTATGAGTTGGTATCGTAAGGCCGCGATATAAAATTTGCAGCACAAGAACCACCATCCACAATAAGCCAGCGACGATGTGCATAAGATGTGTGCCGACTAGGGTAAAGTAGGCTGACAAAAATGCACTCCTTTGCCACCCATTTCCTCCTTGGACAAGAAGAGTTAAGTCATTCATCAACATCCACAAGAAAAGGCCTCCTAGCAAAAAAGCTAGGATAAGCGCAGCCTGTGTCTTGCGTTTATCTTCTCGAAGAGCTGCTACTTGGGCAAGTCCGCAAACAAAACTGCTTACCAACAGGACAAGTGTTTCATTGAGAGATGAGCGAAGGTTTAGCGCTTCACCTGCAGAAGGTCCACCAAAGGTGCCGTGTTTTAATACGATATAAGCAGCGAAGATCGTTGCAAATAAGATGCAATCGGTCATCAGATATAGCCAAAAACCAAAGATCGTCTTTGATGAAGTGATATGAGAATCATCATGATGATGACTATGAGGAGATACTATGTGCTCTGCCATGTGAATCCCTTTCTGTATGAAGTTGTAGATTCAATCTCTTTTACCTCTTCAGCAGATACATAGTAGTCAGTGTTGTCGCTAGATAGACGAATAATCGTACATATAAGCATGCCAAGAAAACTGATTCCAGCGAGCCACCAAATTGCCCAAACCATAGCAAAGCCAAACACAAAGCTGAGTGCTCCGATGTAGAATCCCGCAGCAGTGTTTTTGGGCATGTGAATGTCTTTATAGTGCACCTGTTTTGCCTTTTGCTCTTCCGCTTGTTTCATAGCCCAGAAAGCATCTCGTTCGTGCACTTTTGGTACAAAAGCAAAATTATAAAAAGGAGGGGGAGATGCCGTAGCCCATTCAAGAGTTCTACCATGCCAGGGATCCCCTGTACTGTCGCGATTGACCTTGCGGTGTTTAATACTCCAAATAATCTGTAAAAATTGGAATCCAACGCCAATGCTGACAAAAACAGCTCCGATGGCGGCAACGATAAATAGAGGCGTCCATCCTAACCCAGCTTCATAATGATCTAGTCGTCTTGTCGCTCCCATTAATCCGAGGGCGTATAATGGGAAAAATGCAAGGACAAATCCAATAATCCAGAACCAAAAGGCATACTTGCCAAGGCGTTCATTCAATTTGAATCCTGTAATCTTAGGGAACCAGTAAGTAAATCCGGAAAAAAAGCCAAATACGACTCCACCAATGATCATCGAATGAAAATGGGCAACTAGGAATAGGCTATTGTGCACTTGAAAGTCTGCTGGTGCTAAGGACATTAATACTCCTGTCATCCCCCCCGCTGTAAAAATAAATACGAAGCCTAAAAACCACAGCATGGGTGTTGTAAACTGGATGCGGCCTTCATAATTTGTAAATAACCAATTAAAGATCTTTACTCCAGTGGGGATGGCAATAAGCATCGTCATAATGCCGAAGAAGGCATTGACATTAGCTCCAGCTCCCATAGTAAAGAAATGGTGTAACCAAACAATAAAAGAGAGGAAGGTAATGGCTACGAGTGCCCATACCATTGAGGTGTAACCAAATAATCGTTTTTTGGAAAATGTTGAGACTACTTCGGAAAAGACTCCAAAAGCTGGTAGAATGAGAATATAAACCTCCGGGTGGCCCCATGCCCAAATCAGATTAATATACATCATGGGATTGCCGCCAAAATCAGAGGTAAAAAAATGCATGCCAAGTAGGCGATCAAAAGAAAGCATCCCGATTGTTGCGGTTAAAATTGGGAAGGCAAAAACAACGAGGATCATAGAATTTAAAACGGACCAAACAAATATAGGCATTTTCATGAGGGTCATGCCTGGGCAGCGCATCTTAAAAATCGTGACCATGAAGTTAATTCCCGATAATAAACTTCCGAGTCCAGAGATTTGTACGCTCCATAACCAATAATCGACTCCAACACCTGGGCTATACTGAATTCCTGAAAGAGGTGGGTAGGCCACCCATCCAGTTGCAGAAAAATTCCCAACGACAAGAGAGACCATAATAAATAACGCACCAGATGCAAACAGCCAAAAGCTCAGGGAATTAAGAAATGGAAAGGCGACGTCACGCGCTCCAATTTGCAAAGGCAAAATGATATTGATTAGTCCAAAGACCACCCCCATTCCCACAAAGAAAATCATGGTTGTGCCATGTGCAGTAAAGAGCTGTTGAAAATGGGTTGCAGTGAGATAACCAAAGGAATCGCCGATACTAGTTGCTTGTTGTGCTCGAATCATTACGGCATCAAAAATGCCTTTGAAGAGCATCACAAAGGAAACTACAAGATACATCACCCCAATTTTTTTATGATCAACAGAGGTGATCCATTCTTTCCAGAGCCAGGTCCACCGCTTATAGTAAAATAAAAGAGCGATGATGGCGAAGAGAGCCAAAAACATCGAGAGTCCCGCCGCATTTTCAATGGCATCGTGCTTGAAAGCATCAATGGTTAAATTTCCAAACATACTATTGTGTCCTTTACTTGCCCGTACTTTGCATTTCTGACGGCATCATATACTTCATGATGATCTGATGAAACAAATCCCCTACCTGTAATACATAGGACGCCGCTGGATTATAAGAACTCGGTTGAACCAATTGACTATAGGTATCCAAGTTGAGAAGATTTGAAGATTCCTTTACCGACTGTACCCACTGATTGAATTCATCTTGAGAGCTGGCTTTGGCGATAAAGTGCATTCCTGCAAAGCCTGTCCCACTAATGTTTGCTGAGGAACCTCTAAAGCTGCCAGGCTCATTAGCAATAAGATGCAACTCTGATCTCATCCCAGCCATCGCATATACTTGTCCTCCAAGCTGTGGTATCCAAAACGAATTCATTGGAGCATCAGCAGTGATTTCAAAATCAATAGGCGTTTGTTCTGGAACTTGGAAAAAATTTACAGTGGCAATGTTTAGTTCCGGATAAATAAATAACCATTTCCATTGTAGGGCAACCACTTGAATCTTCATCGGTTTGACCGACGTTTCGATCGGTTTAAAAGGATCCAGTTCATGGCAGCTTTTATAGGTAACTACACTAAGCATCACCACGATCACAAGAGGAAAGCCCCACCAGATAGATTCAAGAAGATGATTTTTGTCCCAATCAGGAGAGTATTTGGCTTTGTGATTGCCCGCTTTATATTTCCAAGAAATATAAATAGTCAGGATGAACACCGGGATAACAATGATTAACATCAAAATTGTAGAGATAATGATGAGATCTCGTTCTTTTTCAGCGATCAACCCCTTTGGGTTTAACACAGCGACATTGGTGGTAGACAAATAGAGGAAAAATAACAGCACTAGAGCAAGTGCAATGAGGATGAACAATGTGTACGTGAATTTCTTCTTCATCTTTTTACATTCCCTAAGAGAAATACTGAGGTCAAGAAATCCTTACCTTGCTTTTTCTTAAGATTCTTATTCAAGATTTTTTTTATATGAAGTGGCTTGTATTGTCTAGAATAAAAAAGAGAACCCCTGATACCAATCCACAAAATCGACGAAGCCTTATACCAAACGCAATAAATAATTTCATATTTGAGCTGCGTGAAAGCTGTCGACAAATTGACGATCATAAACAGCATAGTATTAATGCAATACAATGCCGTTTACGATCGCCGATTTTCGGCGCTTTGACGCGGCTCAAATGTGAAGTTATTTGTTGCGTTTGGTATTAGTTTCGAAAGAGCTCCTATGAAGACACTTCTGCGTAGCTCCGTTTTTTTGAAAAAATAGGCCATTTTGATGAGATTTAGGGCTTGAATATGCCTGGATATGCAAAACGTCTCATAGAAGAGACTCCTGCATAACTCAGTACCTTTGGAAAAAATGACGGCCTCTCATGAACTGAGAGGCTCTCTAGCTGAAAAGCACTAACAAGCTGGACTGTATTATACCTTCAAACAAAGTACATTCACGAGGGTTTACAGTGAAAGTTTCTACGATCTCTTTTCTATAGATCTCATCTGGGAGCTTTTCAAAATCAGCTTCTGTTTTACCAAGGCGCACTCCTGTCATTTCAAACCAACCAGGACGAGTGCTTCCTTTTGCTTGAGCTGCTCTTTGTAAGTCCGGGTGAGCATCTTCAGCGATGCTTTTTCTCAGCACAAAATAGTGTTCATATTGAGTGTCGCTGACTTTTCTACTAATAAGATTGATAGAAGATCTGTTATTATCGGCCGACAAAAAATGATTTTGAATAGATTCTAAGAATGTTCGGCTAGCAGCATCATTGCTCGAGGTTGTGATTCGGTATATAGAGCCTTGAAATTCTGAAACTCTGGAGCATTGTATAGATTGGCTATGTCCTTGTTGATCAAGGTAAGTGCCTGTAGCTACTGGTTGATCAGGCGCGCTAAATAATGGAACTAGATGTGTTGGAGGGTCTAAAAACATCTGGAAATGTTGATAGGTAGCATCTGTTGAGGTGTCCGGAGAATTTTGCCCAATAAAAGAGCCTGGAGGCATTTCTTGGATGAGATTGGCCATCGAGCGTATATCTGAGGTGTTTTCTCTAATTAGGCCAGGCCTATCCGACTCTATTGCTTTCTTTAGAATAGAGGTTTTTTCTTCTTCCCCCAAGCGTAATGGAGGAGGCGAAGGGAGAGTTTTGCTTCTTGAAAGCATGGATGTTTCGCTTGACCTCTCTACCTGGGCTCTTTTTTTTTCCTCTGCCATTTTCTGAACATCTTCTCGGCCAGTCACTGACATAGCTAAAAACTGTCTAGGTGCATATCTTGTTGTGGGCACTGTAATGAGGAATTCCTTGTTTTCTAAAGAGAGAGAAACGCTGGCTTTGTGTTTATAATAAGCATCTAGCTCGTGCTTTTCCTTACGAATAGTTGCTTGCTCTGTGGGTGGGAGATCTTTGATCATCTCCTCTAAGGCAGAGAGGTCGGTCAAAAGCAGTTCGGCATTAGAAACCTGTTTCCCGTTAATTGTTCTTGTGGGTTCTAAAGAAGGTTCCATTACAGCAATGAGTTTGACGGGACCCCCTTTAGGTATAGGGTTTGGGGATCCTGTACCTACGTTAGGAAAGAGGTGTAGAAAAGGAGTCTTGCGCTGTTCAGGCCAGGGAGATACTGTATTGAATCGATGCTGGGCCCCCATTTTTTCTTCGCAGATGGAATCAAGGAGATAAAGGGTTGATGAAAGTCCATGATCTTGTAAATGTTCAGATAACAACTTTGTTAAGTCTGCGCTGGGCATGGGACCAAAAGTGGCTTTAAGCATGTCATCGCTGAATCTTAACGCTAGTTGGAATAATACTTTTTGATTAACGCGTTGATCCAAATCATTCAGATAACTTTTTACTTCGGCGTGGGTTTTTTTAGCTTCGACTAGATTATCGGTAACTGTTAATTCTCCACCCCTTAACGTGAGATAGCCCTTAGTTTTCATTAAACTAGCTAATTTTTCATCTGTTGGGAGAATTCCTTCTTGGGTAGGTGGTGGTATTGAGTTGGAAGAGGTAGCCCCTTTTAAGGGGTCTGATAGACCGTCTGATAATGACATAAATTATCTACCTGTCCTTCGCGTAGAGAGTCTTTGTGGTAACCGCCAGCTTGTAGAACTCGGTTTTTTTCAGTTCAATGAGCTTTAAATCTTTATGTATTCTATTAACAATCAGTTGCTAATGGTTGTTTTTTTGCTATATAAAAACTAATGCAAAAGTTAGCGTTTGTTATATATTATTTAACTAGTAATTAATTTTTATTGCAAACAAATTATTACAAATTTATTATTATATATAACATAAAACTAATGTATTGTGGGAGTTTCTATGTCGGTGGAAGATAAGAATCCAGTAGCTGCAAGATTGACAGAGCATACGACTGCTACAAAAGGCACTCAGGCATTGGATCCATCCTCCGCAGAAGGGAGAACCTCTAGTATAGGAAGTCGAGTATTAGGTCAGAAAGGGGGCGCATCTCCTTCTGCATCTTCTCTTGCTTCTGATCGAATCACCAGCCAAAGCGAGGTTGCTCCTTCGGAAAGAGTTTCTCCACCCGTCTCGTTTCGTCTTGAGGGCGTTTCCTCTATAGAAGCAGATACTTTCGTCAGGGAGAACACCAGTCGCCGCCTAGGTCCCGATCTAATTCTACCGAGTGAAACAGGGAGACTTCAGGAGATAGGTGGTGTATATAGAATTCGTCAAAATCAAGACACTAAAGATGCATTTAGGACTAAGTTAATAGACGATCTGCACACGAACTGGGTGAATTTATTTGGAGTAACTAAAGCAGATGAATTGAAAGCGGAATTTTTAAAATGTGCTGATAAGTTCAATGAAAATGGGCTTGGGGTATTTGCAGATCTTCTTAGCAAAGAAGACTTTCAGAAGCTCATTGATAGCTATGGGGAAATTTTAGACACAGCAGGGAATAAGACTTGGTTGCATTCATTTGTGGATTTGCGCAGCCACCCCAATTTTTTAATGAATCCTGAATTTAATGAAGCCTTTCTGCACCCCTTAAATATTGCACTGATTGCTTATAAAGTAGGGGGTCCCATTCGGATGACAGATGCGCGAGCAAAGGATGTCGCTCCGATGGCTGCTGTGACTTTAGATAATATGTTGCATATCGATAATAACCCCTATGTAGCTGAATTTAAACAGACAACATTTTGGAAACAAGGGGAGCCCGTTGGCCCGAACGGACAGTGCTTTGTGTGTTTGCCTGGAACTCAAGGATGTCCTCGGGCATCTGATGGAGTAATTATAGACGGCAAACCTGTTCCTTTTGGCGAATTAGAAGATGATGCAAGAGCCGCTTTAATAAGCAAAAGTGGTTCACCCCCTATTTTTTATACTACGGAAGCTGGAAGTGTATTTCGCACAGAAAGCGAGTTAAATAAGGCTATCGAAGCGCAAAATGCGATTAAGGGTTGTGAAACACCTGTAGTCGTAGCCTTGCGCGATCCAAGCGTAATCACCGCAACTGCAGAGACGGGGAATTTAGTGCATCATCGATATCGAGTAGAAGGGGAAGCATCAAAAGATTCTAGAAGTTGTTTGTTGATCGCTTTCCACGCAGTTGACGATGATCCAGGACAGTTAATTACTCCAGACAGGTTAGCAGCTGCCAAGGCACAGGTAGGTGCTTCAGACCTAGCTACATTTCTTTTGGGTCGCCATGATCGGGGAGAGGCTGGAATCAATGAAACCTTTGTTAGCGCCCTGACGGTGGAAGCCGCTAAAATGGGTGGAACCCTTGAAACATTAAAAGCCAATGAGGCAGCTACTTCAGGCCCTAGGTACCTTACCCCGGAGGCAAAGGCTTTACCTCCTGCAGAAGTTGCAGAGTGGAGAGAATCCGTTCTCCACGGACCTGGTACAGAAGCCATAAAGAGAAACCAGAGAATTTTGACTGAAGGAGAGTCGCTTTCCCATGCGGAATTTGCGACCAAAATCAAAAAACTCATGGCTTATGATAAAACAGGAGTGTTGGAGTTAATTTTGTATTCCGACGGCCGAGAAGAAAAACGGAAATGGGCGCGCAATCAAATCCGAGAATTGCGATTAGAAATCCCTGGGGAAACAGCGAATCCCAATGATCCAAGACCGCCTAGTTTGGATCAGAGATTCGCAATATGGACCGAATATTTGGCTACTCCTGCTACAGAAGATTTATTAGACAAAAATGCGCTTGCTGAGTTGGCTACCCAGATGGAAGCAATTTCCCAAAAGCATATTGATCAAGGGACAGTACCGTCTGATGAGCTTCGACAAAAAGTTGGTCCAGAATTTGTTTTGCCTGCTACAGGGCAACTGATTCGTGACCTAGGCGTTGCCATACAAAACTGCTCTAATCGAGAAGCGTTTATCTCTACCGGATTATTCATGTTTTGGGCTTGTGATACATTGATGAGGGTACTACCTGACACGGCGCCTGAAAAAGCGGATCTTGTTCGTATTGGAGCGCAATTATTAAAACACTATGTAGCTGTTTCCGCATTAGTTGAAAAACAGGTGGTAGCGCGTGACGGGGATACGGGTGAAAATATAGACTAGCTTTTTTTGGAAAAATTGGAGGCTTTAAACGTTAGAAGTAGAAGCCACGTAGTCTATAATTTTTTTTACACAAGCTTGTAGATCTTCTTTGTCTGTATTGCAAATCACACTAGCGTCCAGAGGAATGTCATATCGATCATTAAAGCCTGGAAGCAGTATGCTCGTATCACCATCCTTGAATTTCTTGTATAGGCCCTTTACATCTCTTTCCATGCAAGTTGCTGGGGATGCAGATACATGAACAAGAATGAAACGAAATCCTGCAGATTCGAGCCTTTCTTTTGTTAAAGCCCTAAGCTGAACATCCGGACTTACAAAAGCTGCAATGACGATTTCCGAGATTCCCTTTTTAGCTTTAATGAGGTCGAGAACTCTGTTCAAGTTTTTTTCTCGGTCTTGTGGGCCAGGTTGGAGATCTTTACTAATCGTATTACGAATAGTATCCCCATCAAAAAAACTAGACCGTTTTCCAAAATACTGATGAAGTTCTGCAGCAATGGTTGTTTTTCCTGAACAGGGCGGCCCAGTGAGCCAGAGAACAGAATGGGTTGTGGGCATAATGGCCATGCAAACTCACTATATTAAATAGTTTATTTAAGTCTTGAATCCATTCGTTTTAATGAGAACGTATTTTATATGAATTGTATATTGTTTACTAGGAGTTTCAGTCTATTATAAACTATGACAAAGCGTGATTAAATAAACTAAAAAATCAGATTTTGTTTTGTGTCTACCCAGGCCGCATCTACTTGACGAGAACATTATAGCAATTTTTTTGAAAGTCTAAAATGGCAGTGCCAGATTGCTAAAAAAATGTAATCAAAAGAATGTCATGGGTTCAATCTCCTTCACTTGGAAACAAGAGTCTCAATTAAAATATCCACTTGGTAAGAAGGCTATAGGATAAGGAAGGGCATGGGCGATATCTTCTAATTTAACCTCAATTTGGTTTGATAATCCCGCCTTCTTTATCTGGTTTTTAGCAAAAGTTGCTCCTTCTTGATCAAGGGTGGTGGCAATGATTTTTCGTTGCTGGGAGGATTGTCCCATACGAATCTCTGCAATACCTCCGGTGGAGATTCCTACGCTGTAAATCCGAACGTCTGAATTTAAGATGGCTGCAAGACCGTTATCTTCACTAATTGAAGAGCGCATAGTTGTATAACCACCTTGACGACATCAGATTTCAAACTTCTTGTGACTCAAAAATCAATGTCTCGACTTGTTCAGGCTTGTCCTGGATAAACAATTCATTCGTAATACTTAAGTCACTTCTGAAGGTAACCTTTATATTTACAGGGTCTCCAGGCACGATCTTTACTTTATGTCCGTGAGCCGCAATGATCTCGCTATCGTCTGTGGCAACAAAATACTTTTTTTGGATTGCTGACTCTAATGAACCTAGGAGGATATCGCGTCTAAATCCTTGAGGGGTTTGTGCAATCCATGTTGTAGTTCTTGGCAAGGATTTTTGGATGATCAGATCATCTTCAGCATATTTTACTGTTGCCGTGGGAGGCACAGCTGTCATAGCAGCTCCATGTTCTTCAACAGCTTTGATCAGATTTTCAATAAGCCATAGTGGGGTTAGAGGTCTTGCGCCATCATGAGTAAGGATAATAGTTCCATTGGATGCTTGGGTGCCATTGTATACAGATTCTATCCTTTCGTTGCCGCCTTCAACCACTTTTACATGGAGATGGTATCTGGCAAAAATGTCTTGATAAAAGGCGATATCCTGTCTGCGAGTTGCAACGATTATCTCATCCACTTGACTACATTTGGCAAACTGCTCGACTGTTCTGACGATCATCGGCCTTCCAGCGAGATCGGAAAGTAGTTTATTCTCGCCAAACCGTGTAGAGTTTCCTGCTGCTGTGATCACTACGGATATCATGATGTCAACACCTCTGTGGCAGTTTTTTGTGCGGTTTTTTCAGCTTCGACGATCTGATGAATGTCTGGATTGAGGATGTTTTTTGTTTCACTCATTGCTTGTGCGATGATTTTAGGGATGTCCATAAAACCGATCTTATTTTCCATGAACGCCTTTACTGCAACATGATCGGCGCCATGTAGTACGGCAGGCATGATACCCCCCATTTCCAAAGCCATATGACCTAGGCTTAGGCATAGGAATTTTTCAAAAGCGGGTTTTTCGAATCTCAATGTTTTCCCATACAAATCTGTGAATGAAGAGACGGTTGCCATTGCTCTTTGAGGATAAAATAATGCGTATTGGGTATAACGCCTCATGTCGGGTGTACCTAGCTCCGTGATCATGCTGCCGTCGCAAAATTCAACAAGAGAATGACAAATATATTCGGGATGCACGATCACTTTGATCTGTTCAGGAGCCACGGCAAATAGCCATCTAGCTTCGATGACCTCAAACGCCTTATTCATGCAGGTTGCACTGTCGATCGTAATTTTATTGCCCATGTTCCATGCTGGCCTAGAAAAAATATCGTTCATGGTGACATTTCTTAACTGCTCGTCACTCATTTCTGCAATTTTGCCTTTGCCCATGGTTAAATAAATATTCCTAATCTCCGTTTTTCCCCCTGATTTAAGTGATTGGAACAATGCAGAATGTTCTGAGTCAATAGGGATGATCGTAACATTGTGTTTTTTGGCCTCACGCATAACAATCTCTCCGGCCAACACCAAGGTCTCTTTATTGGCCAGTCCGATCATTGTTCCCTTTTTTATGGCTTCAAGAGTAGGAATCAACCCGGCGGAGCCTACGACAGAATTAATTAAGAGATCGCTATCCAGGGTTGCAAGTTTTTTAAGCTCATCTTCACCCTTATACAGAGTAACGTCTGTTTTAAAGAGCTCTGCTTTTTCCTCGTCCGTTATACAAATAGCTTCTGGCTTAAATTCTGCTACCTGTTCTCTCAATTTTTCAATATTACTATTAGTACTCAACCCAATGATCTTAAATTTATCGGGGTGCTGCCGGACAATATCCAATGTCTGCGTTCCTATTGAACCTGTGGAGCCGAGTATAATAATACGTTTCATCTTGAAAACTTCTTTGAAGATCTATTTTGAGTAACTTAAGGTAGGATTTCCACCATTCTCCGGCAAGAGAAGATGTGGCCAGAACTGGAATCGAACCAGCGACACAAGGATTTTCAGTCCTGAAAAATCCTATCTGGCAATTACTCTAGATGATCTAAAATCACCTTACATTGCACAATCATACAGAGAAAATGGATTATTTTCGAGAAAAGTTTGTCAACGAAGGTTGATCAATTCCAATCTTGGGAAAGTGGCTACTCTGGATAGATTTCGGATCAAAAAGGAAAGTTTTTCATGATTGATAATCCTTGCCTTTCAGGCGAAAATTCTGAAAGGCAGTTTTTTTCCAATCTCTATCCAACTTTTTACTGATAACAGAGCAATAGCTTCCATATAGTTCATGCAAGACTTTTTTAGTTTTTTAGCCTAAAGATTTGTTCTTGATTAGATAGTAGGTTACATGTTTTTTTGAATTGATTGTCGAATGCCGAAAAATGAGGTGCTTTTGGCTGAAACAGATTTTTTTCACTCTTTATCGATTGAAGAAACATTCAAACGTTTGGCGTCATCCCCTTTAGGCCTCAGCAGTGAAGAAGTAGAAAAAAGGCAAAAACAGTTTGGGAAAAATGTTCTTATAGAAGAACCGATTGCAAAACCCTCCTTCGTCGGGTTTTGTAATGTAAAATGGTCCCTCTGATTCGCTTGTCATTTCCATTTTCAGCCAAAATGCGACAAGATCTCTGTTTTTCTCGCCAAAAATGCCCTCTTGCGGGCAGCTGCATCCTTTCAGTTCTCGCTCATGAGTCCTTTCCTCTTTTCGACATCGCTACATATACAATCGTAGCAACTGGTCAGCAGTTAGCGCCAGTATTCCAAACATTAGATGGCAATACACCTTAACAGGTCCTTTCACCTGAACTGTCCTTCCACCAAACCCATCTTTTAATCTCGCATTTGTACGCTCAGAACTACTCCGAGCATTGTACCGGATTGACTCTGCCGGCTTCCAATTCAAAACAGTTCGAGCCTTTTCTTCAGATTCCAAATCGTTTTTCAGTTCCGCATTCCTGCGAGGATTCACATCGATGAGAGGCTTGTGATTCAACATCTGACTGTAAGCTGCTATTTCGGGCACATCATATGCTGAGTCCATGCAATCATAAAAGTTCTGCAAGCGCCTTGCCGTCATGGCAGCGAGTGGGATTGCCACTTGAGAATCGTGCAATGAGGCTGACGTCAAAATAGCGCTGATCGGGATGTCGCTATCTGCTGTGTCAATGTGGAGTTTATAACCTATCCAAGTCTCCACAAAGCCCTGACTATTCTTTTTTGATCCACGATTGCAGGCGATGGGCAGATCTCGCAACATCTCTTTCAAATTCATGTTTACTTGCTTCTGCACCCGGCTGAGGTCTTTAATTTTTGGCGATTCTCCTTTACGGGGCCTCCCTTTTCGTCTTGCAGGAGATGTTGACAGCGCAACAGCGGACTCTTTCTTCTCGGGTTTTTCACGAGCTTCGATCGAGGTTGAATCCCTGGAAATGTGCCCAGAAATTTGGCCCTCACAACAACTTTTAACGAGAGTTTCATGAACACATTGCGGCAGCTGTGTTTTGGCAAATTCTGCAAAAACGCGAGAAAATACGGATTCACTGGGAACAGCGGCGCGATTGTCGAACCCGCAAATGAGTCGCAAATGGCGGTCTGATTGCAGTCGTTCAGCCAAGTGCAACGTCGTTGGGATCTTAAGAAACGCCTTTGCTACAAAAGCGTTAAAAATACCGTAGCGAGATTTTGGGGGCCTACCGGTCCAGCACCGCTCAGGCAATGGAACTTTTTGAGAATGCACTGTTTCAAGAACATAGGTGAGTTGAACTAATGACTCTGTAATAGGACCTGCCTCTTCTTCGAGATCCGGGAAAAAAGTTCGTTGAATTTGGTGAAGACCGTGTGATATAAGCTGAAGCAATTTGTTCACTGCCTTGTCCTTGTGTTAGTTTTCGCAGACAACATTTTAGGGCAAGGCGTGACT
>JAGXTH010000015.1 GCA_018333475.1 Simkania sp. | reverse complement strand
TTACTTGGGAACCCTTAGCCAACCTGTAGTGTTTTACACTTAGAGGGTTTTGCTAAGTAACCATGAGCACACGTTAAGATAGCGTGCATCGTCTAGCGATGCTATTTTGGAAAGAGTGTACAGAAATTAGCGTTTTAAGAAAACGCGGCTTGTATCCCAGTTCTGAAGAACTGGGTTTTACGCCGTCAGGGATAAAAGGGATGCCAGGATCTATGATGTGTTTTACATCAGAAGCAAATGGAAAAGTTGGCAGTATGTCGTTTGTCACACCTAATGGCTCGTTCAGTTTTAAGGTAAAACAAGCGGAATAACGACAAACAAGTAATTCATAATGCAAAAAGACTGACTTGATGAATTGACATAGCAGGTGAGTTAATCATAAGAAAAAACCTGTCTTTCTGTAAAAAAAAGTAGTTTTTCATGCAAATATCTTCTGTCCTAAAAAAAATAATTGGTTAAAATTTTTTTATGGGGTATCTAGAGAGGTATCCAATTGGGTAAGGACTCTTTCAAAATTACAAGGGTAAAGATATGCAAAGCAAATATGCTCAAGTTGTTTTTTCTTCATTAGTATTACTAGGTTCTGCTGCTCAAGTGCAAGCGGATGATCAATTACAATATGCCTCTCTAGGTAGTGGAGAGGATATTCGAGAAGAGGTTGTGGCTGACAATGATGCAGATGCGGATGCAGCATCAGGAGAAGACAAAACAACTCAGGGGAAATGTAGTCAGGGTTCTTGTGGAAATACGCCAAAACCATCTAGTGGCGGAGATGGTAGCAACTCTACTCAGCTTAAAAGTTTTAAATCCCAAAATGCAGGTAATGGATAAGCAGTAATGGTGATGCATGGGGTGGGACTTGGGTTTCGTAAAGAGATTGCCGAAGACATCCTAGCTTTAGAGACTCATGAGCTTGCTTTTCTAGAACTAGCTCCAGAAAATTGGATGCGGATTGGTGGGCGACTACGCAAACTGCTCCTGCAGGCAGTAGAAAAATTTCCTATTACTTGTCACGGGCTGTCGCTTTCACTGGGCAGCCCGGAACCTCTTGACTGGGGGTTTATCACACAGCTCAAGGAGTTTTTTGTAGAAGTTCCTATTCAGGTATATTCTGAGCATCTTAGCTATAGTAAATGCGGTAATGCTCACCTCTATGATTTGCTTCCTATTCCTTTTACGAATGAAGCAGTTTCTCATGTAAGTTCGCGAATTAGACAAGTTCAAGAGTTCTTGGGTAGAAAAATTGCCATCGAGAATGTTTCTTATTATTGCTCTGTCGATCCCGAGATGGAGGAAGCAGAGTTTATCAGTAGAGTTATTAAGGAGAGCGACTGCCTACTTCTTCTAGATATCAATAATATCTACGTGAATGCTTTTAACCATCGGTATGATCCATTTGAGTTTTTAAAAAAACTTCCTCTAGACAGGGTGATTAACATCCATATGGCGGGGCATGAAAAAGTGTCTCCTAGCCTAATTATAGACACTCATGCTAGTGCAATTATCGACCCTGTGTATGAATTATTCGAATGGGTTGTTAAGCATATTCGACCTGTTCCTGTATTGCTAGAGAGAGATTTTAATTTCGGGGATTTTGAAGGGATTATGAAAGAAGTTGGAATGTTGAAAAAGATTGTAAAGCAGCATTGGGTTGAAGAGCATGTCACTTGCTAGTGTTACAGAAAGATTTTCTAGGTGTTGCCGTTCTGGGAAATTGGATTCCTCTCTCAGAGTAGACCAAGAACGCCTAAAAGTGTATGCAGAGCTGTTCCGTCGGAGCATGATGGCTGTTCTTGAAAGAGCCTTTCCTTTGATTTATCACCATCTTCAAACGAATCTGTGGAATGAAATAGTAGATGCTTTTTTGATTCATGAAGACTGCTCTTCACCGATTCTATGGAGAATGCCGCAAGATTTTGTTTTGTTTATTCAAAAACAGCGCTGGGAGGATCGCTTGAATATTCCTTATTTGTTTGATCTAGCGCATTTTGAGTGGTTAGAAATAGAGATGTTCATGATGCTGGATCAGCCTAGGCCTGCTGTGCAAAGAGATGGACTCATATTAGATGGATTACTATGCCTGAATCCTGAAAGTCGGATTGTTGTGTATTCTTACCCTGTTTTCGAAAAAAAGCCCTTGCCACGTTCCATGCAGAAAGGGAGTTATCCGCTTTTAGTCTTTCGAGATACTGAAAATCAAGGGGTGCGATTTATAGCTCTATCACTTTTTTTTAAGGAGGTTTTAGAACAAATAAGAGATCAGAACATGTCCGGGAGGGAAGCTCTTATTTTTACATCTAGAAAGTTCAATTTGGAAGAAGTAAAGGTTCTATTAGCAGGAGAGAACTTCCTTCGGGATCTACTGCAACAAAATGCTATCTTAGGGTTCAAAAGCCAGTCAGAGCAACATCTATAGGGAGATTAGAATGGCTGCAATATTTAGACGAGGGTATTCAATTTTGATTGCAATAGGCGACGCATTACGCTCCCCACTGTTACTTGGTATACGCCTTTTTTGGGGATGCGCTTTTCTTCATGCCGGATTAGGTAAGTTAGGCAATATAGACCAGGTGATTGCATTTTTTCAGTCTCTAGGTATTCCAATGCCTGCATTAAATGCTTATCTGGCAGCGACAGTTGAGTGTGTAGGAGGGGCTTGTCTTATCCTTGGGCTGTTGTCTCGACTTATATCGATTCCTCTAATATTTACGATGATCATTGCATATGTGACAGCAGATATGGAAGCTGTAAAAATGGTTTTCAGTCAGCCTCTGAATTTTGTTCAGAGGGAGCCTTTTACATTTCTTTTTGCCGCTATTCTTGTTTTTGTTTTCGGTCCTGGGTCGATTTCTTTAGACCACTGGTTTAAGAAAAAATAGCTTAGTTTTCCAAAAATCGACAGAACTTTAGCCTTTAAACAGCTTCTTAGACAGGTGGAAGGTTGTGAAAAGGAAGTGGTTTTTTCAGACCTAATTTAATAAGAGTTGTACCTAGAGCAAGCTGAAAATGCGATTTGGTTCTGGAGAAAAAAGAGAGGTGAACTTTCTCCTGGAGAACTGTATGAATAGTTGGGCTATAAACATACACAGGAATTTTACCTAAATCCTTATCCTCTTCTTCAGCCTTTACAACAGAGGTTTTAGAGGGTAGGAAAAGTCGATTATATGCTGGTTCAGTCATCAGAAAATAGCACCGTTCCTTGATACGATTTTTCAAGAGACGGTGGATAAGAATGACATCAACTCCAGAAAGCTCTCGAAAAGAACCAATCTTGGAAAGCGTCGCTTTTCCGTAGTGAGCGATGATTTTTAGAGTTAATTCATGAATATTAGAACAGCCACCACAGGTGCATTCTGTGGAATTTTCTAGTTTTTTAAGTTTCTCAGAAAATACATAAAAAAACCGAAGCATCTGCTGACCTAGAAGAGTCGGATTATTTTTAAATTCTTTAGAAAGCTTTTTTTTGCGTAGGAAAAGGAAAATAGCGTCGCCTTCAAGCTTAGAAATCTCCATGGGCAGATGAACCAGCCTAATCAAGGACTTCATGAGTGCTGAGATAATCAATATGCCATGCGTGTGATCCATTTGGTTTTTGACCATAAAAGAAGTGTAACCACTGATATCGGCAATAAAAAAATACATTTCCTCCTCATTATCTTCTGCCATTATAGGACTCCTCTTTCCTTTCTATTATAAAAAAACAAAAAACAAATCAACAATTTAATTTGTCTGAATAGGTGTTTTTTTATTTATTTGTTTAGTTTAGCATTCTAATTTTCTTGAATTTTGTTTTTGTTTATTTATAACATTTGTTTTGTTATTATTATGTTTTATAATTAAATCGCGTTAATCGGATGGGCGTTATTAATAATGCAATATTTATACACCGAGAGCATTCTTTATTTGAGTCTCCACAAAAAAAGAACCAAAAAACTTTTGAGCAGAAGCTGCAGGTAGCACGCAAACACCTGAGCATGGAAGAAAATGGTTTTAATTACTTGCCTGGGATTACAAATCTTATTTTTGCCCCTTATGAAGGCTATAAAGTTGTAAGGAGGATTGGGGCTGCTGCAAAAGTAAGGGACCATGAAAGCCTTAAGGATCAAAGTGTAAGGTGTTCTCAACTTTTCTTTGCATTCAGTGGGGCCGTGGGTGCAACCATGAGCTATAGCGAGGCTTTGTTTAAGAGAACGTCTAGTTATTACCTTCCTGCAATAGCTTGTGGTACATCCGTGGTAGCCTTGATGGTATGTTTTCTTGAAGGGATTATGGAAAGCATTGGGTTGGCTCGTCAAATTGTTTTTTACCGATCCCCATTAATGAGGTTTTCGAGATTCCTCATAAAAAACCAAGATATTTTTGAGCAAAAGCCATACCAATTTATTAAAGAACTTCAAAAAGAGCTCACGCTTTTAGCAACAGAAAAACTATCAGAGAGGGAACATCATAAGACCAGGGAGCTGATTTCTAAGGCACTACGTATGGAATGTCCTGGATTAACAAATTTTTATGCTAAAGAATTGCACTTACTTTCTTCGACAATCCTTGCAAAGACATTCGCTAAAAAGTATTTCGATTATATAGATGTTAGCAAGGTAGTGAACTTAGAAAGAAGAGTGGGAATCCGTCTATGCAATGAACTTGATAAAAAGTTAAACAAGTTGGCTCAGAAAACCCTTTCTATGGAGCCGCAAAAAGCAAGACAATCTGGGAAAAAAATTAGCCAGATTTTTCAGCAACTGAATGAACAAGCAATCAAGAAAATGTTGGTCTATATAGTGGGTATTTTCGCTGTCATTATTACAGCTGCTACCATTATTTTAGGTTTGGGGTCTGGAGTTGGAATCCCTGTCATAGCGGGACTTCTTATTGCTGGATTAAGTATAAGTATTGCTCGACATTGTATTCTTCATGGCACGTACTATCAAAATGGATGGGCGTTTCATTTTAAAGATTGTTTGCCTTCTTGGCTCATTGATAAGGTCGATCACCAGCGCCAGAAAAACTTATACCAAACGCAATAAATAATTTCACATTTGAGCTGCGTGAAAGCTGTCGACAAATTGACGATTGTAAACAGCATAGTATTAATGCAATACAATGCCGTTTACGATCGCCGATTTTCGGCGCTTTGACGCGGCTCAAATGTGAAGTTATTTGTTGCGTTTGGTATTACACTCTCCTTTGCCTATTAAGAATTAGGCTTGCTATTGTCAACTTTTGATTGCACCATACAAAAAACAAAAGATCGCAAAACGAGCATTTTTAACGAAGACACGGAGTTGTTCATATCTCCTAAAGAGATTGTCTCTAAAACTATAGATTATTTCCTATCATTGGTATAAACGGATGTTTGGGAAGTAAATCATGATACGATGTATACCAGGATAAGCTTAAGAATGGGTTTCTAGTCTTGTAAACGCTCTATTTTTGGATCAATTAAACGGATTCTAATACAGAGCATCGGTTCCTGTAGAACCGTGAGTTTTGAATGTGTACTGATGATCAGAAATAACCTGTATTTTTAGAGATAAAATAACCAAAGTACAAACAGTGTTTTTAGATACAGTGCTCGAATGGTTTCAGGTCTCTAGAGAAGTGGCTCGCTTTAAGAGAAAAGAAGAACAGTTAGTAAAAGAAAGATATCACAAGAATTCTCGATTCTATTCGATGGATCGAGCTTTAAAGCGGGCCTATCGTTTTAAAAATCCGTATACTATTAGCCGTAAGTTTTGGGCGGAACATATCTATGGGGAAACCCCTTTGACAAGTCTAGAGTTAATAGGAGAAAAGCTTAAATTGTCCCCTTCAGAACATTTCGTGGACTTAGGGGCAGGTAGAGGCCGTGGTGTGTTCTTTATGCATGAACGTTTTGGGTGCACAGCCACGGGGGTAGAACGAGTACCTATATTCATTGCAAATGCCAAACAGATTCAGAACTTGGAAGCTTTAAATGGTGTGCAATTTATTGAAGCAGACCTTTTAGATGCAGTATTGGACCCCAAAGATCCCATGTGGCAAGGGAGCGTTTTTTATGTTGCTTGGACCTGTTTTAGTGAAGAGCTCATAGAACGTCTAACAGAGCGTTTTGAGGCTTTGCCAGAAGGGGTTAGGGTAATTACAATTAGCGGACCTTTACTTAGCCCATACTACACATGTATAGAGTGCTTCACTGTGCCATTTCCATGGGGAAATGGTTCCGTTTTTATTCAACAAAAATTGAGATAAGTAGAGTCATACACCCTTGGAAAGTAAGGAGTCTCTCCTAAGCTATATTTTTCTGGTTGATATTACTTATACCAAACGCAATAAATAATTTCATATTTGAGCTGCGTGAAAGCTGTCGACAAATTGACGATCATAAACAGCATAGTATTAATGCAATACAATGCCGTTTACGATCGCCGATTTTCGGCGCTTTGACGCGGGTCAAATGTGAAGTTATTTGTTGCGTTTGGTATTATGTCATTAATGCTCTGCTAGATATTGAGTTTTTCTCAGTTGATGATTGTCTAGTTTTTTAAGAGCCCTAGAGGATTTTGCAAAATTAGCATCCTTAATGGGTCTATTTTATGGGCTTTTAATTAAGGAATCCGTAAAATTTTTCTCTATGAAATACAATCAATATCATCGTTGTTCAGAGCGGTTTAAGACTCGTGAAGTCATGATTGGTAAACTAGGTGTAGGGGCGGACCATCCCGTTCGTATCCAGTCTATGACCACGTCCAACACGCGTGATGTATCAGCTACTATTGAGCAGGTGGTCCGTCTAGTGGATGCTGGCTGCGAGATCGTGCGAATGACCGTGCAGGGGATGAAAGAAGCTGAAGCTTGTGAACAGATCAAAAATGGTCTTATTCAAAAGGGTTATGATGTTCCATTAGTCGCTGATATTCATTTTTTCCCTCCGGCAGCGATGAGAGTTATTGATAGCGTGGAGAAGGTGCGTATCAATCCGGGTAACTTTGCTGATAAGCGCGCTACGTTCAAGGTGATTGAGTATAATGAAAGTTCTTATCAGCTTACTTTAGAACATATCGAAGAGACCTTTGCTCCTTTAGTTGATAAATGTAAAAAACTTAAGCGAGCCTTGAGAATTGGTACGAATCACGGTTCTCTTTCTGACCGAATCATGAATTATTATGGCGATACCCCTAGAGGTATGGTCGAATCAGCTTTTGAGTACGCCCGGATTTGTCGTAAATATGACTTTCATAATTTTCTCTTTTCTATGAAAGCCAGCAATCCTCTGGTAATGATTCAAGCTTATCGATTGATTGTAGCTGAGATGCTTAAGCTAGGTTGGGACTATCCATTGCATCTAGGGGTGACAGAAGCCGGCGAGGGTGAAGATGGTAGGATTAAGTCTGCAATTGGTATGGGTTCATTGCTTTTAGATGGTATTGGAGATACGATCCGGGTGTCTCTAACGGAAAATCCATGGTTTGAAATTGATCCTTGTCAAAGACTTGTCAAGTTGCACCAGCAAGCTCTTAGTCAAAGAGCCCCCTTTTTTGAGGAGAAATGGCGTGATTTCATGAATATTTCTCGTAGAGCTGTGGTGCATCAAAAGGATTCAGCTACGCACCGGGATGGGTCGGTCTTTTTAACTTTGACAAAAGAGCATCTTGAAGATCCAGCCTTTTATCTCAACATAGGCTGTGAGGTGCAATTTGGAAGGCTATTTCGCAAAGCTGGCACAGTAGATGCCGTGATCATCAATAAAGCGATGCAAAATCATGAAAAACTCTCTAAGCTTTCTGAAGCAGAGATTGCCATCATTGTAGATCCTACATACGTTGATGCTAATGTTCCAGAGTCTTGGCAGCGCCTGATCACAGAAAAACATTCTTTTGCATTACTCACTGTGAGTAGTGGTCGATTGCATACAACTCGTCAATTCTTTGAATGGATTCTCGATAACCAACTCATGGTTCCTGTATTGTTAGCATTTGATTACGCATTGGATGCTGAAGACACCGTGATACACGCAGCTGCGGAATGCGGGGCCTTGTTGGCAGATGGCCTTGGGGAAGGTCTAGCACTGACTACTTCTTTATCTCTTTCTGCGACAAGAAGTCTTTCTTTCAACATCCTTCAGGGGGTGAGAATGCGAGCTTCAAAAACAGAATTTATTTCTTGCCCAGGCTGTGGGCGCACATTGTTTCATCTACAAGAGGTGACCAAAAGCATTCGTCAACGTACGGGGCATTTGCCAGGAGTAAAAATTGCTGTCATGGGATGTATAGTCAACGGTCCTGGTGAAATGGCAGATGCTGATTTTGGTTATGTCGGATCTAAGCCAGGAAAGATTGATCTCTATGTTGGCAAGCAATGTGTAGAGCGAGATATTGCATTTGATGACGCAGTAGAGAAACTTGTCGCTTTGATTAAAAGTCATGGAAGATGGAAAGAACCTGAGGAGGAATCCCTATGTATCGCTATATCATCGCCAGCTCTTTAATAGTGAGTGTTCCGAGTCTGAGTTATGCTGAATGCCCCTGTCAAAGGGTTCACGAGAGCTTTACAACACGGCTTAAGGCGCGTCTTGCAGAATTGCACGCAGATGAGCAGATTGTCCATGCTCTTTTTACCTCTGGAATTGTCAATGAGAAAGGGGAAGATCAGCAGCTTCGTCCTCGATATGTGGGTACACAGGCGATTTTTGAACAGATCATGACTCAAGGGTTGTCTAGTGGAAGCCTTAAAAATGTCATTGCCGTCATCCATACGCCCCTTCCGGCTACCCCTCTTTGTACAGAAGGAGAAGCAACATCCGATCTCGTGGATTTATCTATTTTATTAGATGAAAAAAGATTACAAACCGTAAGGGAGAGATCGGCTGTTTTGCGTGCATTTTTGCAATCTGGGGGTGTCCTTATGGCGACATACCCAGGCGAGGCAAGAGGGCAGCGTTCAGGAGCTCAGTTAGCTATTTTTGACCAGTTGCTGATGCAATATCCTCAAGAGCTTTTTGACGTTCCCTTGAATTGTCATGAATTACCTCCAGAGATGGTGGGTGCAACCTATTTATTAGAAACTGCTCAAGGAGAGTGGTTTATATATTCGGTGCGGTTTACACAAGCAACCTCCCCTCAAGATCCCACTCATGCTGGTATGTGGTTCGGCTCCGTTCAGAGAGGGCCTGCTGCTGTACGTCTTAATAGAGTTTCTGCTTACCTTCGCTCTTGCGAAGGGCCTGATTTAATGACATACCTCTGTAAATAATTTTGGCTAGGACAATGATGAACCCTAAACATCCTTTAGAGCAGTTTATTGAAACATTTGTTCCTCTGGTCGCTCGTAAACACAAGCAACTCTATAAGGCCTACTGGCTTCTTGAGACTACAGGTAGCGCGGATGCGTCAGATTTAAAAGCTGACTTGGATACGGAGCTTCGGCTTTTATTTAGCGATGACGATGTCTATAAAAAGCTTTTAATATGGAATGAAGATACTTCGTTAACAGATCCTTTATTAAAGCGGCAACTCAATGTTCTTATCCGAACCTTCAAGCAAAATCTCATTCCTAGGGCCCTTTTAGAGGAAATCGCTCAAAAAGAAGCGCTACTTTCGCAAGCATATGCCAATTTTCGTCCAAAATTCGAAGGAAAATTGCTCTCAGAGAATGAAGTGCGCAATCTGCTGAAAACAGAAAGGGATCCATCTCGTCGTAAAAAAGTTTGGGCAGCTTCTAAAGAGGTTGGAGAGATTTTGGCTCCTCAGATTCTTGCCGTAGTCGCTTTGCGTAATCAATTAGCTAAAGCATTGGGTTATCCAGATTATTTTCAAATGCAGCTTGATCTACAAGAAGTCGACCAAAAATGGTTATGGAGCACTCTAGATGATCTTGCTACGCATTCTGATGCGGCGTATACAGACGTATTAAATCAGATCGAAAAACAACAGGCACAAAGATTTGGTGTAACTAAGGAAGATTTAGGGCCATGGGCTTGGAGCGATCCTTTTTGCCAAGAAGACCCGTTGGATAATGAAGGTCTTGACTCGTTGGTTCAGGGAGTCGATATTCCTCTTGCAAGTACAAATTTTTATCAAAAAATGGGCATCGACGTACGACCCATTCTTGAGCGCAGCGATATGTTTGAAAAGCAGGGAAAAAGCCAGCATGCTTTTTGCATCAATGTCGATCGAGACAAAGATGTTCGTACTTTAAATAACGTACAGAGTTCTATTAAGTGGCTTGAAACGGTTCTTCATGAACTTGGGCATGCAGTGTATGAGCTTGGCTTGGATCAAAAACTACCATGGCTTTTGCGCGAGCCACCTCATATGATTTCTACTGAGGCCATGGCTTTGATCGCTGGCAGGCAGGCTTACCGATACGAGGCTCTTTGCCAGCTTATTGGGTATTCAAAAGACAAAGAAGCCTTTATGAAACAAGCTGATCTTAGCCTGAAGCGACGTCAGTTGATTTTCAGTCGTTGGGTGTTAGTTATGAGTTACTTTGAAAGAGAGCTTTATCGCGATCCCCAGCAAGATTTGAACCAGTTATGGTGGCAGATGGTACATAAATACCAAAAAATCCCGGTTCCTCAGGGAAGGCATGGTAAAAATGACTGGGCTGCTAAGTATCATATTGCTCTAGCCCCTGTATATTACTTTAGTTATTTACTAGGGGAAATGTTTGCTTCAGCTATAGAAGAGGTTCTTTTGAAAGAAACGGGGTCTCAGGGATTGGCTTCTGAGGCTGCTGGACAGCTCCTTCAACAGAAGCTGTTCTATCCAGGAAATAGCATGAGTTGGGATGCGTTAGTCCAACATGTCACCAAGCAATCCTTAAATGCTAATGCCTGGCTCAGACAATTTGCTTAGAGAGACAATCTCTGAATTAATGTTTCGTCGAGTTTTTGGACTGAAATTTAATTCAGAGATTGTTTCTTAGCACTCTATAGACGCAAAACTTTTGCAAGATTATACCAAACGCAATAAATAATTTCATATTTGAGCTGCGTGAAAGCTGTCGACAAATTGACGATCATAAACAGCATAGTATTAATGCAATACAATGCCGTTTACGATCGCCGATTTTCGGCGCTTTGACGCGGCTCAAATGTGAAGTTATTTGTTGCGTTTGGTATTAGCCATGAGATCAAAATAGGTACTACGTCTCAATAGAAGTAGTACCCTTGAAGAGTCGTGGTATTATTAATGAGTCGTCTTATTCAAGCCAAAGCTTCATCACCCAAGGCTTTTAGTAGAGCTTTTCTAGCTAGAGCATAGAACTTAGGATAATGATTTGCTATCAAGTCGTCAGGTAATGTTCTGGTGACTCGCAAGGCTAGGTCTTTGGCAACTTGAAGTTGTATTTCAGGAATGGGGCATTTCTCTGTGAAACGTATCAGATGATGAAGTTCTGTATAGGCAAATTCTTTAGGAAGTGGTGTCAGGGATCTAGAAAAGGAGTTATCAGCTGAATGAGTTGGAGAAGGTTCTCTATCGGGGGATTCGGGAAAAAAATCAACAGCCGAATCAGTTGGAGAAAGTGCATTGTTAGGAGAAAAGCTTGTGTTAAGTGAACTATCTAACAACACATAAGTAGAAGACGTTATTTTTGGTAATAGGGTCATTTTTTCTCGTATTTGTTAAGAATTTTAAAACTTGTGGGAAGAGGATCGCATAAAATCGTTTTAATTTCCACGTAGTAAATATAATTTAATAATTAAAAATATAAATTAACATAAGGGTTTTAGCTGCGCCTATCTCACTAAGATAGTCGTGTTTTTTTTATGAATTTTAATAACTGAAGTCTATTAATGGAGTTCTGTTTATTTTATAATCTTTAATGGTTTATGTTTTTATTTATCTAATTACGATAAAACTATGAAAATATTATTTAATAAATGCTATACTCCAGATAAGGGGGCTTTGCTTCCCAGGTTTCGAACAATTATCTCTGCCTTTGTAGTAGTGGTTAAGTAGCGATTAGCTGGTTAACTTTTTTGAAGAGGGGGGTTACTTTTATCGGAAGCGATAAGAAACCCATAACCTCTTTAATATAAGTATGGTTGCGCTAAAATGAACTAACCATGAAGAGGTTTGAACTTGCTTTTGTTCGAATCCTTTTTCGAAAGAGAGTCACGCTCCTTGTAGCGTGAGTGTTATTGCACGGGATATTCCAAGATACCATGTGCTCTAAAAGAGGACTCGAGGAATGGCTACGTAAATTAGTGTCGACCATTTCCTCTTATGGCTTGGGATAAATGGCTCTCTTACCTCCTTGCCGCTTGATTAATATTAGTCGACGGCTAAGGAGGTCTTTTTTTTTATCTGTTTCGGGTTGTTACTTATACCAAACGCAATAAATAATTTCACATTTGAGCTGCGTGAAAGCTGTCGACAAATTGACGATCATAAACAGCATAGTATTAATGCAATACAATGCCGTTTACGATCGCCGATTTTCGGCGCTTTGACGCGGCTCAAATGTGAAGTTATTTGTTGCGTTTGGTATTAATTTCGAAAGAGCTCTATTTACCAAAAAGTTGTTGTGAAGAAAAAGTGACGAGATCGTTACTGGCTGCATAGGAATCGGCCATTCCTAAAGACAGTTCTCCAGTTGATGGTTGAAAGAGAAAGGTTTGCGTAGTGTTAGTGTTTTGTACTTTTTTAAGAACTGTATGGAGTTTTCTTTGTGTAGGCATAGGGTTTAATATATACAAATCATTCTCAATCAAACGTTTACGCCATTCACTAAGATCGGGGTTTTGACTATCTGGAAGTGGGCGGCCACGATCATCAATGCAGTGGTTCGTGGCAATGAGATGGCCCCTTGCAGGAAGGGGGTGCTGTTTATATGGGCGTCCAAATTGCGCTATGAAAGCAGTCTTTGCATCTGCAACCGATAATAGATGAGAAGAGGCAGGGGATAGCGCATTAGAAATTTGCCGTTTTGCAGCATTTGCGGAATTAGAAGAGTCGAGAATAAATCTTAGAAAAATACTACTTGGAATACCTCTAAAATGAAAGGCTCTACCCGCATCATTAAGGGCAGCAAACACTCCGTGTTGATTGATTCCAGTAAAACTACCCACAGAGCCTGGTAAGGAGATGGTTATTGACGGGAGCTGACCTTTAATGTGTCTTCGAATAAGAAGAGACTGATGTCCTAAGAAATTCATCGAGGGAATATCAAGGTTGCGGCCTATAGCAATTTGTCCTTTTGCATTTTCACTAGAGATGATGACATTACTACTAAGAGCGGAGGGGGTTCCGTTTTTTTTCAAAAGGTCGATCATGGCATGCCAAAGAAGGAGATCCTGATAGGTGAGGGGTTGACCAAACCTTACGAGTCCTTTTTCTTGCTTATATTCAGTAAGCCATCGGTTATAGCCTTCGACGATCCCTTGAAGTTCTTCCTGGTACGGCTGGGGAACATGTAAAGAGGATACGGTTTTTTTAAGGTTTTCATAGCCATGCAGAGAACGGGCGTAGAATGGGATCAGGACTTGTATATACCGCTTCCAAATTTCGTGGATATTTTTACCAGTAAGATAACCTTGGGTTATTCCAGCTTCTTTATTGGTGGAGGCGGTAATGTGAAGAACCGGGATGCCGTTTTGGTAGTATAATTTTCCTCCGCGACAGCTTTTTACTGCAAAAGCCTCGCCATTTAGTAAGTTGCCTAGAGAAGGAGTGAAAGCGAAGAGAAGATGGCGATAGTTTTTGATCATTGCTAAGGCAAAAGGACTCGAGGCTCCCATTGAGACGATTCCTAGCAAGGAGAGAGGAATAGTTCCAGCAACAAAAGGAGCCGAACTAATCATCGTTAGTCCAAGAGCTGATAAGGCAAGAGTTGTTGTTAGAGAGGCCAATGGATAATCTAAGGAAAATTCGTGCGTTTCGTTCCAAGCTCGAACGAGGAACGGTGGGGGAGCAGGTGCGGAACTCGTATTAGGTATCATACTAAGCGGTAACGAGGATGTGTTCCTTGAGTGATTTGAGACAGGGTTTTTATCGATTCCTGATCAACGCAATAGCCTGTAAAAATAGTTTTGGCTCCGCGGGTATATTCCCACATTTCTTGATAGGTATATTTACGATAGAGCAACTGAACAAATTGTTGCTGGTCCGTACGATCTAATACTCTTATTGCAAGGAAGGGTCTGTCATATTTGTCTATGCCACGCATCATCGAATGGTTCATATGATGAGGATTGACTTCAACATTGACATTAAGAGCGGCGTCGCGAAGTTTGAGGGTAGGCAGTTGTTCGTAGAGTTGAAGCCCGCCAACAGAGTCTAAGACTCTTTTGTCGCCCGCCAAGGTTTTAGCCTGACGGTTTAGTCGACTGCCTTCCTCGACCATCTTTACCAAAACAGCAATACCTACTACAGATCCGACAAGGACGATAGCAGTGATCGCAACAGCAGTGTACACCAGCGCTTGTTGATACCCTGGACGGTCCTGGCGTATCCATTCAATGACTCTACCTAAAGAGGTGTCAGCAGCTGCATCAGGGGTTTCAATAGGTGCTCGGCAAATCACCGATGGATATGAAACTGGAAACGAAACAGACATAAGCCCCCTTAATTTTCCGAGGATTATAGTGAATTGTCGTTAAGATTTTGTCAAGATTCGGGGGTTGATTTTCGAAGGGAGTCAAAGAAATATTTTCTTTTGAGCATTTCTCTCTCGAAGCCTCTTTCAACAGGTCTATAAAATTCTATGCGATCTAAGGAGTAGGGGAAGAACGACTGACCAGAGCAACCATGAGGGAAATCATGATCGTAGAGGTAATCTTGACCATAGCCTTGTTGTTTCATTAAGGTAGTGGAAGCATTAAGAAATGGTTTGGGTGGTGGTAGATGAGAGGTATCAGATGTGACTTCAAGTGCCTTCTGAAATGCTAAGTAGATGGCGTTGCTTTTTGGTGCAAGGGCGAGGTAGATGGTTGCTTGTGCAAGAGCTAATTCCCCTTCTGGAGAACCAAGTCGTTCATAGGCTTCACAAGCATGCGTAGCGATGCTAAGGGCTTGTGGATCAGCAAGACCGATATCCTCAACAGCCATTCTGATCAGTCTTCTCCCAATGAAAAGGGGATCTTCCCCAGCCTTAAACATCCGGGATAGCCAATACAAAGCTGCATCTGGATCACTCCCTCGTACAGCTTTATGGAGTACGGAGATCAAATTATAGTGCCATTCTTCTCCATCGTCATAAATGGGTACGCGCTTTTGTATAAACGTGGAGATGTCTTCAAAACTGTGTAATGTATGCTTGGGTAGATGTTCTAGTTGTTCTACTAGATTCAGCAAATGTCTAGCGTCACCTCCGGAGAGCTTTAGCAGACTCTTTTTGGCTTCTAAGGTAATGGGTAGAGGGCCGTGTTCTTTTTCACAACGGTCTAGAATTTTATTCAAAGTGGATTCTTCTAAATGAGGAAGTTGTAAAACCCTCATACGGGAGAGTAAGGCGGATTGTAGAGCCATAGAGGGGTTTTCTGTCGTAGCTCCAACGAGAATGAGCGACCCATTTTCCAAAAGAGGTAAGAAATACTCTTGTTGCGCTTTATTTAGGCGGTGGATTTCATCGATAAAAAGAATAAGTTGTTGATGGAATAGGGGTTTATCTAAGAGCTCTTCAAGAGATTTTTTTAAATCAGCTAGTTTTCCGGAGACCCCGCTGAAGGGAAGAAAGGTGGTTTTAAACGAGGAGCCATAGGCTCTAGCCAAAGTTGTTTTGCCGCAACCAGGAGGTCCCCAAAGGAGCAAAGAGCATGGTTTCTTAGATGTAACAACGGCTTTAAGCCAACCATCTTCTGCAAGTAATTGGTCATGACCTGCAATATCATCAAGGTTTTTGGGACGCAGCTTTTCTGCAAGAGGTACGTAGTTCATCCTGCCAGTTTACTTCTCTTCGCTCTTTTTGAACCAGGTTGGCTTTCGGCATTGATAGATGATGAGGGGCAAAGCGCACATAAGAACGAAGCTGGTAATAAGAAAAGAGTCGTAGAAAATTGTACTGCCTACCTGGATTTGCGTAGGGGGAATGAAAGCGATTAAAAGAGCCAGTGTAGAGGCGGTAGCTCCTAACCCTCCAGCTATCCATATTCCTTTGTGTTGGAATGGGATACGGTATGTGCGTGGTACATGGGACTTTACATACCTCAGCCGTATGGCAGCAATGAACATGAGGATGTACATGACCAGATAGGTTTGAGCACTCAGAGCGCTCAAGATCCAGTAAGCGCTACTGATAGTTGGCATAAAAAGGATAACGCACGCGGCTATAGATACAATAATGGCTTGAAAAAGAAGTAGATTAGTCGGTGTATCATGTTGATTGACCTTATGGAAGACAATGGGCAAATTACCATGGATAGAGGTTGCATATAAACCTTTAACAGGACCAGCAATCCAGGCATTCACTTCAGCTGCGGCACCAATGATCAATAAGATTCCCATAATTGGCAAAATCCACTCAAGGTTCCAGTGAGAGAAAAAGACTTTGAAAGCCTCCATGAGCCCAGAGGCTAGGTTAATTTGTTCTTTAGGAATAACAAAGGAGATCGCTAAAGCTCCTAGCATAAAGAGAAAAAATGTAATGATGGCAGCGAGAATAATGGATCGAGGATAATTTTTCTGCGGATCTTTCACTTCGCGCGCGTGTGCAGATGAAACTTCCAATCCCGCAAAAGCAAGGAACAGCCCCGTTAAAAATACAAGATTACCCACTTCTGTAACGTCGGGAAAGAGTGACTGGGCGGTAAAAGAGATGTGGATAGGATTTCCGTTAAGCCACCAGATGAATCCAAGGGCAATAATGAGCAAACCAGGTGCGATGGTACCAAGAATCACTCCGATAGCACTAAACAAGCTACTTGTTTTAATGCCAAGATAATTGAGTAGCGTCATGCTCCAAAAGCCGATTAACACAACGCTTAATACGAAGAGTTTATTTGTAGCTAATTCAGGGTTAAATACATAGGCAAGAGACGTAGCAATGAATGCTAGAATTACTGGGTACCAAGATACATTATGTACCCATTGCATCCAAATTGCCATAAAACCCCAGCGGTCCCCCAATCCCTCACGAACCCAAATATACACCCCGCCAGTTTTAGGCCATCCTGTGGCTAGCTCTGCAGATACAAGTGCGCTAGGGATGAGAAAACAGATGGCAACGATAAAATAGTAGAAGACAGCACTCAAGCCGTATTCAGCAACGAGGGGTAGATTGCGTAAGCTTGCCATCATTGAGACGTTAAGAAGAGCTAATACGAAGACGTTCAAGACTCTTTTAGGCTGTGATCCGGGGTTTTTTATCATTTGTCAGTTTCCTTTTAAGCCACCGCCTTTAGGCGGGGGTGGTTGACATCATTGTCCAAGGAGAATATTGGTTTTTACCCTTATCATTAAATGGTTCTGACTTTTTTCCATACATGTTTTTACCGGAGTTCGGACTAATTTTGCGAGAGAACCATATCAGGTAGAATAGAAGAAAACGATTCTTAGAAAAAACAAGGGAGAAGGCTACGAGATCACCGGTTTCTAGCCAATTCAACCCAAACTCCATATTACAGAGAGGAGTGTATTGCAAAAGCTCAGCATCCTTTTGCTTAAACATAACCTTAACCCCCTTCTTTTGTTTTATTTGCGACTTGTAGTTGTATTTTAATTCCATGCTTGATACTCGTTTAATTGAATTGAGGCTGTGGTTATAGCCTCTTTTTGTTTTAAATCATTTAAATTTATGGAGAATTATGAAACAGCAAAACAAACCTCAGCAGCCTAGCAACCAGCCTAATCCTGCTAAACAACAAGATTGGCAGCAAAACAAACCTAATCCAGGGCAGCAAAAACAGCATAAACCTGGTAGCAACAAGCCAATACAATAAAGATTAGCAGAGCTAATTATTAAATAAGGCGGGTAAGCAAAAGTCACCTGTTTGCCCGCCCTGCTAATAATATAAATTTTCCTCTTAGAGATCGTTAATTTGCTCACTATTCCAAGAGGGATCGTGTCTTTAGAAGTTTCTTGAATTGCTGTATATGGACTATTTTTTAGGTTAATAATTCAGGGATAGTCCTTTCTGTAATCTCTTGGCTAGATCTATAGATCTTTCAGCAGATCTCTATGAGTGTTTAACCAAGTGATAATTCTCTGATCATCATAGATGGGTTTTTCATCGACAGTTAGACATGGTACCTGAGGTAATCCACCCTTTGTGATGAGATTATTAAGGCAAGTTCTATCATTTGTGACATTACACATAGGGATTTGTTTCTTAATGCTAGTAAGGTATTGGAGTACGTGTTTACAAAATGGACAGTTAGGATTGTAGTATAAAAGCAGTTTAGGTTGTTCTTGTGCTATCACCTGTTCTTGTGGTGCCATAGCTAAAAAAAGATGGAATAACATCATGGCTTGATTTTTTTTGTGGTTAAAGGTTTACTTGAGGGACTTTTTAATAACATCGTGGGTGATCTGTGAAGCGTTGGTTGATCGGTTTTAGCGCTACCTTGCTTTTGATTAGCTTGACTACGGTGGGGTACAGTGGAGATACCAAAATGGCGTATTCTGAGCCTAAACAAGCAATGTCTTTTGAAAAGGATAAGCAGTACTTGGCAACGATCTATACGAAAAAGGGATCGATTGTCTGCGAGCTCTATCCAGAAAAGGCTCCTATTTCGGTTACTAATTTCATTACCCTTGCTAAGGGTGGGTTTTATAACGGACTTACATTTCATCGTGTTGTGGCTAGTTTTGTGATCCAAGGTGGGGATCCCCAGGGCAATGGCAGCGGCGGTCCCGGCTTTACCTTGCCAGCGGAAATTGGATTGCAGCATAGCAAGGGTGCTTTGGCTTGGGCTCGTCTTCCCGATCAAGTCAATCCTCAAAAGCGTTCCAGCGGATCTCAATTTTATATTGCCTTGGAACAGCTTCCTTTCTTGGACGGCCAATACACGGTATTTGGCCAGGCTGTTCGCGGGATGGAAATCATCGATAAAATCAGTATGGGTGACCAGATAGAGAAGATTGACATCGCTATAGAGCCTAAAAAATCGTAGATGGCTGATTGCTAAAGACGTGCACAAGGCGGGTGATCCGGTGGCTGTCCCTGGAGCCGGCCTTGTGGACTTTATTAAACTCAATCTACTATTTTTTTCTGCTTTAAGAGCTGGGTCTTGTTTTTTCAAGATGTTTTCCAGCGTTTGCCTATCTTAAAAAGGGACTCTTCTTGTTTAGCTCGTAACTTGGGAGCAAGGGGGTTCTTTATGGTTATTTTAAAACGCGCCTTCTTTGCTAATGTTGTAGATTCTTTTGCCATAGTTCGATTCCTTATTCTAGTATATAACCTTATTGAAACATCTCTGAGGGACGATAGATCCCTTTCGAAATTAATCTCCGAAATCGACGAAGCCTTAGTTTCGAAAGAGCTCTAATATCGAATTAGATGAATTTATGGATAAAACTAGTACGTTTGGCCATGCCCAACTTGGATACAGAAGGTAATGGTTTCATCTTTACCAGTTTTGGAAAGTCATAATCCATGTTCTAAACTAATTCGAGAATAGTCCCTAATACACTCTAAAGGCTATCGTCTCCATTTGATAATAGCTTCCAAAGATGTAATCTCCAAAATATCCACGCCAACAAAGAAATCAAATATTTTTTTCGCTTAAGTGTGATTCTTTGAAAAAATATCGGTAAATTTTTTGTGATTTTTTTTGAAAAAAATATTTTTTTAAAAGTAATTAGATGCCCTCAGAATATAGTCTAAAAGATCTTTTTAATAGACGTCATCGTTTTGTTTATGCAAGTTTTAAAGAAAAAATTTAACAGTAATTCAAAAAATGTTATATTGAAATAGTAGAAGGCAAATAACAATAGTTCCTTCTACCACAGCCAACAAGGAGTTTTATTATGGCTAAAAGAAAAACAGCAAAGAAAACAGTTAGAAAAACAACTGCTAAAAAAAGCACAGCTAAAAAAGCGACTCGTAAAACTGTTCGTCGTAGCAAAAAAACAGCTGCACGTCGTTAATTAGCCCTAAGCGCCTTTAAGCTTATAGACTTAAAGAGCATGCTTGTTATCTTCGTCGAGCAAGTTTGGGCTTGCTCGATTTTTTTTGTCTTCATAGTATTTCTAACTATTGATCTGTAAGATATTCCCAACATCTAACGTAATCTTTTAATATTCAATCTGTTGCTTTTTTTGTTCTGTCATAAATTTAGCAACTATTAGGTTTAGTTAAATTTCTTTTGGGTCTTCGTGCCGTGTAACTCGAAAGAGCCCTATTACCTGACTAGTAACCCCTATGTGAGTTCAGAGCAAATCAATGAAAAAGCTTAATTACCAATACAACATGTTTTTCGATGCTTTATGGATTGTCTATTAGCAAGGATGTCGACTCTTTTAATTTTGAAGATTTATTTCCCTTGTTAGGGCTACAATGCCCCGTTCGTGTATTGGGGTAAATATAAAAATGAGAGTTATTGTTATTGGTGGCGGTGCTGCCGGATATTTTGCTGCGATTGTTGCTAAATCCAAAAGTCCAAAGACAACTGTGACTATTCTTGAAAAGACTATGCAACCTCTTGCTAAAGTAAGAGTATCAGGTGGAGGTCGATGTAACGTCACGCACCATTGCTTTGAAATTCCTAAACTCCTTAAGGCCTACCCTAGAGGCTTTTTAGCTTTACAGGGACCATTGCACCGATTTCAGCCTAGAGATATGGTTGCTTGGCTTCAAGAGAGAGGCGTAGAGCTTAAAAAAGAACCGGATGGAAGGATGTTTCCTGTTACGAATAGTTCTCAGACAATCATTCACTGTTTTACTGAGGAAGCTAATCGTTTGGGAGTCAGTCTTCGTTTGGGTGCTGAAGTGGTGCGGGTTGAAAAACTGGCTACTTGGGTTGTTCATTTAGCCTCAGGAGAAGTGCTCGAAGCGGAAAAGATTTTAGTGGCTACCGGTAGCGCCTCTAAAGCTCACGGATGGATTCGTGACTTGGGGCACTCTATCGTGCCTCCAGTCCCTTCACTGTTTACTTTGACTATTGATGATAAAAGGCTTCAAGATCTCGCTGGGGTCAGTGTAGCGGATGTTGAAGTCAAGGTAGGTAAATTTCATCAAAGAGGCCCACTTCTGATTACCCATTGGGGAGTCAGCGGGCCGGCAATACTTAAATTATCCGCCTGGGCCGCTAGAGAGCTGCATTCTTTAGAGTATCATGCTGATCTAATAGTCAATTGGTTGCCGAATGAACACCAGGAAACATTACGAGCAAGTTTGCAAAAGAAAAGACAGATAGTACCGCGGCAGGTCATTTCTTCAGAACCTTTGGGTGGTTTACCCAAACAGCTCTGGAAAAAATTGGTGGATGCAGCAGGTATTACGAAAGAGTGCGTATTCTCTCAGTTAAGTAGGGATCTAGGTGAAAAACTCATTAAAGAGCTGCTGCAAGGTTCATTTTCTAGCATTGGTAAAAGCACTCATAAAGAAGAGTTTGTGACTTGTGGGGGGGTAGAACTCGATGAAATTCATTTCCGACGTATGGAAAGCAAACGATGCCCCGGGCTTCATTTCGCAGGTGAAGTTCTAGATGTGGACGGTATTACTGGGGGATATAACTTTCAAAATGCTTGGACATCGGCCTGGATCGCCGCACATGCTATGGTGGATGAAGAAAGTTTTTTGTAAAGAGCTCTATTGAATCTTGGAGTCTTTACTCTCAGATTGGGGATCTCAAAGTAAAGACTCGCCTTGATCAGTGAATTACGCCTTTCCGCCATGACGTTTACGTTCATGTTCTAGTAGATACTTTTTACGTAAACGGATGAAGTGGGGGGTTACCTCAACGAGCTCGTCGTCCTGGATAAAATCGATCGCTTGCTCAAGAGTAAAGGTTCTAGCAGGCGTCAGGATGACGTTTTCGTCGGATCCGGCAGCTCGGACGTTGGTCAACTGTTTAGCTCTAGTCACGTTGACAATGAGGTCGTTGTCGCGATTGTTCTCACCTACTATGAGTCCTTCATAAACCTCTTCGCCTGGGCCTACAAAAAGAGATCCTCTATCTTGTAGGCTAAAGCAAGCATAACCAGTGACTTTACCGCCATTACCGGAGACCATTGCGCCGCGCTGACGCCCAGGCATAGCACCTTTATTTGGACCGTAGCTATCAAAGAGTGAAGTGAGGATACCCAGGCCACGAGTGACAGTCATGAACTCATTCCGGTAGCCCATGAGTCCTCTGGTAGGGATGAGGAATTGGATAGAGGTAATGTTATGCTCATTTGTCTCTAGAGAACGCATTTCCCCTTTGCGACGTGATAACTCTTCGATGACGCTACCGGAAAACTCCTGAGGTACTTCAATGTGAGCAATCTCATAGGGTTCATTCTCTACGCCATCGATTTTTTTCATGATCACTTGTGGCTTAGAGATGGTAAATTCATAGTTTTCTCTACGCATTGCTTCTAGTAAGACAGCCAGGTGTAATTCACCTCTTCCGCAGACACGGATGGCATCTTCTCTTCCGATAACTTCTTCGATTTTCAGTGAAATATTAGCGCGTCTTTCTTGTTGGAGACGATCACGTAATTTATTCATTGTCACATGCTTGCCATCTTTTCCTACGAAAGGACCATTATTTACCATGATCTCAACAGAAAGAGTAGGTTCTGCAAGGTGTATTGGAGGCAGTTGGACAATATGTTCTGGTGTGCATAGGGTGTCGCCGATCATTACTTCCGGAATACCAGAAATACTGACGATATCACCAACTCCAGCTTCTTCGAGCTCTACTTTTTTTAGCCCGTGATAGCCTTCGATCTTTAGAACGCGATGTTGCGTAGGGTGGCCGTCGAGATTGACACGTGTAACGGTTTGTCCTTTTTTTACAATACCCTCGAGAATTCGCCCACAGGCTTGTCGACCAATGAAATCATCATAGCTTAATGTTGTAGCTTGCATGAGGAAGGGGAGTTCTGGGTCACCAGGAGGAGGGGGAACTGCTTTGACGATCATTTCAAACAGTGGTCGCATATCCACTCTAGGGTCTTTAAGATCGGTAACAGCAAATCCAGTCAGCCCTGATGCATAGACAACGGAGAAATCGAGTTGTTCATCTGTAGCACCAAGCTCAACAAAGAGATCAAAAGTGAGATTGAGGGCTCGGTCGGGATCAGCATGTGGACGGTCGATTTTGTTGAGAATGACAATAGGTTTAAGACCGATTTTGAGAGCTTGAGAAAGAACAAAACGAGTTTGTGGCATAGGTCCTTCTTGTGCGTCGACAAGAAGAAGTACGCAGTTGACAAGGCCGAGGACTCTTTCTACTTCCCCAGAGAAATCCGCATGGCCAGGGGTGTCGATAATATTAATTTTATAGTCTTCAAAGAAAATACTAGTGTGTTTTGCAAAGATCGTGATGCCTCGTTCCTTCTCTTGATCATAGCTGTCCATGATCCGTTCAGGAACTTTTTCATTGTCTCGGAAATTATTAGACTGTTTAAGAAGGCTATCGAGCAGGGTGGTCTTTCCGTGGTCGATGTGGGCTATGATGGCGATATTTCTAAGTTTATTAGGATGATACATGGAAAGTACTCGTTGATTTTTTGAAACCACTAATTATAAGCAATGAAATGATAAATTTCCACAAAAAAACCTTGAAAACTTCGGATATTCATTGTAGCCTATAGCAGTCGCCTTTCAGACCGCGGGGAGGGAATTTTGATAGAGCTGCAGACAGAAGACTCGGAGGATACGGTTGTTCTTCAACAACCTTCTTTAATGGGTGCGGGCAATTTGGTGGCATCTAAAACAACCCATCTTGATGATATTCTCTGTGAAAAACTCGAAAAAGCCTATCATAAACAGACCTCAAAGGTTGTTCTCCACGATATAGCTAAGATCGCTAGCGAACACTCTCCTGTGGACTTGGCCTATGCGGCCTCCAGACTTCCTCCTAATGTTCGCCCAGTCATTTTTGAAAATTTAAGCGATCTAGATGCCAAAATTGATTTTCTTATCAATACAGACTCAAATACAAGAGCCGCAGTGTTTCGGGAGCTTTCTGACCGGGACGCCAAAAGAATTATTGAAAAAATGCCTCCAGATGAAGCGGTTGTGATTTTAGAAGACCTTTCTGAGCGACGCTTTCGTAGGGTCATTGAAATGTTGGATAGTAAGAAAGCATCGAGGATTCGAGAGATTAAAAAACACCAGCGCAATACAGCTGGGCGTCTTATGACGAATGAATTCTTTGCTTTTACAATGGATGTGACTATTGAAGAGGCTGCAACTTATATTCGAGATAATCCCGGGATTGATCTAACACGGCGTATTTTTGTATTAAATCAGCAAGGAGAGCTGCAAGGGTATGTTCCCGCGAGGAATATGATTGTTAATCCTCCCCATATCCCGTTGCGGCAGGTGATGAAGCCTATTTTACACAAAGTGACCGTGGATACAAGTCGTGAAGAAGTTGTGGAAATTGTTGAGCGTTATAAAATTCCAGCCCTTCCCGTTGTCGACAAGGACGCCGATTTTGTCGGTGTGATTACCTATGAGGATGTTCTTGAGGCTGTAGAGGATATGGCAGATGAAACAATAGCTAGAATTGCTGGTACCGCTGAAAAACTCGATGAGGACGAACCTGCTATACGCCGCTTTTTTTCTCGGGCCCCATGGTTACTCGTGACTCTTTTTGCTGGGCTTATCAATGTTGGAGTGATTTCATCCTTTCAACGTCATGAAGGTGGAGCTCTTACATTTGCTATTTTCTTTATTCCCTTGATTGCTGGAATGTCCGGCAATATTGGCATCCAATGCAGTACGGTTTTAGTGCGTAGTATGGCTATTGGTATGGTATCGGTAGGGACAAAGGTCGAGGCTGTACTTAAAGAACTTAGGTTAGGGGTCTTTACAGGATGCTGTTTTGGTGTGCTATGCGGTGTATTTGTTAGTTTACTGCAAACCGTTGGAGCTACTGAGGCTGCTGTCAGTCCTGTCGTTCTAGGGCTGATTGTAGGTACAGGACTTATGGGGGCTTGTCTGGTCGGGACGCTTCTTGGCGCATTTTCTCCACTGTTTTTTGCTAGAATGGGTATTGACCCTGCAGTGGCCTCAGGGCCAATCATTACAGCTTTTAATGATATTCTCTCGATGTCGATCTATTTTCTGATCGCTATGGGCTTGAGCGCTCTTCTTCTATAACAAACAGATCGATGCTTCAAGGACTATGGGGATGGCACTGTGACCAGCTGCTATGGTTGGAATCACTAGACCTTTTTCGAAACTATAGTTGATTTAATCGAGTATAAGCTTCAAAAGAATCCATAAAATCGACGAAGCCTTAGTTTTGAAAGAGGCTTATTTTATCGGTCGACTTGGATCTGTGAAAAAAACGGGTTCTCGAGAGTGGGCCAATCTATAGCTTTATTTATGCGAATGATTTTTAATCTTGTTTTTTTAAACAAACTAAACATCTCAAGTTGAGTTGGTTGAATCATTGATTTTGATGTAAATTAATTATTGAACTGCTTGCGCAAGTTGTTATTTGTCTGGTTTTTTTACATTTTTAAATTAATTGAATTTTCGTATAAAATGCGTGGTGTTAATAATTTAAATGGATCAATAAAGAATCATGTCTATCGGCACTTTAATAGAAGCTGCTCGTTTGATGGAAGCTCCTAGCGCACGCTTTTTAAGAGAGCGTCCTCAGATCGATAAGAAAATCGAGATTATAAGGCAGGTGCTGGAAAATACGACCAAGAATGCAAGGCATTGCTGTGATCAGATCCATGTTGACCCCATACTTCTTCAAAAAAAAACGGAGATAGAGGCCAGGCTTGTAAAACTAGAAGAAAGTCACAAGAGAGCTAAGATAGATCTTCCACAAGAACAGGCTCTCAAAAATTTGCGATCTAAACAGGCATCTCTTACTCAAGAGTTAATGTTGATCGATCAATCTCTAGAAAAAAGCCAAAGGCGACAAAGAATATACGGTATTGATACAGAATTACTAGCTCTTTGTGGCAGCAGTCAAGGGAAAAAGAATAGCCTCTTAGACAGGACCTGGCAGGCTTATAAAACAGGTCGAAGTGGTATAGAAAAATATCAACGATTGGAAAAACGTAGACGAGATTTACAAGAAGAAAAAACTGCATTGAGTACAGAATATTCCCTTGCACACTCAAGGGAGATCTCGCAACCTGCGAGAAAAAATTTGGAAGAGGTGCTTGATCAGCTATTGCAGCAACGGGAAAAAATTGTAGCTTTTGAGACCAGCATAGCTAGTTGGAAAGATGAAGCGGAAGGATCTCCGGAAGAATACGAAACTAGACTTCTGGTAGCAGAGAGGATCTGCGGATGTTATAGATTAGGAACGGCTAAATTAGATTTAAAAGGTCTAGGTCTCTCTTCTCTTCCACAAAGGGTGTTTGGTGAACTAACTCAGTTAACAGATCTTGATGTTAGCGGGAACAGGTTAGAGGAGTTACCAGAAGAAATCGTTGAATTAAGTCGTTTAACCACCCTCAAAGCCTATAGTAATCAACTCCGGAGTTTGCCAAAAGACATAGGTAAATTACAAAAATTAGACGCTCTGGATATCTCGGAAAATAACCTTTTGGAGTTGCCAGTAGGAATAGGTGAGTTAGTCAACCTAACATCTCTTGATCTATCGGAAAATCCTCTTCAAGGGTTACCAACTACAATAGGCGACTTAAGAAATCTAAATAGTCGTCCCTGAAGAATAGACTTTCAAGAGCCGCTGATTAGGCGGCTTGTTCTAACAGCCCTATTTTCCAAAATCCGGGCAGAACTACATTTCCGATCCCCCCCAAAATTTTGATGCAAAACAGCCTCAGTTTCCTGAGGATGGTTCGGAAGTTGTGGGCAACCGCCACAAGAGTGGCATGGATTTGATCGCCGATAACTCCTTTGAGGTAGCATCGACCGAGTTTTCCATCCTGCTTCATGTGGCCGATCCATGGCTCGATTGCCTGCCGCCTACGAAGAGCCCGTTTGAGATGTTTGGACAGTCCTTTTGTGTAGCTAACCAGCACTTCAGCATCTTCCACCTCATGCCCTCTAAAACCCCTG
>JAGXTH010000014.1 GCA_018333475.1 Simkania sp. | reverse complement strand
CTGCCCCCGCCCTACGGTTGGTCTCGAACATCTTATTTCTAAATTTTTCTATGAATGGGATACCCCCTCAAACTCCCCCAATCGAAGAAATATTTTTACATATCTTGCGAGCTTCTTCCCATAAATCTCTCCAAAGCACCTGAGATCGGTCTTTTCCACCAAGGTTAGGGGGTCAATATCTACCAGTATAGTTCCGCAAGCTGTGAATTTAGAGTTGACCTGCAAAAGCTACATCCCCTAAGATGTTTAGCCACTGAATAATATTATCCGCTCGACGGAGAGAAGTATTCCCTCTCTTCGCTCAATCGAAATTTCTAGAGGAGGCCCAATGTACGCAATCATCGAAACCGGTGGAAAACAGTACCGTGTAGAGAAAGGGGACATCATCGATGTCGAATTGCTCGACACACCAACCGGTGAAAAAGTGGAATTCCGCAACGTGCTTTTTGTCAATAACGGCTCTGTGACTAAGATTGGCAGTCCGCATATCGCTCAATCAACAGTTGTTGGTGAGCTGATCGCAGAAGTGCGCGGTCCAAAGGTTATCGCCTTTAAATACAAGCGCCGTAAAGGCATCCGCCGTAAGGTGGGACATAGGCAAGATTATGCCCGCGTTAAAATCACCGAGATCGTAGCTTAAGGAGACTTATACAATGGCCCATAAGAAAGGTCAGGGTTCAACCCGTAACGGACGTGACTCGAATGCACAACGCCTTGGCGTTAAGGCTACAACTGGGGAATTTGTCACAGCTGGCAGCATCCTCATTCGTCAACGCGGCACTAAATGGCATCCAGCCAAGAACGTAGGTGTTGGTCGAGATGACACATTGTATGCGTTGATCGATGGCGTTGTCTCTTTTACAAGAGGGACGCGCACAAAGGTGTCGGTTCTCCCTGCGTAAAGCAAAATCTTAACTCACAGGCCTATGAAGTGACTTCATAGGCCTATTTTTTTGTGTGTGTATGTTTTTAGATTCCACTGTTGTTACATTCAGCGCAGGCAAAGGAGGCAACGGGGTTGTCACTTGGCGTCGTGAAAAATTTATCCCCAAGGGCGGTCCTACTGGAGGCAATGGAGGACGTGGTGGTTCTGTATACTTACGCACCGATCCTGGTCTATTTTCCCTAGAAGCTTTCCGTAATAAACGGCTAATAAATGCCAAATCTGGCAATGATGGGGGCTCAAACCTTAAACAGGGGAAAAATGGAGAAGATCTCATCGTTCTTATTCCCTGTGGCACCCTGATCAAAGATCTCAAAACCAATGAAATCCTTTTTGATTGCAGCGAACCGAATCAGACTTTTCTTCTTTGTCAAGGCGGTAGGGGTGGGAAAGGCAATCATTGTTTTAAATCCCCCACCCATCAAGCACCCAATATTTGTACCCCTGGAGCCGATGGCGAGTTAAAGGAAATTCAACTTGAGCTCAAGCTCATCGCTGATGTTGGCCTGCTCGGTATGCCGAATGCAGGAAAATCGACATTACTCTCTAAACTCACAAATACCCGCGTTAAAATTGGCGCCTATCCATTCACCACGCTTTCACCTAACTTAAGTTTTGTCCAATTCGAAGACTTCTCCCGCGTTCTTATCGCCGATATTCCAGGCATCATCTCTGGAGCTCATATTGATCGTGGCCTTGGACTCTCTTTTCTTAAACACATCGAAAGAACTAGCGTCCTCATCTATCTCATCGACGTCTCTTTGGCAGACGGAAGTAACCCTATCGAAAGTTACTCCATACTTCGTAATGAACTCACGGCTTATCGTCCCGAACTTCTAGAAAAACCTTTTCTTATCGCACTCAATAAAGTCGACGAAGAAGGCGCTAAAGAAGGGATTAAAACCTTCAGAGAGGCCTATAAAGGCGATCCTTCTATGATTTTCGAGATTTCTGCTCAAGATGGCGCAGGTGTCGGTACGCTACTAGAGGCTATGCGTTCTATTGCACAAGCCTCTGACAAGCGCTTTTTTTAATCGCCAGAGTCATTGATTTTCTTGCTTAGGCATCATGCAACGCTTTTTTACTACTTGCTCTTCTCTGGGATTTGGGGCTTGAAAGATCGCTTTTCTTGCTGCTCTCTCTCCTCTAGGCAAAGAGACACCATCTTCCATATGAATAGCACTAGTTAATCGTTCTTTCCATGGATGTTGTTTCGATATTGATTGACTCAATTGCTGCCTTTGTTTCCAAGCTATTTCCCAACCAACATGCATCCAAGGGGCTTGTATCGGCTGCAAGCTATAGGTATAGCGCACCTTTTCAATCCTAACAAAATAAAAAGTTTTCAGAGCTATCTCTCGAATCCTCAGATCTGCAAATGAAGAGCACAATTTATACATCCGTCTGATTTCCGCATGTGTCACCAAATCGTTGACTTCTTTTTCTTTGCTCAGAAAATTTACAGGATGGAGCGAATAAGGATTTTCACTTCTATCGATGCAGAAAATAAGCGGTATTGGAGCAAGGCCTCGCTTCTCTCTTTTAAAATTTTCAAAGACCAGATTCGTAATCGCTGCCTTAGATTCCCGCGCACAGATCTTCCTCTTATCTATATCTGTCTCTTGAGGTATTTCCTCGATCTGCTCGATAACTGAACCCTCTAGTGTAGTTCTAAAAGGCCGATCCTCTGCGAATGTGGTCCCTATTAATGTAGTAAAGACTCTTTTAACCAGGCCCTCGCGACTCCACACGCCCTCATCCAAGGCGTCAAAAATCCGTGCATATTCACAATGCGAATATCCACATACCATCACCTGCTGACTTAAGCGACAAATGGTTTTTACACTTTCAAAGTCCAATTTCCAATGTTTTACATGCGGCTCTTGACTCTCTGTAGTAGGTTGTGGCGGCCTTTTTATTGAAGGCATCCATGACGATGAATCTATGAACTTTGAAACAGAGCCTGGAGCTGTCATAACATCCACCGCATACAATGAGCCAATTGCAAAACTCTAATGATTAAAAAATATCAGGAAATAGTTACCTAAAGATCCCTGAATCTGCAAAAAAATGATCCCGTCAATTGTAACACAGTTCTCACTTACTCAAAAAGGGAAAACATCTCCTCCTTTTATCAATAATGATTCTGCAACTAAGAAGCTGTACTAAAACCTAATTTTTTAGTATGACACCTCACTCTTTTTGAAGGAGTAGGGTTGTATCTAAGTGATTTATCTGGTGCGGAATAGAAAAAAATAGAACCCGTTTTTCGAGTGGATTATAGAAGAGGAGGCCGTCCCCTTAAGTACAGTAAGCGGCAAATGATAAATGCCATATTTTACGTTGCCAAAACGGGATGTCAGTGGGGATTTCTTCCAAAGGACTATCCTCCTTGGAGAAGAGCCTATAACAACTTTCGAAAATGGCAGAAAGCAGACGTGTTTGAACGATTAATACCAAACGCAACAAATAACTTCACATTTGAGCCGCGTCAAAGCGCCGAAAATCGGCGATCGTAAACGGCATTGTATTGCATTAATACTATGCTGTTTATGATCGTCAATTTG
>JAGXTH010000013.1 GCA_018333475.1 Simkania sp. | reverse complement strand
CGCCGATTTTCGGCGCTTTGACGCGGCTCAAATGTGAAGTTATTTGTTGCGTTTGGTATTAGTTTCGAAAGAGCTCCAATAGACAAAAAAAAGACCCACCAGAGAGATTCTCTGGCGGGTCTCATCGAACACTTCTCTAGGAGAGAAAAATACTACACTCCAAGAGCTCTGCTGTTTGCATCGATAAGTGCTTGACGAGCCTGCAATGCAGCGCCCTCATTTTGCACTTGAGCATTTGCGCCATCTTTGTTGTCTTGCGCAGTTTTCTGTATCTGATCGCTAATGACACCAGAAAGACTTCTTTGTGCTTCAGCAGCACCTTGAAGCTGCGTATTCTGTGCCTGTAGACCAGACACGATAGCATCCTTCCCAGCACTTGCCATTTGCACAAACTGCTGGTACCGAGAACTAATCCTACCATAATGGTTCTCAACACTACCGATCTGTGAGTGTTTCTGCGTGAGTTGTTCTTGCAGATTCTTCGCCACAGCTTCCCTTTCAGTAGGCTGAAGGTGCGCTGCTGCATCACTCACTGTCTCATCTGTATACGTGTTGCTAAACTTATTCGCCTTCATGTCTGCTATACAAGCATCCCTTTGCGTAATACGGGTACTTAATGCATTTCTCTTAGCTGCATAATCAGGATCGTTAAACGGATCAAGATCTTTAATTTGATCTTCCAAAGCAACTGGCTTATTAGTCACGGTCGCCGTTGACGTCGAGTCACTCAAGCTTGTTTGGAACTTATTAAGACCTGCAACCTCTGTATTAAGAGGGGTCGTTGCCTTATCTTGAGCACTCGAATTGTATTTATCAGCCGCCATACCACCGACAACAATCCCAACCTGACCGATGTTTTGGAACATCCCAAGTTTCAAGTTATCAGCTTGTGAAGTATACGAAGACTGAGCTGCATTAGCCATAAAAGCTGTCACCGCAGGAGTATTTTGCAGATTGTCAATCGATATCTGCGTCATAATCTGTTGCAATTGTTGATACTTCTCTTGAAGTTCTAACATAATCTGCTCAGCTTCAGCCAAGGCTCCACTCATCACACACACACCACCGTTGCCCATACTACCAGGAGAACCGGCCCCTGCATCGCTACTGCCTAGAGAATTAACGGAGTCTGTCACATCTTTCATCTGCTGCGTAACGGTCGTGACCAAACTTACAATCTCTCGCTCCTGCTGCTTACTTACAGTACCAGCCTTCTGAACGGTACCTAGCGTTTCCTTCAAGCTCTCCATGTTCTCATCAAGACTCTTACCTGTATCCTTGACTTGCTCTATAACCTTGCCCACTTGCTGTATCTGGAAGACACCTTTCTGCAAGTCATTCTGAGGTCCGTCAGCCTTCTTACTAGGCATCACCGGCATAACGTTTCTGGAATCAATAAATCTGGTAGTTGTCATTTTATTAACCTTGTTTATATTATGTTAATTATATCTTTAATTATACACTATACAGCGACTTCTGTCAATAGTTTTGCCGCTTCCATTTCCGCAGCGCCCATCTTCTGGATCGTAGCATTTAAGCTCTGAGCTTCCTGCTGAATAAGAACCGCAAACTGCTGACTTGCAGTCTTTTCGAAACTTTGGATATTCTTTAACACAGTCTGCATGATCACCTGCACAAACTGCTGTTCTCCAAGGTTCTGCATAATCGTAGCTTGGGCGGAATCTATCCACGCTGTACCGCCAGCACCCACAGCCTCTAAGGAGCTACCCACTCCGGTCAGGAAGCGAGACACGGACTGAACCGTTCCAGAGTTAAACTCCACGCCTAACTTACTCATGACCTGCTCCAAGAAGGAGCTCTCTCCTGCCTCAGCATTCCCTAAAGCAAAGCGAGCAGAAATTGCCATCAAAATTGCCTGAACAACCCCTATGATCATCTTAATGATCTGGTAGGTTTCATTATTATCGAGCTCAGTTTCCGACTTGAACTGTAGAGCAATTGCTTGGGTGGAATCCACTAAGCCATTGTTCGTCATGAAATTCATAGTCGTCAAAAGAGCTAATTTCTTAATAGTCTGACCTACGGCGCTTTTCGCTGTAGCCTCAGCTGTATCAGTAGCCTCTTCGGTAGCTTTTGTCGCTTGCCCTGTAGCTGTCGAAGTAGCCTCTTCCATTGCGTCTTCCGCTTCCCCAACCAATGTTTTAGCCACGGTAGAACCCTGCTGACCTGCTACAGTCTCCACATCGTCACCGATTTGCTGAGCTGCTATCTCACTCATATCTTGCATCTCTATCTCAACAACCTGATTAAGCGCCGTCTTAGCAGCGGAAGCACCTACGTTAGCACCCACCTCAGCTCCATCTTCTAAGGCATTTCCAGCGAGCTTTGCCATCATAGATGACCCTGCTCCGTCTGCTGCTACGCACAACACAGCAACTACGACAGCAATGAGAATATCCGCAACGACCTTTGACCATCCGCTATCATTACCATTATCTATCGCTTTAGCAAGATCATCCGTCAGAGATCCCATGACATCGACCTTTCCATTTGTAGCTAGACTAATCGCCGTAAAAGCCGCCATTGTCACAGCTAACAAGATCGAACCAGCACCACCAGTAACGACAGCTACAGCTACAGAAGCCACTGTCAAAACCACCTGAGCAGCAATCATCACATCCTTCATAAAGGACGCATAGTTCAAGTTGCTCTGGTAAGAATTAGAGTCGATCGTCGCCTGGTTTGTCGACACCTCATAGTTCACAGTAGAACTTTGACTCATCCACTGCTGATCCGCTGATCTATCCTCGTGAACCTGGGCCAAAACTGCTTGCAAGTACTGTAATACTTCGACAAGTGCCGCCGCCGCTGCCTGCATACCGCTTTCAGAAGAATTCCCAAGTAAAGGAAGAATACTCTTAAGCAATTGATCAATAGAATCGATCATCCCTTTTAGCTGCCCAATGTCAGCGGCCTTCAACTGCTCGAAATCCGACTTAATGGCAGCTGTATCATTGGCAATATTCTGCTGGCATTCTTTTGCATTTGCTTTCACAGTAACAAGCTCACTCACAGCACAAGCCAGCTTGTACGCAAGATAAGGAATCCCCGCCAAAGAAGCCCCGAAAGTAAAGAAAGAAGCAGCATAACAACCTGCAATCTCACAAGAAAGCTCCACGATTTCATGCTCAAGATACGTCTCCGCGGCATTATCTTTAGCTAACTGATTCTCATTCGTTTGAATGTCCGCGAGCTTGGCATTGATATCTGCCGTCAACATAGCCACCTGATTCGCATACGAATCGATTGCGCCCTGCTCGTTCTGCTCCAACTGTTGAGCTGTAGGATTGGAACTTTGCCCATTCTGCCCATTTTGCGCCTGCTGAGACTGACCATTTTGCTGCTCATAGCTAAACACCTGAGCACCGGCCTGAGTACCATTATTCTTAATCGCTGTTGAAACCTGAGCCAAAGCATTCTCATCGTGACTTACAACTTCCTGTGCATTAGAGATATCGCTATTAGTCGTCGTGATATTCTGATTGTCTTGCGCAATATTCCCTTCAACAGTCGTAATCTGCGCTTGTACTGCATCGATATCTGCCTGACTACCACCGTTCTTCTGCAAATTAGCCAACTGGGCTTGCAAATTCTTTAACGCACCCTGATCTTGTGCCAGCTGATTATTCAACTGAGAAAGATCGCCCTCTAACGCCTGAAGCGCTGCCTGATCCCCACCGAGTTCCTTAGAAAGATCTTGGAACTCCTGTTCGAGCGTAGCTCCTTGATTAACCCACAACGCCATATTCTCAAAAGCCTTATTGACATCTTGAGGTGTATAATTAGCTGCCATAACATCACCGATTTAATTTTTTATTTATTAATATAATTACTTAAACCCGATACAAATAAGCCTACTAGCTTGTTCCACTACCAAGAACCTGCGCTGCATAACTCTGCAACCCAACTGCCGTGCTACCCGCCTGTACAGCAGATGTCAAATTCCCCTGAACCGCCTGTAACTGCTGGGTCCACGTGTCAGACGTATTCTTCAACTGTCCCTGCTGGTTACTACTTTGCGCTGAGGACAACTGACCCGCGTTCGTCCAAGGCTGCATCTGCAACTGAACCTGCGTTAAACTAGAACCTGTCTTACCTTGAGCCTCGTTAGCAAAGTAAGTAATCATCTCCTGAATCTGCGCATTATTGTAATACATCAAATCGGTCGTCGAACCAGGCACAAACTGCAAAGGAGAATCATTAGTGCCCAAGAGCCTAGACGGCAAAGGCTGCCCCGTAGGACCCAACACATCATTCTGATCACCAGGAACACCGTACGCCCAATCTGTCTGGTTCTGTACCTGAGCGTTCGCCGACTGCTCAGACAAACTACCCGTCGATGTCAACATACTACCAGTAGAAAACTGCGTGTTAATGTTGGCATCTAACATCATGATAGTAGGATTAATTCTTCCGTCGCTCATAATTATTACAACCTATATTAAAATTATTTAACTAATACTTAGCCTTTATCAAAGAGTTAGCGAGCGACAACGCCCCGTTCACCCCTTGCGTCACACCGAAAACAGCCTGCCTATTCGAATTGTCCGAACTCACATTTGACTGACTCGTCTTCACACTAATCTGCACCAAATTACACTGGCTATCTTTCTTCATAGCATCCGTGTTGTACGTAACCTGATCAGACTGAGCTAAAAGAGCCGTAGAAGGATCAGGGTTAATAGAATCGATCACGTATTGTATACGGTCCTGTTCAAGCTGCCCCGCCCACTGCCCCTCTAAGACCATCAAAGAGATGGCCAGACCCATCGTGTTAGCACTGTCAGCCACAAACTTAGTTGTATCCGCGCTATCCGTGGCAGTCACCGAGTTATATAAAGCCAAAAAGCAATTCATAGATAACTCCTTATGAACTCTTCTGGTTGTTTACAAACGTCTCTTCAATCGACATCTGCGACTTCATCAACGTCTGAGCCAAAGACTCCCACTGCTCTTGCGTACCAACGTTAAACTGCATCTGCTCTTGCAAAGTCCCGTTAATCGTCTGAACGCTCTGACTTACCGTCGACAAATCCTGCGTGATAGTATTATATATACCAGCAGCACCCGTCGTATCGTTCTTATTAGACACATCACTTAAAAACGTACCCAACTGATTTGAAGTACCCCAGTTACCTGAGTTCTGAATGTTACTAAACTGTGTATTCAAGTCCGTCAAAGCACCATCGATCTGCTGATACGCGGTAGAATTAACCCCACCAAATAAGCTAGGATTCTGAGTTAGACCATTCTGCAGATTCTGAATCTGCGTCATGATATCATTCAGGCTAGTGTTATTCGGATCGCCATTCTGAGCATTCGCCAAATCATTCTGGATCTGTGTGATCGGACCACTATACGCTGCAGTAAACTGCATCTGTAAAGACACGTTAGAAATCTGGTCACCAGCTACGCTTAAGTAACTCGCGTCACCTTTCGCATAACCACCGCTCATCGTAGGATCCCAAACGCTTCCTGCATCGAGAATCTTAGTCAACCACACGTTCATAAGCATGAACGGATCACCGCTCGAATTCTTCCAAGTGTCAATGTTACCCTGTAACTGATTCTGATCGACATCCTGAACGTTGTTCACGAAGTTGTTATAACTATCAGCCGCTTGCTGAATACTAGGATTTGACACTATCCACCTTCCTTTTTATTAATTTTTTTTGGTCTCGCCCAATCGAATCCAGACGAGGCTGAATGGGTAGCTTTTTCTTCTACTCTGCGTCGAATCGCTTGGACGTCTTCCCATTCCTCTTGTGTATAATTCTCTGGATCATCCACATAGTGGTACACTTCCTCAACGGTCTTGCCGTTGGCTGCACAAAAATGTGCAAACACCCCCCTAACTTCTTTCTGGCATTCCCAAAGTCTCAGCATCAGCCCTTCTGCGTCGCTACCAGCCCCTTTACCTTCGGCCTTTAAAGCTTGGAGTTGTCGCACACACATAACCATATTCCTAAAGCACCCGACTAAAGATCCTAGCTGCGCCTTATTAGGGCTGTCGCTATTAGCTAATTCCTCAACTAGCTCCGCGAACCCTTCTATGTTTAATTTTGTTTGTGTACTCATAGTCTCATAATCTCCCTACTTTTATTTTATATCAGATAGATATGATAAATCAAGATAAATCTTTATTACCTTATAACTGTAGATTTAAATTTCACAAACAATTAATTTAAACTGCGATAACAAATTCTTAACAAAACCAGATAGAAATAAAACTAAACACGCTAACAATCAATGTTTTACAAAAATTTTGAATACAACGACAAACATCTGTAAATGCTTTTGTTGCTGATATTCAATGGATTATAAAATAAAAAACAGAGACTTGTAACACAAAATAAACAACGTGTTTATGCTCAAAACTTTA
>JAGXTH010000012.1 GCA_018333475.1 Simkania sp. | reverse complement strand
TTGCTAAATGAGCCATGAAGTCTTTTTATGCTAGAGCCTGTCGGGGGCGCTGCCCCCAGACCCCTGCCCCCGCCCTACGGTTGGTCTCGAACATCTTATTTCTAAATTTTTCTATGAATGGGATACCCCCTCAAACTCCCCCAATCGAAGAAATATTTTTACATATCTTGCGAGCTTCTTCCCATAAATCTCTCCAAAGCACCTGAGATCGGTCTTTTCCACCAAGGTTAGGGGGTCAATATCTACCAGTATAGTTCCGAGATAAATCATCCGTTTATTTGATATAATTGGGCCTTAAGGGTAAAATAAAAGCCTCTATTTTCAAAAAGTCGTTATGAACCAGCTCAAACTAGCCATTGTCGGACGTCCTAATGTCGGGAAGTCGTCTTTATTTAATCGACTGTGCAAAAAACGTATAGCTATTGTCGATGAAGCAGAAGGGATTACACGTGACCGTCTATATGCGGATGCAGAATTTTTCGGACGACCTTTCCAGGTGATTGATACGGGAGGGATAGATCCTAAAAGCGATATTCCTTTCCAAGAAGAGATTTTCAGACAAGCAGAGATTGCCATAGAGGAAGCGGATGTTGTTGTGATGGTGGTCGATGGCATGATTGGGCCTACAGCACTCGACACGCAAGTGGCTAAGATTTTATTGCGTACAGGTAAACCCGTTACGCTAGCGGTGAATAAAATTGACGACTGGGGCAAATCGGAATTAGTCTCCGATTTTTATGGGTTGGGCATTGGACGAGTCGTTGGAGTTTCTGCAGCTCAAGGCTTATATTTGGCAGAACTTCTTGAAGCTGCTTTTGAAGGTGCAGAGTGGCCTGAAATAGAAGCTCAAGAAGAGGCCGGAATCAAAGTGGCTATTGTGGGTAGACCCAACGTAGGTAAGTCTACATTGCTCAATAGCATCTTGGGGGAAGAGCGGTGTGTGGTTAGTCCTATTCCGGGTACTACGCGCGATAGTATTGACGTTCCGATTTCTGTCGACGGGCAGTCATATACTTTGATCGACACAGCTGGGATACGAAGAAAAAAAGCCGAACACGAAGTTGTAGATAAATTTGCAGCTGTCCGTACTGAGCGTGCCATCAGTAGAGCGGATATTTGTTTGCTTGTAGTCGATGCACAAGAAGGAATCACGGCTCAGGAAAAAAAGATTGCTAGAGAGATCGAAGAAGCTGGAAAAGGGTGCATTATTCTTCTGAATAAATGGGACCTCGTCAAAGGGTTTCGTATGGAGCACTGTCTTAAAGCTCTTCAAGACGATGCAGATTTTTTAAAGTATTGTCCAACGATTTTTCTTTCAGCTTTGACCGGAAGGAATCTCGATAAGTTATTTAGTGCTATCGATAAAGTGTTTGCCGAGCGACAACGTAGAGTCACGACAGGCCAGCTGAATAAGTTTGTTGAGAAAGCATTACAAAAATATCATCCACCGATGATTCAGGGTCGACGTCTAAGGATTTACTATTTAGCGCAGGTGGATATCAATCCGCCCAAATTTATTTTGTTTGTCAATAAACCTGAGTTGATGACAGAGACATATAAACAGTATCTGATCAACCAGTTCCGAGAGGAATATGGTTTTAATGGAGCTCCGCTTCAATTTTTCCTTAAAGGGCGTCAACAGAAAGAAGGTAGATCTACGTCGAGACCCGATATAGAGCCTGCAGTCGTTGAAGAAGAGTTCGAAGAGGAATTCGAAGATGAGTTTTTCATGGAGGAGGATCCCATTTAAGGGTTCGTCCTTCGTAGTCAACTGTGCGGTAGACCCATTCTTCACTATTTTCTCGCAGCAGTCTATCGCATCCCATCAAGTATCCTTTAATGAATCCATGTTTTCTCATTGCTTCCAACATATACCCTGAGCTCGATGGGCGGAAATGGCTGCGTGGACCATCAACAGGAGAAAGAACATTTTGGTGAAACCAAATGATCTTGGATGCGGTCCAAACCATAGGAGAATTACTGGTAGATTGTTCCACGGTAGGTTGTGCTGGGATGCTGAGATCAGCATCTTTCCCCCAAGGCTCATAGAAGCCAGGCATCGCCCATACTGTGCGGGAAAAAAACAGAAAGAAAAGAAAATATCTGAGCATCAAAAAGCGTACCTTAAATTCAGAACAGGGAATAAACTGTGGTAGTTCATCATCGGCGTTGCAAGTTCTTCGTAAATTCTTTCGTTATACGCTTTGGCTTCAAGTCCAGCACCGAAAATACCTCCAAAATACCAACCAAATTCAAAGCTTAAAAAAATCGTACCGGCCGCAATTTGATGATGGTCATAAAAATGGTACGTAGCTCCGATAAATAGAGCATTGAGAAGAAGAGCTGTTAAAGCAGATTGCCTTTGTCCTAAATAGAGATAGCCGGCTCCTGGTAAAACAGCATTGAGTGTTTGTGCTGTTCCCGGAGATTTCCTGTGCTTTTTATAGGCTTCGAGAAATTCTTGGAGCTCACCAGATGGAGGGGGCTCTTCTGAGAGTTTTTTTAACTCGCTAAAATTAGCCTGTATTAGCGCCGTTGAAATAGCCAATCGCTGAGCTGTTTCTGGATACTCATAACCTATTGTTTGTAGAAGAGCTTGAGCCTTTGGTTCTTCATCCATTTTAATGTAAGTATCATAGAGTATAACGAGCAAGTCATGAAAAGCTGGAAATTCCTGTGAAACGTTGCGCAGAGTTCCATGCTCAAATTCATAAGCGACAGCGGGGTATTTTTGGCCTAGATAGTAACAAAGCAAGATATCATAACGCAGCTCCTGAACGCGGCGAGATTCTGAAGAAGGAGCTAGGATTTCGGCTCGTTTAAAAGCTGTCATCGCTTGATAGAGATCGAGTTGATGGGCAAAACCAAGACCGATGGTGTATTCTTTACCCCAGTCTTGTGCTTTTTCATTATCTGAAAGTCTAGGAAATGGGGAAGGAAGGTACTTGAGATAATTGTCTTGTACAGCGTGACTGATTTTTGGTTGCAGTTCTCCCGTATTTCTTTGGCAACTGCTGCAAAGAAGAATAAGCGAACAAAAACAAAGAATCTTTTTCATTGAGACGCATCTCCTTAGACAATAGAATAGATAACGACAAATCCTCAAATCTCTCAAGAGTAAATTATTTACGGGGTAGGCAACACAGTGTCAGCTTAAGAGTAGATAAAATAGAGGTTAAAGCGTACCTGTAGGTTCTTTTTGAGGTGGTTTCCTAGGTATAAAAAGGCGACGATGTCTAGAATTATTTACCTCAATGGTCCTTCCAGCTCTGGCAAAACCACTCTGGCCAAAGCTCTTCAAGAGACTTTTTCTGAGCCCTATCTTCATCTGGGATTGGATAAAATTATTGGTTTTATGCCTAAGAAAATCAACAATTGGGAAGGAGGAGCGGCTCCTCTTGGTTTTTCTTGGGAACAAGCCATAGATCCTACAGGGTCTCCGACATACCATATTCATGCTGGACCATTTGCTATGCGGATTAATCGTACTCTTAAAGACATAGCGTTACTCCTTGCTTCTCAAGGATATAATCTGATTATCGATGATGTGGCCTTTGGAGCTATTGAAGTTGAAGAATGGAAGCAAGTCCTCAAGCATTACAACGTCCTCTATGTTGGCGTCCTGACTCACTTAGACATCCTAGAACAACGTGAACGTACTCGAGGAAATTGATTTTTAGGAAGTGCTCGTGGGCAATATTTTAGAGTTCATGAGAATGTGGCATACGATCTCGAGGTCGATACCCATGCACAAAGCCTTGAAGACAATGTCGCTAAAATTACGCATGCATTACTTAGAAAAGAATAATAGAGCCCTAACTAAGGGATCGGATTATGTATTAGTGGCCTCGATGTTTTGCTTTCTTTTTGTCTTGCTTGAGAGCAAATTGGGCATCTTTACGAGCTTGCTTCTCAGCGCTACTAGTGTGTTGTTTTTGTTTTTTTTTTTTCTCGAGTTCTTCTCTCATGTAGTCTTGTGCTAATGTAGAAGGACGAGCTGTTTCCTTCATTTTTTTCATTTCACGACGGATTTCTCTTTGAACTCTTTTTGGATTCATCCGTTTTATTTGCAGATGAAACTCTTTAATCTCTCCAAAGTGTAGTTCGTGATAATGATTCAGGACAAATTCATGAATTTCCGGATCGGCAGGTTCGGCTCCGAAGATATGTCTTGCAACGGCATATCCTTCTTTATCAGTGCGCTCAAAAACACCGACCCAATACCGTTTTTCAAAAAAGATAGTAGCTTTGATCGTAGCCATTGTAGTTCCAATAGGGACCAGAGTTTCTCATAGTAATGGATTTGGTGATAAAGGTTTAGAGATGAAATTATACCAAACGCAACAAATAACTTCACATTTGAGCCGCGTCAAAGCGTCGAAAATCGGCGATCGTAAACGGCATTGTATTGCATTAATACTATGCTGTTTATGATCGTCAATTTGTCGACAGCTT
>JAGXTH010000011.1 GCA_018333475.1 Simkania sp. | reverse complement strand
ATTTGAGCTGCGTGAAAGCTGTCGACAAATTGACGATCATAAACAGCATAGTATTAATGCAATACAATGCCGTTTACGATCGCCGATTTTCGGCGCTTTGACGCGGCTCAAATGTGAAGTTATTTGTTGCGTTTGGTATTAATCGTTCAAACACGTCTGCTTTCTGCCATTTTCGAAAGTTGTTATAGGCTCTTCTCCAATGAGGATAGTCCTTTGGAAGAAATCTCCACTGACATCCCGTTTTGGCAACGTAAAATATGGCATTTATCATTTGCCGCTTACTGTACTTAAGAGGACGGCCTCCTCTTCTATAATCCACTCGAAAAACGGGTTCTATTTTTTCCCATTCCGCATCAGATAAATCACTTAGATACATCCCTACTCCTTCAAAAAGAGTGAGGTGTCATACTAAAAAATTAGGTTTTAGTACAGCTTCTAAGAGCCTGTTTAAAATCTAAGGCTACATCCCTTGGCAAAGCCCTCCTTAATTACTCTTCCCTGCTTTAGGTTTATTCTCTTTACTTTTGACCCTCTTTTTTCTATAACCTTCGGCGGATCCAAGGATTGTCTATGCTTAATATTGCCCGTTTATTTGGAAAATCACCCTTTGCTCCTTTGCAAACGCATATGAACAAAGTGGCGAGTTGCATTGACAAGCTCACCTCTTTGATGCGGGCGCTTCCTTCTAAAAATCTAGGCACTATTGAGAAAGTTGCTAAGGAGCTCTCAGATCTTGAACACGAGGCAGATCTCACCAAAAATGATATCCGCAATCACTTACCCAATAGTATTTTTCTTCCCATCGACCGCAGTCAATTTCTCGAAATTCTAGCTGTACAGGACAGTATAGCTGACCAAGCTGAAGAGGTAGGCCTGCTCCTCACTTTACATCCACTGGAACATTATGAAGTTCTCTGTAAAGAACTTCATGAACATTATGAAAGAGCTCTTGAAGTATTCCAATCTTCTCTGCGTATTATGCGGGAAGTTGAAGAACTTCTCGAGTCTTCCTTCGGAGGCCTTGAAGCTCAAAGAGTCAAATCTATGGTCGAGGAAACTGCTTTGAAAGAACATAGGGCATCGCTTGCTGAACATGCTGCAATGAAACAATTGTTCCATTGCGGAGGTACAATGACACCCGCTTCTTTTTATCTCTGGGTCCACGTGCTCAAAGGGATCGGTTCTATCGCAGGAGCCTCAGAGCGCTTGGCAAATCGTATCCGAATGATCCTCGAGCTTAAATAAAAGTATTAGATAAGGGATGGAAGTAGAATCAATTCTTAAAATCATCGTATTGGTCGTCGGGTTCTACATGGCGTGGAACATCGGCGCCAATGATGTATCCAATGCGATGGGAACTTCCGTCGGCTCTGGAGCGCTCACCATCAAGCGCGCCGTCTTCCTTGCCGCCATTTTTGAATTTAGTGGTGCTTTTTTTGTTGGGGCCAACGTCTCTGAGACTATGCAAAAAGGGCTCATTGACACTAGCCTTTTTCTTTCAGATCCAACTCTGCTCATTATAGGCATGTGTGGAGCTCTTCTAGGGACAAGTATTTGGCTGCAAATCGCTTCTTACTTCGGCTGGCCTGTATCCACCACTCACGCTATCGTCGGATCTATATTGGGATTTGGTGCATTGGTTGGTGGATTAGATGCAGTTCAGTGGGAGGAAACTCTTTCTATTGCGCTTAGCTGGGTCGTTTCTCCTGTAATTAGCGGTATTATTGCCTATCTTATTTTCAATACTCTACAACGCAACATCTTGTTTGCTATGAGTCCTGTGGACGCAACACGCCGTTTTATGCCCATCCTCATGGCAATCGTATCAGGAACCTTCACCCTAAGTTTGATCTTTAATGGGTTAAAAAATCTCGATCTCTTTCTTTCGTTCCCTGCTGCTATTGGCATTGCTCTACTCGTCGCTGCTTTAGGGGCATTACTCACGTATTTGTATTTCCATAAATTCCGCCCTAAGCACGACACCTGTAACATCTCGACTCCATCGCCACACGCACTCATTAGCCTGCATAAAGCAATCAAGCACCTACAACGTGTACAAGTGAGCACCTACAATGATGTCCACGAACAAATCAGCAAAGTTCTAAACCAAGTGCGCACTGTCTCTTCTAATCTCCAACAAGAAAGTGGGTTTATCTCGCGCACCTCAGACTATCAAATCGTCGAAAAAATGTTTGTTTGGTTACAGGTCTTGAGCGCCAGCTTCGTCGCCTTTGCCCACGGAGCCAATGACGTAGCCAACGCAATTGGCCCTGTAGCTGCAGTATTGGATATCATCAAGCAAGGAACCATCATGGAGACCTCTGTCGTCCCCGTCTGGTTACTAGCTTTTGGAGGCGTGGGTATTGTCATTGGTCTAGCCACATGGGGATGGCGGGTTATAGAAACCGTGGGGAAAAAAATCACAGAACTCACCCCCACACGGGGATTTTGCGCAGAATTTGGAGCTGCTACAACAATCTTGATCGCATCTAAATTAGGCTTACCTATTTCAACAACACATTGCCTTGTTGGCGCAGTGCTTGGCGTAGGATTAGCAAGGGGAATCCACGCAATTAACCTAAACATCCTTAAAGAAATCGTTCTTTCCTGGATCATCACACTACCTACTAGCGCCTTAATGAGCATTCTCTTCTACTATATTCTCAAGGGGATTTTCCTTTAGAGCTAGTTGCGAAAATTAACTCAAAAAGCCCGGAAAATCGATTGAACTTGAGTTTCGCAGCCACCTCTTTAATTGAATCGTTTTTTATCTCCTTCCTATGTAAAATGCCTGTACCGCCAGAGGTGCCTGGATAGAGCCGGCTGAAAAAACGTCACGATACTACGTTTAACTCTCATTACCTGATCTGGGTCATACCAGCGTAGGGAGTGTGTCAAACTACGTTTTAAAATTTTTACGTAGATTGTTACGTCCATTTCTTCTGGCGGCTATGTTTTCCAGGAGTTCATCGTGTCTAATGCCGTCGTGATCAAACCCAGTTTCATTAAAAATTTTCTTGCCGGGATTCTTGGCAATATCCTCGAGCATTATGACAATGCCTTATATGCACTTCTTGTCCCTTTCCTTTCTCCGTTATTTTTCACTGATCTTCCCTATGTAACAGGATTGATCGTAGCCTATGGCATCCAAGTCATTGGCATCCTGACCCGGCCCCTTGGCGCACTAGTATTTGGCTATATCGGCGACCGCTATGGGAGAAAATATGCCCTTTCTATGACGATCACAGGAATGGCTATTGCAACGGTCCTCATGGGGTGTCTTCCTACCTACGCCAATATAGGCAACACAGCCCCGCTGTTTTTATTGCTTGCTCGTGCGCTACAAAATTTCTTTGTGGGGGGGGAAACAAAAGGAGGCGCTATTTTTATTTTAGAACATAGCAAAATCTCTTGGCGAGGATTCCTAAGCAGCATCTACGATTCTTCGAGCATCATCGGTGTCTTATTTGCCTCTGGACTTGTCACTCTTTTCGCCCACTGGAATATCGTAGAAACCCATTGGCGTTGGTTGTTTTGGTTAGGTGGATGCAGCGGCGTGCTCGGTATCTCCGTTCGTTGGATTTGTGATGAGACTCTTGATTATCAACGCGAATCTATGAATCCCTTGGGGGGCTTAAGCACATTAAAAGCCAATCGTAAAGCAGTATTTTTGATCATTTTCGCAGCAGGTTTTTCTTATGTAACCTATGCGATCCCTTTCACTCTGATGAATGGTTTTTTACCTTTGATCTCTTCGGTAAACAAAACGACAGCTCTTGAAATGAATACTAGCCTTCTTTGCCTAGATGTTTTGCTATTACCTATCTTTGGATTTCTTACTCGATGGATCTCCGGTGCAAAACTGATGCGTATAGCTGCTCTATCTCTTGCAGTTCTTTGCATCCCTCTCTTTTTTTTACTAAAAGATGCGTCTATCGCTGCAGCTATTTTCGTTCGCTCCACTATTATTATCCTTGGAGTTGCCTTTGCTGCCCCATTCCATCAGTGGACTCTTGATTTAGTTCCCGTAAAAGATCGTTATCTTGTGACTGCATTTGCCACCTCAATAGGGTCGCAGTTGATCGGATCCCCATGTGCAGCTATCTGTTTATGGTTATATCAAGGAACAGGCTGGATTCTAGCACCTGCTGTGTATCTTTTCATTGCAGCTGTAGGTGCTTTTTTGGCTCTTAGCAAGAGCAACAAAAAGCTCCCCGACACAACGAGCAACACTTCTTTCTCTTATGGCGAATAAGCATGTCATTACCTAGCAAATCACTTGAATGCATGATCTCTGCGATGGCCTCTATCCACTCTTTTTGCAAACCAAGGGCAGGGCATCTATGAGCTATGAAACCTTGTTGACGAATCACTGGTAGGTACTGTTGCTCAATTTCAAATAAGGTTTCAATATGATCTGAAGTGAATGTCATAGGGACAAAAACAATATGCTGTTTCCCCTCATGCCATAATAGAGCCTTCTTACACATCTCATCTGTATAAGGCCTTAACCACTCTCCTGATCCAAATTTCGATTGATAAGCAAGAAGCCCTTTATAGTGAGATAATCCAGCTAATATATAGCGAAACGATATCTCACATTCACTTTCATACATATCTCCCATACAGATGAATTGCCGAGGAAGCCCGTGTGCAGAAAAAAATAGAAACACTTCCTCTGGAGACAGTTTTCTTTGCTCTAAAAACTGTCTAATCGCATTTTGATGGCAAGCAATAAATCGAGGATGCCTAGGATACGATTTGATCCAACGCAATTTACGCAGAGTTTTACCACACAAGTGCTCTTGGAACCATCTAGCGATACTCCCTGTGGTGGCATAGCTAAACTGCGGAAACATAGGAAACACGATGATCTGTTCCTCTGTTAAAGCCTGCATCTCCTCCATAAATGCTCTATGGGTTTCTGGCAAATATCGATGAAATGTAAGCACTTTCTTGTTGAGATTCTGTGACACCGCTTTGGCAACAAATTCTGTATCTTGAAAAATAGGAGATCCGCCTCCGATCAAGGCATATTCTCCTACTGCTTTTTTTGCTCGTTTGCGTGCTATATATCGAAAAAGTACTGTTTGAAGACCCCGTGGCCATCCGGTCCGAATGACATCTTGATCAGTCAGTAATTCTATGAGAAACTCAGGGATCTCCTCCAAATGGCGGGGACCACCAAAGTTAACAATCAGATAGGCGGAATCAGAGGACATAATCATTTATGTTATCGATTTCTGACAAAATCTGCTACAATCCTGTGTTAAGGCATGGCTATGTTCTATCGATTTTTTAAGCGCTTATCTGCTCTTTGCATTTTCGCCTTCCTGGCCGCTTGTGGAAGCGATTATCGCAATGGAAGTTACACCATTGGTTTTGATCCTTCATGGGTCGGTATCGATCTCATGGGTCAACAAAATAATGTTACAGGCTTCTCTAGAGACCTTCTCAAAGAAATTGGCAGAATAGAAAAAACGCGCCTTTCTCTATTACCTGTAAGTTGGGATGTTCTCGTTCCCAATCTTAAAAGTCATCAGTACGATGCCATTTTATCATCGATTTACCCATACCTTTTCAACCAAACTTATTTTGATTTCTCAGACCCATATCTCTTAACAGGGCCCGTGCTTGTCTTACCAATATCTTCTATGGTGACTTCGATAGCACAGTTGAATGGCAAAGAAATCGCCACTTTACCTGATACGAACGCAGCACTTTATCTCGAGAAAAATCCCACCATTTTGATCCGCAACTATGATTCTACTCCAGATGCCTTCAATGCTGTTGCAGCTGGAATGGTTGATGGCGCCGTCGCTGAGGCTCTCATTGCTAACGCATACTGCAGAAACATCTACAATGGTAAATTACAAATAGCCACCCATCCTTTCAATGACAACGGCTTGAGAGTGCTTACACGTAGCCAGACTTCTCTAGACCTGCTCAAGGCTATCCACCGTGGGCTAAATGCTCTCAAAAAGAATGGCACTTATGATGCTCTTCTAAAAAAATGGTCTTTAAACACTCCAACTGCCCCTACTATCCCTAAAAACATGCCGGCCACAAGCTCGTAACCTTCATGGACCGTGCACTTCTCCAGAACATATGATTGGAGATTCCTCACCTACACACTTCGTGTATGTCTCGTTATCGGAGATCGAAATAACGAGACAATCTCCAATTTTTCCAAGCGAAGCGAGTTATACCAAACACAATAAATAACTTCATATTTGAGCTGCGTGAAAGCTGTCGACAAATTGACGATCATAAACAGCATAGTATTAATGCAATACAATGCCGTTTTACGATCGCCGATTTTCGGCGCTTTGACGCGGCTCAAATGTGAAGTTATTTGTTGCGTTTGGTATTATAGCAATCCGCAAGATGTCTATCTTTTTTACTCACCTCACGCATATAGAGAGCCGTAAAGTGAGTTTTTTACTCGAAAATGATAGAAGAACCAGACTTATCTGTTTGATTTGGTGATTTTGTAGTATCTAAAATTGCTGAAGAGTTAGGAGCTACTGGCGGCGTGCTCGTAGGAGGCGGTTTTGTAGGCTCTATAATTGCTGAAGAATTAGGAGCTGCTTGAGGCTCTCCTGGAGAAGGTTTTTGGTTTGGAGTAAACTCCAATACAGTCGATGTATTTGGGACGCTTTCCTGTTCGACCTCGGTTTGATCCTGGTTCGTATGCCCCCGTATCACCTCCATCTCTTTTGTAGGCTTCTTAGCTGTCTTGTTGTCATCCCCAGCTCCTGGGTTATAGATCTCCCCTGATTGTGGGGCTTTGTTTAACTGCTCTGCAGCTTGATCCTGTTCGGCATCTGAATGGTAGATTATTGTATCAGTTGGTGGAGTGGTTTTTTTGTCTGCTTTGCTGTTTTTTTGGGGCATTGGCTCGACAATAACTCCGCTCCCGCTTCCCCCTCCTTGAGGCTTAGGAAGATTTGCCGTATCCACTTCCGCAGAGAGCGCCATGGGAATCCCTACCCAGCAGCACATCCAATATTTTTTTAGGTAAACGAACAAGGGAAACTACCCTGTCTTTTTCTTAGAACCATAGCTACCCATGCTCATCTTGTAAATAGCTTTAAGCGGCGACCAACCACCACTACATGTATCTAAGATAGATCTTTGAGGGGAAACTATTTAACAGATTTCTTGCGCAAGAAGTCTAATGAAAAATGGCTTCTTTATCTTTTTCAGTCATTTCTCGGTACATTCCTTCTGGCAGAGGACCTAGAATGAGTCCACCAATTCGAATACGGCTAAGTTCTATAAGATCAAGCCCTGCCTCAGAAACCATGAGTCGTACTTCTCGCTTTTTCCCTTCCTTCACAGCAATCTTGAGCGTCCCTTTACGCATTTTAGTCACCTTAACAGGCTTTACCCAGGATCCCTCGATAAAAACCCCTTTAGAAAGAGCAACGAGATGCTCATGAGTAATTTCCTGCCTCACCTTGATAAGATATTCTTTAGTGATATTAGCAGAAGGGTGAATCACTTTCTGAGCAAAATGACCATCGTTGGTTACGATCAAAAGCCCCGTCGTATCACGATCCAGCCTGCCCACGGTAAAGAGTCGCTCAGGTTGGTCAGTAAACAGGTCTGTCACCAGTCTTTTACGTCCAATACGTTTTTGACTACAGGTAACTCCTGACGGTTTATTTAGGATGTAGTAAACTTTTTTCTGAACAGAATAAATCTGTTGACCATTGACAGTGATTTGATCGTTAGGCAATGAAACGGGCGTTTGAGGAACATAAATGACGCGTCCATTGACCGTTACTCGCCCTTCGAAGATCAACTCTTCACAGGCTCTTCTGGAGGCAACTCCTGCTGCCGCTAGGACTTTGCTTAGACGTTGTAAAGTAGACATGGCAGAGAGAATAGCCTAGAAAGGTAGTTCCCCGCAATCCTTCCAAAAAAATCTTTACTTTTCCCGCTGCGACAAGGGTGGTATACTGGTGAGGTCGTTGTAAAATTCTGGATTCGTCGCTTTTCGGAGGATTTTTGAGCCCAGAAGATCGATTGAACCTGAGTTTTACAACTACCTCTGATAACCAAAAGCGATAAGGATGAACAGTATGGGAAAACTTGTAATGCTTCGTCATGGACAATCGGAGTGGAATAAGCGAGATCTCTTCACCGGATGGGTTGACATTCCTTTAAGCAAGGAAGGGATCCAAGAAGCTTTTGAGGCCGGGAAAAAAATCGCTCATATTTCCTTTGATCTCATCTACATTTCTGATTTATCGCGCGCGCAAACCACCGCATTTCTCGCAATGAGCATGCATAATGAAGGCAAGGTGCCCCGTCTACTGCATGGATTGCAGAAAGAACACCATCAGTGGGACACTATTTATAGCGATGAGACACAAGCTACCTGTATTCCAATGATCAGCGCTTGGCAGCTCAACGAAAGAATGTATGGGGAATTGCAAGGTCTAAATAAAACCGAAACCCGACGTCGTTTTGGTGATGAGCAAGTATTACGCTGGCGCCGCAGCTATGATGTAGCTCCACCCCAAGGGGAAAGTTTAAAGATGACAGCTGCGCGTACCATTCCTTACTTTAAGGAAACGATTTTACCTGAACTGGAAAAGGATCGTCATATTCTCATTGTAGCTCACGGCAATTCTCTCCGAGCCATCTGTATGTATCTTGATGGCCTGTCTGAAGAAGAAGTCGTCAAATTAGAAATCCCTACAGGAGATCCTTTTGTCTATGTTTATGAAAATAAGCGATTTCGCAAAGGCTCCTTGTAATGGATGATCCGATCTATCTAGATACTCATACAATTGCCCGTCCATCACTACAAGCCATTGAAAGAATGGCTCCCTTTTTCAAGGATCTCTGGGGGGCTGTGGAAGCCCCTCATAGAATGGGACAAGAGCTACTCCCAGCCGTAGACGCCGCAGCCTCAGCGATTTATGAAGCTCTTGGGGCAGCTTTTGATGATCCGTTTTACTTTATGGCCAGCGGGGCTGAAGCCATTGGTCATATGTCTTTTTCCCTCTACCTTGACCATATCCGAGATTCCGGCCGGAACCATCTCTTGACCACTGCCGTAGAAGAAGCACCGGTTCGTCTAGCAATGAAGCGTCTGGAAAAAGTGGATTGTGTGAGCAAATTCCTTCCTGTTGATTTAGCTGGAAGGCTACGGGCAGAAGTGCTTGAAGAAGCCATCGGACCACGAGTCTGTATGTTATCGCTTTCCATGGCTAGCAGTTTGACAGGTGTGATTCAACCCATTGCAGATCTAGCTAGGATTTGTAAAGAAAAAGAGATCCTTTTACACGTCGATATCTCTAATATCTTCGGTAAGATTTTCTTTTCATTTCAAGATTTTGGCATCGATATCCTCTCTTTTGAAGGCTCCTTACTCCATGCCCCTAAAGGTACCGGTGGTCTGTTGATTCGTAAAGGACTTGATCTCCCCTCTCTTGCTCCGGGGGCCGAGCCCTTCAACGTTCCTCTCTTTGTCGCCCTTGCGGTTGCCGTGGATGAATTACAAGCAAGAATTGACTATATGTGCACAGAAGCAGCTCGCCTAAGACAACTCTTCGAAGATGGAATCAAGAACGGATATCCCGATGCTATTGTGTTTTTCGATGACGTTGAACGCCTTCCTAACATTTCTGTCATTGCTTTTCCCGGAGTCACCAGCGAAGCTTTATTATTTCGCCTAAATAGACAAAGCGTATTTGCGAGTTTTGGAAACAAAAATAGTCAGTACCTTCCGCAAATTCTTAAAACATGTGGTATTGACAATGGGCTAGCTCTTTGCGCTCTGAGTTTTTCTCTATCGCACGAAACCACGGAACAAGAAATTCATCGAGCCATCTCTATCATCGTTGAGACCGCTAATGAGCTCCGAGCTATGACAGGAACACTTTTATGACTCCACACCATTTTCTACCCTCCTTTCCTTGGGCTCGTTATAGCAAAAAACTCATACATCGCATTGAAACCCCCCTTCACGTGGGTTCTTTTTCTAAGGAAGATGCTGCTGCAAGGGGTATGCGCCTTGCTATAGGCAAAGAAGGAGAGATTCATGGAGGTCATGCCCTATGCCTTTACCTTCTAGTCGATGAAAGCGATGGTGTGATTGCCGATGCCAAATTTGAGGCCTTTGGGCCTACAGCTCTCATCGGAGCTGCTGATATCGCCTGTGAATTGCTGATTCGCAAAAACCATGATCAAGCTAGGCGTTTAAGCGCTGATCTCATCGATAAACAAGCACATGATCGTAATGACTCTCAGGCATTCCCTAATGATGTCTCTGTGTACTTAAATCTAGTTCTATTTGCTATCGAGGAAGCCGTAAATACTTGCATGGACATCCCGCTTTCTGACAATTACATTGTCACACCAGTGATATCTATAAATGAAGGCGGTGGAGGTTACCCGGGATGGAGCGAGTTATCGGGCAAACAAAAGATTGCTGTTCTAGAGGAAGTGATCGCCAATGACATCCGCCCTTACATAGAGCTCGATGCAGGAGGAATCCAAATCATCGACTTTGTGAACGAAAAAGAATTGATCATTGCCTACCAAGGAAGCTGTACGACCTGTTATTCGGCCACAGGATCCACCTTAAGTGCCATCCAGCAAATTCTACGCGCTAAAATCTCCCCAGATTTGGTAGTTACCCCTGACTTAAGTTCCCTAGCTAAGACGTAACCGCTTCTCTGAGAGAGCCGGAATACACTGTTTCTACGATCCCATCTGATCTGAGAAGCCGCATCTGGCCTCTTTCATCAATTCCTTGACAAATCGCCTCAAAAGAGCGCTGATCATCGGAAAAAACAACTGGTTGATGTAAAAAAGCCAAAAAACTTTGTAATTCGACGGCTAACGAGGAAAATCCTTGTTTTCGAAGGATTGCTAGATCTATGAGAAATAGCTCTATAATGCGTAGTAATACTTTATTTATATCCCATTCCATACCGCTTTCAACCAGGAGCGAGGTAGCTGGCTGGTCAATGCTTGAGAGCTCGTTTTCAGTTGCATTGATATTGATTCCAACTCCGATGATCACTCCACAGACTTCTTTCATAGAGATAATTTCAGCTAAGATCCCACCTATTTTACGCTTCTCTATACGCAAATCGTTGGGCCATTTGATTTGTGTTAAAAATCCCAATTCTTCCATCGTCTTTGCACAACTAATTGCAAGCGTTTGGCTCAAGTTGCTCAGATGAGAGAACTCTTTTTCAAGGCAAAAAAATAGCGATGCGTAGAGATTGAGTCCTGGTGGAGATATCCATTTCTTTCCATGCTGTCCCTTACCGGCGGTTTGTTCGTCAGCATAAACCACCGTAAGCATCTGCGTTGAAAGAGATGGGGCATGCTCCTTCAACCAAAGATTTGTCGAATCTACTTTAGAAAGATGAACCCAAGAAAGAGTTTTACCATCGAACATGACTCCGATTATAGTGTATATTTGAGAAAGAGGGAAGAAGATGTGGCAGTACCGCTATTTACGCTGGATTGATTGGCGAACCATTCCCATTCTTTTATCGCTCATGGCGATCAGCATTCTTGTCATAGCCTCTACCACTGGTGATCTACAAGAGACCGGATGGGAAACCCTCCTTACTCCCTACGCTACTAACCAACTCAAATGGTACCTTATCGGCTGGGGAGCCTATCTTTTCTTTGCAGGAATGGACTATGGTAAACTCAAAAAGTGGGCCATTCCTCTTTATCTCCTAATGATTTTCATGTTGTTCGGTCTTTTTTTCACGGCACCGATTCAGAATGTACAACGCTGGTACAGAATTGCTGGACTCACTTTTCAACCTTCCGAATATGCTAAGCTCATTGTCGTCATCGTTCTAAGCTGGTTTCTCGAGAGACAGGGGCGTATTGCTTCGACATTAAGAGTCGCTTGGCAGGGAAGTTGTCTTGTATTGATTCCCTTCATGCTCATTCTTAAACAACCCGATTTAGGTACAAGTCTAGTGCTTTACCCTATTGCACTTGTTCTCTTTTATTTAGCTGGCGTGCACCGTCGTTGGATTCTTTGGATGCAAATGCTTGGCGCTGTAGGCGTGATCTTTATCAGCCTATTCTTTCTGGGAATTCTCCCTCATGAAACCATGCGCCCTTATGCTACGACAATCCTTAAGGACTACCAGTATGAACGATTAAACCCTGACACCTACCATCAACAAGCAGCGCAGACAGCCATCGGATTAGGTGGATGGACGGGGAGCGGCTGGCATAAATCAGAATTTACCGGAAGGCAATGGCTACCCGCCGCCCATACAGATTCCGTATTTGCTGCCTATGGAGAAGAGTTTGGGGTGATAGGAATTTTTTTACTTCTCCTCTTTTTTTTCGGTTTACTCTATTTTTGTTTTCAGGTGACGGCTGTAGCTAAGGACGCCTTTGGGCGCTTGTTGTCGGCTGGGATTACGGCCTATTTGGCAGTGCATGTCATTGTGAATGCTGGAATGATGTGCGGTTTTTTACCCATTACGGGAGTGCCATTGATCCTGGTGACCTATGGGGGGTCATCCATCCTCTCGACCATGATGGCGTTAGGAATTCTACAAAGTATTTATAGCCGAAGGTTTATGTTCTGATGGATAGCCATTTGTTTCTCATGCAGCCACTAGCTTGGCTTGGAGAAGGACTCATCAAGCTTAATATGGTTGATGAGGAGCTTTCCTTTTTTACAAGATGGAGCATGAGCCCACGTAGTGAGATAGGCGAAATTGAATGTCTTCAGGAAATCCAGATCAAAGGAATGACTGATATTATGCACAATCAGTTCATCATCCGGGATTTCACCTCCAATTCATTTTCCATTGAGTTAGAAAATCAAGCTCTTGGAAAAATCCAAGGCTCTGGCATCATCAGCGACAAGGTGATTGCTTGGGAATTTCGAGTCAGAGAACTCGGGTTTGAAGGTTTTGAATTTTACGAAAAACAGCACGATAATAGCTATATTATGCGAGCCGAATATGCCACTACAGACCAATTTCGTACCGTGATCAATGGTCGAGTTTGGCAACCCATCAAGGCCTAAAATGAAGCGTTGTCTCGTACTACTTTTGCTCCTAACCGCCTGTTTTTCTAGAACTACGGCGATGACCCGCGAGTCCTACGATTCGATCACCATCGGCACTCACGTTTCTTCATTGAACAATCAGCTTGGAAAACCCGATGTCGTTCGAGCCAAGGGGAACGATCTCGAAGAGTATGAGTATATCGAACGGATCAGCATAAATAATGATTACAACGTTGAAAATAATTATTATCTCGAAGTTTTGAATGGAATTGTTGTCGGCAAACGGATGACAAGCCACCGCTCTCCTGCCTATAATATCATGTACGAAACAGAACCCAATTTCTCTCCTAATTACTCACAATACAACCCCTGATGGCGGATCTCCACCTGCTAAAATTGAAATTACGAGAACATCTCCAATTTTTCCAGGCAAAGCGAGTTACGCAAGGAACCTATTCGTGAGCGTAACAATTAGACATGCTAAGATAGAAGATGCGCATGTCATTGCAAATGCGGAGCGCGAAATAGCGCAAACGCCCGGTTTTTTATGCTCGCTCCCTTCCGAATTAACCGATGACGTTATTGCACATACCATCTCAACATTTCTTCAAGAGAAAACTGGCATCTACCTTGTTGCAGAACACGAAAATAGTATTGTGGGTCATGCCTACTTAAAGCCCTTAAGTTTACAATCCTTATGTCATGTTGCTCAGCTCAATATTGTCGTTCATCACGCTTGGCAAAAAAAGGGCGTCGGCGCCCAGCTCCTTAAAACACTCATCGAACAGGCAACTGCTTCAAGCTCTATTGAAAAGATAGAACTTAATGTACGAGCCTCAAATACTCCAGCAATCGCGCTCTATAAAAAAATGGGGTTTCAGGAAGAAGGTCGGCTAAAAAATAGAGTTAAAATTCAAGATCGTTATATCGATGACATTCTTATGGCCTTAGATCTAACAAACACTTCATCTATTGAAACAGCGCCTTTAATTGATGCTTTTTTTAACATCGCCCCAGCAACAACGGATGAGCTTGCTAAGCTAGATCAAGCTATCACCAATTTCAATATAAAAACTGCTGCTATACAACCTCTTGCTGAAACGCACAGACTGGATTTTTCCGTTAAAAATCAATCTGGAGAATTTTTGGGAGGGATTCAAGCCAACCTGGCAAATTGGGGCATTCTATACATTGAACTTCTCTTTGTTTTTGAACAGTATCGTCATCATGGCATCGCTTCCCTGTTATTAAAACATGTCGAGAGAATCGCCTGCAGCCATAAATGTCGCATTGCCCACTTGAATACTTTTGATTTTCAAGCCAAGGATTTCTACCTTAAGCACGGATTTTCGATCTTTGGCACATTGGACAATGTGCCTGAAGGGCATCGCCGCTATTATATGAAAAAAAACTTATGACACTCTACGGTTAATTTAATCTGCCACCACCATCCACATCGATGACGGCACCAGTTAAATACCCATTACCTATGACAAATTCCATCGCCTTTGCTATGTCATCAGGCTCCCCTATCCTACCGACAGGTAAACTATTCCCCACTTGTTTAAAAAAACTCGTTTTCTCTTCTGTGGGCATATAATCATATATAGGTGTATTGGTCACTCCTGGAGCAATTAAATTCACCCTGATTGGGGCGACTTCTCTTGCCATCGTTAATCCCATACTCAATATAGCCCCATTGACCGCTGCTACACCAGAGGTCCCAGGAATAGCGCAACGACAAGCACCACCAATCACAAAAGTGATGGACCCCTTTTTTTTCATATTTTTTAAGGCAGCTTGAGCACTATAAAAATAACCCCAAAACTTGTTTTCAAAGCCTTGTTTCAGTTCTAGTGTCTTAATATCAGGAAAACTCCCCCAAGCTGCTTCACCTGCTCCCACACAAATGAGATGATCCAAGCTTTCTATTATTTGAAAAAATAGTTCCAATGCTTCCGGATTAGTAAAATCTACGGGATATCCAAGAACATTTCCTTTGATCCTCTTTAAAGCGCGATCTATCTTTTCCTTACTTCTGCTAGCTATGATGACTTGATAAGAACCTTTAGCAAGCCGTTCTGCAGTTGCAAGCCCTATTCCTGAACTTCCGCCCATAATAACGACTTTTTCAATAGCCATACCCCTCCCTCGCATCAGAAGTTATTTTAAGAGATGTTTGATGTGAATCAAAGCATTCACAGCTCCAGGAAATCCTGAATAGATTGCTGTTTGCATAATCAGTTCTACAATTTCTTCTTTTTTAGCACCTACAGAGAGCGCAGCTTCTACGTGAGCTGTCAACTGAGGCATGCAATACCCCAAAGAGATTAACGAGGCAATAATAGCCAACTCTCTTGTTTTGAGATCTAATTGAGGGCGAATCATGACTTCCCCGAATCCCCATTCGATAATCATACGGGCCATATCTGGGCCCACATCCCCAATGGCATTTAAAATCTCTTCTCCAGCATGTCCACCATGAAGTTTTTTTAAAAGTTTAAGTCCTTGTTCATATTTTTCACTCATACAGCATCCCAGTTCTTATCCGATGGATAACGGCACCCTACAAAATGATGCTAATATGATTCAATAGATTCATAGAGGGCGTGCAAAAAAAACGAAAGACCCAAAACGAGCATTTTTTAGGTATCTTTCTAGAAATTGGGATAAAAGAGATTCTAGAATATTAAAGAACTCAAATGATAAGAGCGCCCTTAGAAAGGACGCCCTTCAGTTGACTTAAGTCTGTAATAAGATTTAAGCAGCTTTAATTTTGATATCGACCCCTGCAGCTACTGGCAGCACTTTGAGCTTATCGATGGTGTCTGGAGTAGGGTTCAGGATGTCTAGTAAACGAATGTACGTACGCATTTCGAACTGCTCACGTGATTTGCGATCGACGTGAGGAGACCGTAGTACCGTAAAGATCTCCCGTCTTGTTGGTAGGGGGATCGGACCGGCAATACGAGCGCCGGTACGCTTAGCAGTTTCGACGATATCAGCGGTTGCTCTGTCGAGAACGCGCTGGTCGTAACCTTTGAGTCGAATGCGAATTCTTTGTTTGCCTGACTTGGCCATATGCTTCTAATCCTCAAATTTACTTTTTAACGAGTTCATCTTGCAACTTAGTTGGGACACGCTCGAAGTGGCTTGGCTCCATCACATACGTAGCTCGGCCTGAAGAGAGCGAACGTAGTTGTGTTGAATATCCAAACATTTCACTCAGCGGCACTTCAGAGTGCACTTCAATAGTGCTCTTAATGCTAGTTTGGCTGATGATTTTACCACGACGTCGGTTAATATCCCCAATCACATCGCCCATGAATTGATCAGGCGTTGTGACGACCACTTTCATGATCGGTTCTAGCAAAATAGGCTTACTCTTACGAGCTGCATCCTTAACGGCCATGGAGCCGCAAATTCTAAATGCCATTTCGTTAGAGTCGACCTCGTGATAAGAACCGAATGTGATGGCTACTTTGACATCTACCAGGCCATAACCCGCTAGAACACCTGTGGTCAGACCATCTTCGATCCCCTTGATCACCGCTGGGATGTATTCTTTTGGAATCACACCGCCGACGATCTTACTGACGATCTCATTTCCCTTACCCGACTCATTGGGTTCAATCTCTAGCACGACGTGAGCGTACTGACCTCGACCGCCAGATTGTTTGACATACTTGGTCTCTGACTTACCAGGGGTGGTGATCGTTTCTTTATAAGACACTTCAGGTTTGCCCACATTGGCATCCACTGAAAATTCTCGCAGCATCCGGTCTCGTAGAATTTCAAGATGCAGTTCACCCATCCCTGCAATGATCGTCTGTCCCGTTTCTTCATTGGTTTGAACACGGAACGTAGGATCCTCTTCAGAAAGAGAACTAAGCGCTAAAGAAAGTTTCTCCCGATCTGCCTTAGATTTTGGCTCGATAGCCATAGAAATCACAGGCTCTGGAAAATCCATTTTTTCAAGGAGCAGTGGGGAATCCTCAGAACACAGGGTGTCACCCGTGCTGGTATATTTAAGACCTATGCACGCAGCAATGTCTCCTGTAAAGAACTCGTCGCGATCTTTGCGTTGGTTAGCATGCATTTCAAGAAGTCTGGAAATGCGCTCCTTCTTGTCTTTCGTTGTGTTGATGAGGCTAGTTCCTTTGGTCAAGGTCCCTGCATAAACTCGCACGAAGGTCAGTCTACCCACATAAGGGTCTGACATGATTTTGAAGGCCAGAGCTGCCAGAGGACTACTGTCATCTGGTTTTAAGATCATCTCTTCATTTGTATCAATATTGATACCTTTAATATCTCCACGATCAAGAGGAGATGGCATCCAAGCTACGATGCAATCGAGTAAAGGCTGGATACCTTTATTCTTAAAGGCCGTCCCACATAATACTGGATTGATTTTGAGCGCGATGACACCTTTACGGATAACGGCGTGAATTTCCTCAGGTGTAAGAGAATCAGGATTCTCCAATACTTTCATCATGAAGGTTTCATTGGTCTCATCAATGGTAGCCAACTCTTCGAGCATTTGACTACGCATCTCTTTGCAACGAGATACTAAATCTGCTGGAATCTCTTCAACGTCATACTTAGCTCCCAGAGTCTCATCGTGGAAGAGATACGCCTTCATCGTAATGAGGTCGACCATCCCCTTAAACTCTGATTCAGAACCAATCGGGCATTGCACTGCAACAGCATTGGCACCGAGCTTTTCACGCATTGTCTTAATAGCGTTGAAATAGTCTCCGCCAATGCGATCCATTTTATTCACGAAAGCGATTCGCGGTACACCGTAACGATCTGCCTGACGCCATACTGTCTCAGACTGAGGTTGTACGCCAGCTACTGAGTCAAATACAGCAACAGCACCATCTAGGACACGTAATGATCGCTCCACCTCAATGGTGAAATCCACGTGGCCTGGAGTATCAATGATATTGATCTTGCAATCTTTCCAATAGACTGTTGTCGAAGCTGACGTAATCGTGATCCCACGCTCACGTTCTTGCTCCATAAAGTCCATGGTTGCAGCGCCCTCATGCACTTCACCAATACGGTGCAATCGGCCGGAGTAATAAAGAATACGCTCTGTGGTCGTCGTTTTTCCGGCGTCAATATGCGCCATGATGCCGACATTACGCACATTGGAGAGCTTATCAGAATCTGGTCGTTTTCCCATGATCTACGGTGCTCCTGGCGCTTACCATTTATAGTGAGCAAAAGCCTTGTTAGCTTCTGCCATACGGTGGGTGTCATCTTTTTTCTTAATCGTTGCGCCTTGATTTTGAAAGGCGTCGGTGAGCTCAGAAGAGAGCCCTTCTTCCATAGATCGACCCACCTTTTCTCTTGAGTAAAGGATGATCCATCCCATTGCCATAGAAGTGCGACGATCTGCTGCAATTTCAATAGGCACCTGGTATGTAGCACCGCCAATACGGCGAGACTTTACTTCGAGGGAAGGTTTGCAATTTTCTAAAGCTTGCTCAAAAGCCGCTAATGGATCTTCTGCTTTAATCCGCTTGGCAAATTTCTCAATCGCATTATAGACGATCCGTCGAGCGACTGACTTTTTACCATCTTCCATCACTTTGTTGATGAATTTAGCAAGCAGAACACTGTTGTAGACCGGATCGGGAGCGACTTCCCGTTTCTCGGCACGACGTCTTCTTGACATGGGGGGTTCCTTCTTCTTGTTTAATCATTTAAGCCCTAAGCAGCAGTCATTTTACCGCTTTTTCACTTGGCCTGATGAGCAAATTCAGGACCGACCCGGGATATTCACTGATCTAAAAACAATGAAGATCGCGGATCAGGATAACTATCTATAGCTATCCTAAGATTACTTCTTGGGCCGTTTGGCTCCATATTTCGAACGCGACTTCTTGCGATCTTTCACAGCAGCACAGTCAAGAGCTCCTCGAACAATATGATAACGCACGCCAGGAAGGTCCTTAACACGACCACCTCGGACTAAAACGATACTGTGTTCTTGAAGATTATGACCTTCGCCTCCGATATAAGCGATGACCTCTTGCCCATTGGAAAGACGCACCCAAGCGACTTTACGCAAAGCAGAGTTCGGCTTTTTCGGTGTTTTTGTCTTTACTTGCAAACAAACGCCGCGACGTTGTGGACACTGTTGAAGCGCGGGCGACTTCTTACGACGCACTTTAGTACGACGTCCAGTGCGAACTAGTTGGTTAATGGTCGGCATTGTATTGCCATTCTCCTTAATCAATTCAGATAAAATATCAATCTATGTCTTCAGAGTTTTCCCAAGACATACCGAGCGAATATAGAGATACAACCCATTTATTTCAATCTGTAAGCACGCGGTTTTCAGAATCAGCAAAACTTTCATCCTTGGAGACAAAAAAAGACTTTGTGTTAAGGAGGTAAAAAGAGGCTCCTCATGGTATTACGTTTCCGTTCACTGTTCTATATCATCCTTTTTCCTTTAGCTCTTGAAGCTAGACCTCCTGATCTATCCCTTAAGGATATCCGCCCCATGATGGAGGATATGCTAGCTTACCACGTTGAATACAAAGATCTTAACCCCGTTCTCATGCGCCGAGCCATCAAAACTTTTGTCTCCCAATTTGATCCTCAAAAAATTTATCTAACATCTGCGGAAGTGCGCCCTTATCTCGATATGGGCGATCGCAAACTACAAAGTGCTATAGCGAATTATTACCATGATGAATTTGGCGATTTTGTCAGCTTTAACCGATTGATGGTCAATGCCATTAAGCGAAGTCTTGAATGGCGAGCGGAAATCCAAAGAGAACTAGCCCTTTCCGGTAAGGATCTACCACTTGAAGTTGGGGAATCCTACCTTCATTATGCTGGCAGCGAACAACAACTTAAAGAACGGCAACGTCGCCAACTCATCTATTTTTTACGGGAAGAAAAAAACCAGAAGCCGGACCGAGTTTGGACCCCTCAAATGCGAGAAAAAATTGGCGCTCTATGGAACGCTAGGTTAAGCCGTCACGAAAAAAGCTATCTAAGTGATCGCATTCACTACATCGCATTACATACACTAAAATCTCTAGCTAAAAGCTTAGATGCTCATAGCTCCTTCTACAGCCAAGAAGAGGCTCTTGAAATGCGCGCTAGTCTGGAAAAACAGTTTGAAGGGATTGGCGTTATCCTTAAAGAGGGCATTGATGGGGTGGAGATCGCTGATTTGATCGAGGGAGGGCCAGCTCATAACAGTGGCCTCATTGCGGTAGGAGATCTTTTAGTCGAAATCAATGGGAAAAGTCAGACAAGCGCTGCCTATGATGAAGTCTTAAGCGCTTTACAAGACGGGCCTAATTCCTCAGTTTTGTTAGGCCTTAAGAGAATACATCCCAATGGCCAAGAAGACGTTTTTCATGTGCAACTGAAACGAGAAAAAATCGTTCTTAATCAGGAACGAGTACAACATACCTCGATTCCTTACGAAGACGGGATCATCGGCAAAATCACTTTACCGTCATTTTATGAAAGCAGTGATGGCTCAAGCTGCGAAAAAGATCTACGAGAAGCTCTAAGACAGCTCAAAAAACAAAGCTCTATCAAAGGAATCGTACTCGATCTACGAGAAAACTCTGGAGGGTTCCTTAACCAAGCAGTTAAAGTTTCAGGGCTTTTCATGACAAATGGCGTCGTTGTCATCTCCAAATATGCCAATGAACAAATACAATATCTACGTAATCTTGATGGAAGAATGTACTATAAAGGCCCATTAGTTCTTCTTACCTCAAAATTATCCGCCTCTGCTGCTGAAATCGTAGCTCAAGCCTTGCAGGACTATGGAACGGCAATTATCGTCGGCGATGAACGCACCTATGGGAAGGGTACTATTCAATTTCAGACATTGACAGATGCGGAAGCAAGAGCCTTCTTTAAAGTCACCGTAGGTAGATACTATACTGTTTCTGGTAGATCTACGCAGATTGAAGGCGTAAAGGCAGATCTTGTTGTCCCTTCGACACTTGCCGCCTTCCACATCGGTGAGCGCTTCCTGGAGTATCCACTGAGTAATGATAAAGTGCCAGCTGCTTACCAAGACCCTCTTGCCGATCTCGATCTACAAACAAAAGCTTGGTTTCAAAAAAACTATCTACCCAATTTGCAACAAAAAACACCTCATTGGCAAAAGCTCATTCCCGATCTTAAACAACGCAGCTCCACGCGCCTTCAAAATAACCCTGAGGCTCTTGCTTTTTTAACCAAACTGCATGAGTTACAAAGTTCCAGCACACCTGGCTTTCCCAATCGAAGCTGGTGGCAGGGAGAAGATTGGCAAATGGCCGAAGCTATTGAAATCATTAAAGACATGGTCGAGCTCAGCAGCGCTAAAGAACCTGCTCTTGCTGAAGGTTAGTAACGCTTTTCCATCCTTTTAACTAGTAAACATCTCAGAAACCGCTGAGTTATTCTTGCTTTGAAAAAGCTCTCTGCGATATCCTACCGAAGTTCAATTTGATCTTTTGGCCAGATAGCTCAGTCGGTAGAGCAGAGGACTGAAAATCCTTGTGTCGCTGGTTCGATTCCAGTTCTGGCCACATTTCCGAACGTTTTGATAGAAATATCCAAGCGTTCGGCTTTTTTATTTCGTAAATCACTCTGAAATAAGCCGATAAGTTCTACCGCTTTGTTTAACTCAGTGGTTCGATATTTTCCGCTTGCAAAAACCAGTTTTCCAGGGAAGATCGAACCAAGAAGCTTTTTTTGAACAGCTGGCATCGCTTGCTTGTAGTAAACATCGAGGCGAGAAAGGATTGACATCCCGTAGCGGCAATACTTCATGTAATTTGTGTCGATGTTTTTAAGAGCCTCTATCTTCAAGGAGAAACAGCTAGAAGCATTGGCGAAAGACTGCACCTTTCTTCTAGGACTGTGGAATCCTACTTAGAAAACATAAAAAATAAATTAAACTGCTATCAAAAAACAGAGCTTTTAAAAAGAGCGCAAGAGTTACAAGATTACGGCTTTTTATCACCTTAGTTTCTACGGTAATGCCTTTTACCCAAACAGTGTATCCTAACTGTTCTTAATTAAAGGTAAAAAGAGGTTTATATGATGAAAAAGGCAATGATATCCCTGCTAATACCAAATGCAATAAATAACTTCATATTTGAGCTGCGTGAAAGCTGTCGACAAATTGACGATCATAAACAGCATAGTATTAATGCAATACAATGCCGTTTACGATCGCCGATTTTCGACGCTTTGACGCGGCTCAAATGTGAAGTTATTTGTTGCGTTTGGTATTACAGCTTGCGCCACACTTTCTGCGGCTCCTGAAGCGATAGTTTTTGATTTCGGCGGAGTCATGACGAAAGAGCCAAATCGAGAAGGTGTAGTTCAGTTTCTCTGTAAAAGCTTTGCTCTCTCTCCACAAGAGTTTGAAGTAGTCAACCAAGAAAAAAGAAAAGCAGTCAAAACAGGCAAGAGGGATCAAGATTTTTGGCTCGAATATGCAAGACAGAAGAATATTTCTTTGCCAAAGGGTTGGGAAGATTCTTTTAATCATGTGATGAAAGATGCTATTGGGGTCAACCACGAGATGTATGACCTTGTCCTTGAGTTGAAAGGAAAAGGCATCCCTGTAGCTCTTCTATCGAATATTGACGATCGCTTAGCGAGAATTATCAGAGAATTCAATTTATACGCTCCCTTCGATCCTTGTCTTCTTTCCTGCGAAATAGGACTAGAGAAACCTGATCCAAAAATTTATGAGTTTCTCCTCAATGAAATGGCGCTACCTGCAAACAGCATCATCTTTATCGATGGTAGAATAGAAAATATTGAAGCTGCTCAAAAATTGGGTTTCGATGCGATATTGTTTATCTCTCAGAACCAACTGCAGAAAGAGCTGAAGAAACGAGGCTTGCTTGGTTGATACGATGCTCTAGTTTGGACAAGGTGCTCAGTATCTCATCAAAACTGACAGGCTCATTAAGGTACATGTCTCGCATCAACTGGTAATCACGTCGCAACTCAGGCAATCTTTCCGCTCTTGGAACAAGGCGAAAGGTGCCAGGTTTGGCTTGGGACAAGTTTGCTGATGAGTCACGAAAGAACAGGCTTTTCCATGCAACAACGCGGTCTCGGAGGTCGTGGTGATCAATAGCTTTGATTGCCTCCGAATGATTTGCCAGTGCTGCAGTATCAGCGTAGTGACGGGAGAATCTATCTCTCATTAGTCTGTCTAGAGGTCGATGATACTCTGCATGTAGAATCGTAGCTTTTTCCCAGAAAGTTCGCTCGATTTCTAGAGTTATGACTTCACATTGCCATTCGGGAAATTCTGCGGGGAAAACCTCAGCAATCCAGGGTCGTATTGGATAGCATCCCGTGGGCTCTTGATCAGTGAGAGAGCCGAATTCGAGTTTTACAGAACGCTTGATGTAGTCAAGCCCTGTTGGCAGCGATGATGGGTAGTGAAAAAGAATGACGGGTGACTTAGTTTGAGTGTCTTTTAAAAACTCGAATCTTGCCTGCTCATGTTTTCCTAATACGCCCAATGCTGAAGCTTCTAACATCGGCATAATTTGAGTTTGAACAGCATGCTCACATGCTTTTTCAGCTTTTCCCCACCATTTGTCAGCTTGGCTCCGATTTGCAGCGGATTCAGGCAGTCCAAGAAAGGTTGGAGACAGCGAAAGATCAATATCTTCAGAAAATCGATTGATCGCGCCAAATATCTTTGATAGAGAAGTCCCTCCCTTGAATACAAGGCTGTCAGCAAACTGCGACTCGAACAGGATGCTGAGTAACCAACATACGAAAAAATCTTTCTCCATGATGACTGGGGAGATGTTTCTTTGAATAGCGGCTTGTTCAAGGTAGAGGCGTCGTTCTTCGGAAGGTAATTTTAGAAAGTCGAGTTTCATTTAAGCCTCTTCAGCTAATTCCTTGAAAATGGAATGCATCCATTCTGGAGCAAATCGAATATCTTTAAGTAGTTCCTTCCTTGCATCCAGTGGAATAGTTCGCTTTAAATGTTTAATCCGTTCTGGGGTAATATGTTCTTTGCCTAATTCACGGAGAGCTTGAACTAGTAGCCCACTAAGGCGTCCTGCCATTGCCATATTTTTGGGAGTTGTTCTTCGTAGCTGAATGGTTGTCGTACCAATTTTTACTGTTCGACTTGGCCCATCTGTTAAAAATACAACTTTGGCGGGGACCTGTTCAGATAGTCCTAGAATATTGGCTGCATAAGCACCCGTTGGTTGAATACGAGTGCAATCTCTACCAACTAACGCCTCAGCTATCTTTTCTGGAGAAGGCAAGAGTTTTCCAAGCTTAGGGTGTTCTTTAGGAAAATCATATATTCCCCTTGCAAGGCGACGAATGGTTCCTTTGCGAACAAGGCGGTGGAGAACAATATCGACAGCTTGCCGACTACCCAAGCTTAAAAAGGCTGTTGGAACAAAAACAGCACCCTGCCTGAGGCTGGATATAGCCTTAAAGATTTGATCGTCAATGCTGTTAGGTTTTCTTTGGTTTCTCTTCATGTAAGAAATAATGGCATGCTTTTCTTACAAATACAATGAGCGATTTTAGTGAAAACTTAAGTTATTAAGGGTGAGCATGTTGTTGTGTTTATTTGTAAGAAAAATCGACGTGTATTTCTTACAAATCCATTAAAAATGGTTAAATTTTAGTCAAATAAATTATAACGGTATTTTTTCTAACTCCGCTTCAAAGGGAAATGAAGAGGCTGCTATTTTGTCAGCGACATAGTTAATTTTAGAAGATTCCTCCGATAGGCGGGCTTCCAAATAACGGATGAGATCGAGAAGCTCTTTTGAGGAGAGCAATTCGAGATTTCGCTTTTTGAGCTCACTGAGTGCGCTGTTTAAAAGAGTTGTAAACCGCTCTAAATGTGCCATTCTCATTAGGTCATATTGCTCTAATAGCTCCTCCGCTGCTAAAAATTGTCGATGGGAGATCTCCTTTTCAAATTCTCTATTCCACTTGATGAGAATTGGTTTGGACACATTGATTTCCTTGGAAATTTTGGCAAACTAAATGCCTTGCGTGCGCATCTCTATGAATTTTTCTTTTTCCTTAAAAATTTTCACGCCGCACCTGAAGAAGATTAGTTCTACTTCGTAGAAGGAGGTATGAAAGCCTGTGATATAGCGATTTTTGCTTCATATTGCCCTACTTTTTCTTAAAAATGGCTCATGAATGGGGGTTTTTCCTTTAATTACAGTCGGATTAATAAAGGGCTCTAGTTCATAGATTTTTTTCATTCCATCGATAAATGGGTTCGATGTAAGATCGGTCAAGCCCATATACTTTACGTTATTGCCAGTGTAAAGAATCCGGAATATATCCGGAGTTCTAGATTTCCTTAAATCACCCAAACGGGTGCTTCAAAAATTGTTTTGAGGCACCAATTTGGAGTGTCTATTCCGGATATAGTCCGAATTTTACATTAGCACTCCCTTTTAAACACTTGTCTTCCAAGAGGAAAGATAGGATCGTCCTCAGGCTAACTATCCTCCTTGCTGGCTAAAAGGAGCTAAAATGGGTCATATTATAGAAAGAACTTTAAGCGATGGGAGCAAACGGTTTTATGTTGAAGTAGAACTTAGAGGCTCGAAAAGGTTAACTGCTACCTTCAATCGAAAAAGAGATGCAAAGCTTTGGATTCAGAAAACTGAAACCGAGACGCGCTGTGGAAGAAACCACTAAACTAAAAAGCGCAAGGTAAAGAATTAAAATGGGGAATGATATAGTCCCTAACCAAAGACTGGAAAGACCTTTCAAAGATTGATGTTCTAAAAGTCCGACGTCTTGAAGAGACTTCGTCAGGATGGGCTATTCAGATTGCCCCGACGGAGAATTTCCTTTGCGTGGCCGATTGTGCAAAGTAGAGAGGATCACGAGCCCAGCAGAAATCAGAATTAGATTCTTAAAGATGTATTGCCCTTCCAGCGTTAATCCGAAGGGTATCCAAGTAAAGCAAGCCTCCGGCTTCGTGAAAAGGGGTAAAAAAGTGCCAGGGAAATGAAGAAAGAGAAGGATCAAGCCGTAGCGAAGAAACCGTTTAAAAAAAAGAAAGAGGCCAATCGCCATTTCCCAAATACCGATCAAGCTAACGAAGAGGTGATTCTCTACCCAAGGGAGAGCCTGCATCACAAGCTCGTCAACAGGGCTATCTCCGGATACTTTCAAGGCGCCATACCAAAAAAAGATGATCCCCATCGCATAACGCAAAAGGGAGACTGATCGTCCTTTAAAATAATAAGAAAGCTTACGCTCTGTCTCTAAATAGTCCATCATTTTTCCTTCTAATACCAAACGCAATAAATAATTTCATATTTGAGCTGCGTGAAAGCTGTCGACAAATTGACGATCATAAACAGCATAGTATTAATGCAATACAATGCCGTTTACGATCGCCGATTTTCGGCGCTTTGACGCGGCTCAAATGTGAAGTTATTTGTTGCGTTTGGTATAACTTGGCGCCCAAATTGAAGGCAATATTCAAAACCATTTTCGGATATCGAATGCTTATTGAGGGTTCATTTTCTTCACCCTTTATTCGTTATGCTTTTCATACGACCTTTTTCTCCGTAGCCACCATTCGATCCACTTTCGTAATTCCACAATGCCAAATGCTGCTAAAAACACAAGAACAGGATAGCACCAGTGCTCTAAATCCATGGGGACTAAATGAAACAATGTTGGTGCAAAGTAAATGATGGAGCACTGAAGAACAATTCCAAACACTACTCCCAAAAAAATTAAAGGATTGATTGTAAAACTTCGTAAAATGTTTTTAAAAAATGGCTCGGACTCTTTCTGAGCCTGGATTCCATTGGCCCACTGAGCAACCACGACGGAGGTGAAGACAATCGTTGATACCATTTTCATCTCATATACTCCAATGAGATAGATATATAGAAAAAAACATAGCAGTCCTAAAACAATGCCAAAGCTTAAAATGCGAATAATTTGCGAAAAATCAAAAAATTGCTTTTCCGGCCTGCGTGGCTTATCTGCCATGACATCGCCTTCCTCTTTAATAAAGGGAAAAGTCTTATCTAAGACTCCGTCAGTTACAAGATTGATCCAGAGAATTTGAATTGCAACAAGAGGAAGGGGTAGGTTACTGAAAATAGCTAAGGCAATTAAAACCACTTCTTGCAAAGAAGTGGAAATGAGATAATGGATCACTTTGCGAATATTATGAGCAATCACTCGGGCATTTCTGATCGCTTCTACGATAATTCTCAAGTTATTGTCCGTGATTACCATTTTCGATACACTCTTGGCTGCCTCAGTGCCGCTTCCCATGGCAATTCCTATATCTGCTGCCTTTAAAGCTGGAACATCATTGACCCCATCGCCTGTCACTGCGACAATATCTTTCGATCCCTGTAAAAGTTTAACTACACGATATTTGTGTTCTGGAAGAATTCTAGCTAAAACCGTAGTCGTTTTCAAAGCTTCAAGAAGATGCTCATCAGAAAATCCCTCTATTTCCTTACCGGTAATGATCTGGTCATTTTCCGCCCAAATTCCCACTTCTTTAGCCACAGCTTTTGCAGTCATAGGATGATCGCCGGTAATCATCACCACGCGAACACCTGCTTTTTTGGCAGAAATAACGGCTTCTTTTACCTCTTCTTTTGCTCGATCTAGAAACCCTACTAGCCCGATAATTTTAATTTTCCAAGAGAAGGGGTCGTGATTGTTTCCCCATTTCCCTACGCCAAAAGCGATGACTCTAAGACCCTGCTCAAGAAACAATGTGAAAGCGCCTTCTAACTCTTTCAATTCCTCTTTGTTTTCTACTCTTTCTTTTAAGGATTCGAAAGCCCCCTTAATTAACAGCTCTTCCGTATCGTTTATTTTATTTGCTGTTGCCATTAACATAAGGCGCGTGTCGAAAGAATGCGTCCAGCTGCGAGCATGTCCGTCTCTGATCCCATCGTATCCCTCCACCCACTTAGAAAGAGCTACATCCAAGGGGTCTCCCGACCCGTCATGGGAATCATTACAAAGAGCCGCTATCATTTTCAGTTTTTCTAGCTCTTGAGAATAGACTTCTTTGACAGTCAGCTTCCCTTCCGTGATTGTTCCTGTTTTATCAGAGGCGATAATCGTAACGCTACCTAGTGTTTCAACAGAAGGCAGATAACGGATAAGCGCCTGTCTTTTACTCAAAGCTAAAGCTCCGAGCACCATGACAAGTGTAACCACGATAGGAAGTCCCTCTGGAACTGCTGACACTAATGCGGCTAGCAAAATATACCCAATGTCCATAACAGCTCTTCCCTGAAGATATCCTACGACCCCCAACAAGAAAAAAATCGCAATGAGTAAAACCACGTACCTTCGTGTAAAAAAACTCAGAGCTTTATTGAAAGGTGTCTCTGGAGATGCCTCTTTAGCCTTTTCTGCAATGGAGGCAAGATAAGTTTCTGCACCTGTTTTTGCTACTACTCCGTGTCCAGAACCTCTTACTACAACAGTACCTGCTAAGAGTGTGTTGCCAAGTTCATAAGGGAGGCTATTTTCTGGAAGAATGGTCGTATGATCTTTAATTACAGGAGCAGACTCTCCCGTCATCGGTGATTCATCGATCATGAGGCCTGTACTTTCAGTGAGCCTCACATCGGCTGTTACCACCTCGCCTTCATGGAAAATTACATAATCGCCTGGAACAAGTTCTGAAGAAGCAATAGAAATAAACTTACCATCCCTCATTGCCTGGTTTTTACTTTCCGTCATTTTCTTCAACGCAGCTATTGACGCTTCCGCTTTGAGCTCCTGCCAAAACCCAATCAATCCGTTAACTAAAATAATACAATTGATAACCAGAAAATCTGTCCATTCTCCGATGAGAATGCTCACTAAGGAAGCAGCAAAAAGAATGTAAATAAGACCGCTATTGAATTGTCTTAGAAGAATCTTAAACTTACTGATTTTTTCTTCTGAGGTAGTTGCAAAACTCCGACTGCGTCGGATTTTTGCAAAAATATAAAATTTTAAAAAAGTCACGCCTTGCCCTAAAATGTTGTCTGCGAAAACTAACACAAGGACAAGGCAGTGAACAAATTGCTTCAG
>JAGXTH010000010.1 GCA_018333475.1 Simkania sp. | reverse complement strand
CAAAAATGGGGTAGTATTCATAGTGATACAACCCCATTTTTGATCGTCGATTTTAGGCGATTTCGCGCAGGTGAAATGGTTTACTTTATTATTTCACAGTCCCTAAGCTAAATAAAAGGATAGCGCTAGCCTACTCCACAATAAAAGGGGGCGCTCCGCAATGGAGCAGAGTTAAGGCGATGAAAGCAGTTCATAAAACTCGATTGTAAACTTTTTTCTTGTTGACAGCCGCAATGATGGAGTAAATTCGCTTGCTTACTTAAGAGAATTTCGATGTTTACGAAGCTCTTCCTTTCATTCAGTCCTGCTTAAACTATTTAGAAAAAGCGCTTGCAAAGGATTCCTCCTCTAGCCGTCTCTCTAGAATGCAAAGATTTTGGATAGGGTTCTGCTTGATGGGAATTTTAATTACAAACTCTATCGCTTATGAAAAATTTGAAAGAACGAGTTTTCGTAGGTATACGAAACAAGCCGTGTCTAGGATGCGTCGATGGTCAAATCGTTGAGAACAAATTCCCTCTGGCACCCCTGGGGAGCCTAGTAGAAAGATCTCGATTTGATGCATTGTGCGATTTTCTAAATCACGTGTTTGATAGCGAAGATCCAAAGAAAACAATCGAGGAGTTAATTTCTTTGGCTAACGAAATATTTAAGATCAGGTCGTCCAGAAAACATATGAGTGGATTACGCCCCACATTTGAGTCATCTAAGATCGCAGCTTGAGCTGTCAATAAGAAAAAAATTTACAATCGAGTTTGAAGGGCATCTTCTAGGTTAACCTGAAACTGTGCGATAATTTTTCCTCAATAAGTCCATATTTTCTGGACATTCCAGGGTGGATTTGCATAATTATATCTATGAACTTTGAGCTATTTAGACGAGAAATTCCATTTGAAGTATTTGACTATCAGTTAATTGCCAACTATTTGAAGGGGTTAAAAAAACCCCGGGATAAGGTCTCTGCCTTAATCGCTGAAGGAAAGATAGTTAGGGTAAAAAAAGGACTATATGTTTTTGGTGAGAACTGGCGACGAGAACCGCTTAACTTAGAGAGTATCGCAAATCTGCTCTATGGCCCCTCATGCCTTTCCTTTGAATATGCTCTTACGCATTATGGTTTGATTGCCGAACGAGCTACGATCATTACCTCTTTAGCGATTGGCGATACAAAAACATTCCACACACCTGTTGGAACCTTTGAATACCGAGCAATAGACCGAAAAAAATTCAAGATAGGCATCGACTACAAATATCTAGGAAAAGAAGGCGGCTATTTTATTGCATCCAAAGAAAAAGCTTTGGCTGATCTTGTTTATCGAACTCCTGGTATTCGAACCCTCGAACAACTCCGTCATTATCTATTTGAAGAAATGAGGGTGGACGAGACGATGTTTCGAGGTCTTGATTTCCACAAATTCAAAGAAATCTCCAATGCTTACAAAAGAACCAGTGTTGCTATGATAACTAGATTATGACGACCATGATTGACAGCTTGCTAAAAAATTACACCCTTAAGTCAAAAAACGACTATGAGAATGCAATTCAAGAAATCATGCAAGAAATCTCGTTATTGGGGTTATGGAGAGCTAAATTCTTTGAGCATGCGGCATTTTATGGAGGAACCTCTCTTAGAATTTTATATGGGTTAAATCGCTTCAGTGAAGATCTTGATTTTTCTCTCCTGAAACCAGATCCTACATTTAACTTACTTCCTTTTCTAAAAGCTGTTGAAGAAGAGCTCGAAATTTCAGGACTCAAGGTGCATGTAGAGCATAAAATCAAACATCCCGAAGAATCTGTCCGCTCAGCATTTCTGAAAACAGGAACTTTAGAAACCTTCCTTCGGATAGGATTGGATGAACCGCTGAAAAGACATACGCAATCCAACGAAATGATTAAAATAAAACTAGAAATCGATATTGATCCGCCCCCAGGTTTTGCTACGGAAGTGCGCTATCTTACTACACCCATCCCATTTTCGGTTCGTACTTATACACCTGAGGATTTGTTCGCAGGAAAAATGCATGCGGTTTTATGCCGACCATACAAAGTGCGGGTCAAGGGAAGGGACTGGTATGATTTTATTTGGTATGTAACCAAAGGATTTCGACTGCATTTGGCTCATTTAGAGGCACGTATGAGACAATCCGGTCACTATTCGTCTAAACACCCACTAACAAAAAAAGTTTTCATGGATTTTCTAGAGGAAAAAATTCGTGGACTTAATGTGCAGGCGGCAAAAGAAGATATCCGACGATTCATCAAGGATTCTAGGGAAATTGATGGATGGTCAGAGGGGTTTTTCATGAGTCTTATACCACAGATTCAATTCCCTATAGATCAAGTCTGAATATCTTGTAGAGATTGCATAGTTTGAAACAAATAGCTCTTATGAGAAGTGCCTGCTGCTGCTTGGGCTTTTGCACGGGCTTCTTGAAAGGTGGCTCCAATACCCATAACCTCTCCTGTAGATTTCATTTCTGGTCCTAAGGAAATAGGGCCAAGTTTTGCATGGGGAAAAACAGGTTCCTTAACAAAAACATAGTTTAGAGAGATAGTTTTTCTACTATACCCAAGCTCTTTAAGAGAGCACCCCATAATGCACTGCGTCGCAATTTTAGTGAGATCGATGCCAGTGGCTTTTGATAAAAAGGGAATAGTTCGGGAGGCTCGTGGATTGACCTCTAGGACATAAATATTTCCTTGTTGTAGAGCAAATTGAATATTGAGAAATCCTTTTAACTGAAGCTGTAGAGCGATCACTTCTGTATATTGCAAGAGAGTGTCTTTTATTATTTCTTGAATGCGCAAAGAGGGGAGATAAGAGATAGAGTCCCCGGAGTGGGTTCCAGCATACTCCACTTGCTCCATAATGGCTGGAATAAACACCTCGTTACCATCGGAAATCGCATCGATGTCTATTTCTATAGCATTCTCTAAAAAACGTTCGATCAGCACGGGGTGATTAGGGGCTGCGTAGAATGCAGTTTCTAAAGAACGTAGGAGCTCCTCATTGCTATTTACGATACACATACCCCTTCCGCCTAAAACAAAAGAAGGTCTAACGATTTGTGGATATGTTAATGTGGGTAAAGGGTCGCTCAAGCTATACATCACACTGTTTTCTGGCTGCTTTAGATGCAACTTCTCCAGAAAGGTTTTAAAATGCATGCGATTTTCGCATGTATCAATAAGAGCCGTGTTGAACCCTAGAAGGGGAATCTGCATCTCTTCTAAGGATTTAGCTAACTGCAGTGGAGTTTGTCCGCCAAATTGCAGTAGAACCCCTATGGGTTTTTCAATGTCAATAATAGGTAGAAGGTCTTCTATTGTCAGTGGGCTACAATAGAGTTTATCAGCGCAGTCATAGTCCGTAGAGACAGTTTCAGGGTTGCAATTGACCATGATGGTTTCATAGTCCATGTCCTTAAGAGCCTTTACTGCATGGACACAAGCATAATCAAATTCGATTCCTTGTCCAATGCGATTGGAACCACTACCCACAATCATTACTTTGGGACGAGCAGATGGACTAGCCTCGCACGACTGTTCATAGGTGGCATAAGCGTATGCGGTAGAGGTAGAAAATTCTGCACTACAACTATCCACCCGTTTAAACACAGGTTGAATACCCCAATAGATACGACTGTCTCTGATCTCTTTTTCTTCTACTTTAAGAAGATCTGCTATATGCACATCCGAAAATCCCAGACGTTTTAACTTGAAAATAGCCTGAGGAGTCCAGGCCGCCTGAGTTTCTGCTTCTACGAGCGCCTTGATTTCTTCTAAAAACCAGGGATCAATATAGGTGAGATTATGAAGCTCTGAAATGGTCATCCCTGATCTAAATGCATGAAAAAGATGCCAGAGTCTTTGGCTATTGGGTGTTGAGACCAATGGTAGATCGAATACAGGAGGTGCCGAGATCTCTAAGCTTCGCATTGCTTTAAGTAGAGCCTCCGAAAAAGTACGGCCTATAGCCATGACCTCTCCTATGGATCGCATTTGAGGGCCAAGGAGATCTTTGATGCCAGGGAATTTTTCAAACTGAAAGCAGGGTATCTTAACGACTACATAGTCGATGACAGGCTCAAAGGAAGCGGGGATTTGTCTGCCTGTGAGATCATTATTCAACTCATCTAAAGTGTATCCTACAGCTAACTTAGCAGCGATTTTTGCTATGGGAAACCCTGTCGCTTTTGAAGCCAGCGCCGAAGACCTCGATACGCGGGGATTCATTTCAATCACAACCATCCGACCCGTATGAGGATGGATCCCAAATTGCACATTAGCTCCTCCAGTTTCTACCCCAATGGCACGTAATACGGCAAATGCAGCATTGCGCATGTTCTGGTATTCTTTATCAGTAAGGGTTTGTATGGGGGCGACAGTAATGGAATCTCCAGTATGGATACCAAGGGGATCTAGATTTTCTATAGAACACACGACGATGCAATGATCCTGTTTATCTCGGATAACTTCCAGTTCATATTCTTTCCAACCTATAAGAGCCTCATCAAGAGTAAGTGCCTGATAAGGATGTGCTTGAAAAGCCTCTTTGCATAAATAGAAGAGTTCTTCTTGGTTCAAGGCAATTCCGGAGCCATTTCCTCCTAGAGTAAAAGAAGGTCGGATCATGATGGGAAACCCGATCTCTTCGGCGACCTTTTTAGCTTCCTGTAGATTATGTACTTGTTTGGATTTAGGTAGGTCTAATCCTAGCTGCGTCATGGTTTGATAAAACAGTTTACGATCTTCAGCGCGATGAATGGCCTCTACACTAGCCCCAATCAAAGAAACTCCATACTTTGATAAGATGTTTCTTTTGTCCAATGCAACAGCTAAATTAAGAGCTGTTTGCCCACCCATTGTGGGAAGGAGGGCATCGGGTCGTTCTTTGTCGATGATGCAAGAGAGAACCTCCACCGTGAGGGGCTCCATATAGGTGACATCTGCAACATCTAGATCTGTCATCACCGTAGCTGGGTTGGAATTCACAAGGATGACTTTATACCCTTCTTCACGCAGAGCAAGGCATGCTTGCGTGCCTGCATAATCAAATTCACAAGCTTGGCCAATAATAATCGGACCTGATCCAATCACTAAAATAGAATGGAAATCAGCTCTTTTGGGCACAGGAGGTCTCCATTAACCTAGAGAACTGTTTGAACAATTCGTGAAGATCATGAGGACCTGGGCTAGCTTCTGGATGTCCTTGGAACCCAAATGCTGGCTTATCTGTTCTACAAATCCCAGCTATTGTTCCATCAAACAAGGAGCGATGGGTGATCTTTAAACAAGAGGGGAGTTCTTCTTCAGAGACGACAAAATGATGATTTTGACTGGTAATAGACACTCTTTTAGTGACAACATCAATTACTGGATGGTTTGCTCCATGATGCCCTGTGGGCATTTTAGTTGTTTTAGCTCCACTTGCTAGTGCTAGAAGCTGATGCCCCAAGCAAATTCCAAAAATGGGAATTTCATAGTGAAGTAACTCTTGAATGGTGTGGATGATATGTCTACATCTTGCAGGATCTCCAGGACCATTGGAGAGAATGACTCCGTCTGGGAGTAATGATACAATTAGCTCCGAAGGGGTGGAAGCAGGGACAATCGTAAGTCGACAGCCTAACTCCAATAATTGTTGTAAAATCGATCTTTTTACACCAAAGTCTACGACAATCACATGAAATACGCTGCTCTCGTTGGACAAGAAATACATCGACTTACATGTGACTTGTTCGGTGAGATGTGCATTGCTCAAATCCAAGCATTGGCGAGCCCGCTGAGTAGCGAGTATCGGGTCTATGCAACCTGCTATGATACAAGCGTTCTGACTGCCCGTATTTCGAAGATTATGTGTGAGAGCACGGGTATCTATACCTGAAATTCCAACTGTTCCTTGATCTTTAAGAAACCCTTTTAAATCTCTTTGAGATCGCCAATGACTCACATGATTCGACCAAAAGCGTGTTATCATTCCACCCGCCCATATGCGATCTGATTCCCAATCCTCTTCGTTGATTCCGACGTTGCCAATGTGGGGAGCAGTAAAGAGAATAATTTGCCCAGCATAAGAGGGATCTGTCAGGATTTCCTGATAGCCTGTAGGAGAGGTATTGAACACGAGCTCTCCTTGAAATGAGCCGGATGCCCCGATTGATTCTCCATAAAAAACAGAGCCATCCGCTAAGGCAAGAACAGCATCATGGTCCATCTGTGTAATCCTGTAAACGTCGTTGGATGATGACTCATCACTTAAGCGAGATCAAGTGGATATTTTGTTTTATCACGTTCAGAAATGGGTGTATAGCCAAACAGTTGGGAGAGGAAATGGCATTTTTCACGCTGCCGGCTTTCCCATTGCCCAAGGCACAATAACGATCCGGAGGAACGACGGCAATCAAGTCGCCGAGAGCTCCCTGTAGGAATCAGAAAAATGCAAACGTAAAAATGGCCATTTTCTCTCCCAACTGTTTGACTATACACCCTTCAGAAATTGGGCGGAGAAAAGATCAAAAAACAATATGTGAAAGAGTTTCAGGCAATTAAGGAGCATGAAACTCGGAGAATTTGCATCCCTACTAAAAGACAGGACTGACTTATCTAGATTTTATTCAGTTTTTAGATTCCTGATAAAGCCATCTTGCAATCGTATCTAATAGAAGATTAGCTCTTAAATAGGGAGTGATGCTCGTCGTAGGCCCTACAGTTTCAGAAAGAAAGGTTTTTGGCATTAAACCTCTGACAACAGCAGCTTGGTAGCAAATATAGGGCTGATTCGAGATAAAGAGGCAGTTGCCAGGGGTTGGAGCTTGACCTACCCAACAGCTGATCGTATCTGACACGTTGGGGCGACGCAATCCCTGTTCTATGGGTTGCTTCGGGGTATCTATGACTGTTAAAGGCAGATCTTTTATTTCCTGAGGTAAATCCATGACCTCAAAAATTTTAAGCATGCCCTCAGTTTCATTCTGTGGTAGTTCTTCTAATAGAGACAGGCGATCAACACGGTGATCAAGTGGACGATCTCCAGTTAAAAAAACCAGTTCATCAAAGCGCACTCCTTTAAGCCAGAGTTGTGCTGCATATTGAAGTCTTTTCTGCACAGTCGGCAATGCGGCGCCTAGAATACAACAATAACGATAGTGAGTTGTTTGGGGGGAGACTTCAGAAAATAGGCCTATTTGACGGCATAATTCTACAATTCTAGCTTGCTCTTCTGGATCCGAGCGCTCTTGAATTTCCCATCGTTCCTGACCCGTAGGACGGAGCCAAAACTTTTGCGTTGCTTCGACAATACTAGGCAATGTTTTATCGCATTGCACATGAGTGATCTCTAAGAGTTCACACAGCTGTGGAGTGATAAGAGCTTCATTAGAGGAAAGAGAACCCATAGATAGTACACCGGCTAATAACACCCAGAACTTTCTCATAGTGGATTCCTTATTTTAATTGTAAGACATTGTAAGTGAGGTGCTTCTTTTTTTACTAGACCTATGCTTGGCAATCTATCTATTGATTCGTCTTTTTATAAACAGATAAACTCACCTCATTGTATTGATGTTATTCAATTCTCAGCGTATTATCGCACGTAATAATTCAAAAAAGCACACAATGAAATCCGCATTGCAAGTTATTTGTTTAACTATTATTTTTTTTAGCTCTGCACTTGACGCGTTCGGAATACCCCCTACGCAGACGGTTGAAAATATACAAGGACGAGGCTATAGCGTGGATTACGAGCAACTCAAGATTAAATCCTACAAACATTGGGATCTATATCTTCACGAAAACCAATGTTATTTGGGGCGAGTTTTTCTGCTTCTCAAGAATGAAACCGGAGTAGAGGATTTCCTGGCCATAGAAGGTGAGGCTCGGGACGAGTTTTTTCGAATTGGCATAGACGTTAAAATTGCCCTGAAAACTCTTTTTCAGCCAGACAAAATGAACTATGCTGCCTTGAGCAATACTTCTCCAGCCATTCATGTACACATAGTCCCTCGTTATCAAGATGAACGTGAGTTTGCTGGTGTTCTTTTTAAAGACACACGTTGGGGGTCAAATTACGCTCCCTATGATCGGTCTTTTGAACTTGAAGAATCTGTTCTTTTTAAGATTCGAGATGCCTTAAAAGAGCAGTTATAGTCGCATAAAAACTCTTTAAAAACCTCTAGAAGCCATTGATGGGAAGCCTCGTTCATAAGAACGAGGGGAGCTTGTAAGCCCACCTTTTGTCACTCTCAGAACGTCTGATAATCTATCTTATGTTAGAAAAATCAGGTGTGTGGCTGTTTTAGGAGAGAATCGCGGTGCCACAGGTAGCGCAATCGAGCCCATAAACTGGGTGGTTCAATGATTGGTATACTGTGGGAGAGGATTTCTCCAGCTGGAAACAATGGACGCGATGTAAAAGGAGCTGTAAGCATTTGGTGCGTAGCAAAAGCTGTTTCAGAAAGAACTGAAGGAACTAGAGTTCTTAAACGACCATAACGACTACTAAGGGTAACTGCATCGGGATGTGTGCTACCATTTCCTAGTATAGGTCCTGTTAATGGCAATGCTGCAAAAAAATGAAGAAAGATGCGAGCTACGATATCGCCAATACGATCGACTATACCTACACGATGATCCCGAATATCCACCTGTGAATCAAATATACGAATCGCTCTATCTGGATCAAGTTTTGCATCGAGAAAAGCGACTGCAAATGCCTCTTGTCGATAGGAAGCTGCGGTGCAATTAGCCCCTAGCATATGGTAGGTATGTTTACCTTGAGCCTGCTCAAATCTTTTTATGATCGTAAGTGTTTTTTCTTTTCGACTCATTATAGGAATGTCGACAATAATTTTATTCTTAACGATCAACTCGCGAATTTCCGTAAGTCCAATTAAAATTCGATCGAGTTCAGGTTCATTACGATCTATCATCGCTTTATCGATGTGATCCATTGTAATAGGCCCAAATTTGTATCCTTGCTCCTTAAGAGCCTTACATACAGGCTTCATATTTTGGACTAATGAATATAGACACGGACTACTTTCATAATCATCTGTGAGCACGTATTGCTTGATGATGGGAATCACTTGTTTTGCTTGAATACGAGACACATTAGAGTCGTGATTACGATAAACACCAGGCACAGTTTTGAATAGCTGCATTCCAAAGTCTGCTAATTTTCTAGGATAGTAACCGACAGAATAGACTTCAGCCTTATCCCCGTCTCTTTTAGGCAGAATGATTTGTGTAAAACTATGGCCACTATCCATAAAACTAATCGAGCTTGGAAGAGCCCGCCCAACTGGACAAGCTGTGACAAATTGCAAGGCGTACTTCCCTTGAGCCTCGACTGTCTTTAGCGGCACGAGATGTTTAGATTGATCCGCATGACCAATTGCAAACCCCTGATACGTGATACGAAAATGATCCATCTGCAGGCTCTGGATTTCAGACCAAGACTTCCAATGAAAACGTCCTGTGTTTTCTTTAGTTTCTAATGGCAAATAAAGCTCATTACCAACCATCCGCACAGGTAATTTCACAAATGGAAAATAGTGTTGCCAAAACTGCTGCCTGGCAATCGTCAAAAATTCGGGATGGGTGCGCATAAATGCAGAAGAAATCCCCATCTTGGAAAACAACTCAACAAAATCTCGATTTTCTTGTGCAAGGTAGTCTTTTGGAAGATATTTTCCCTTAGCCTTAAGAAAAACAAAATAGGATCTTTCCAAGGATGCCATTTCTCGTTTAAAAACTGGGTTGCCCTTACAATGATCAAGTAGCTGTATAGTTTTTTCCGTTAAAGCCCTAACTTCAACCTCGGAAGTTTTTTTGATCGATTTTTCTAAAAGCGCTGTTAAAGAGTGCAGTTCTTGTTTTTCAATACGAGCGTCCCACCATTGGTAGAGCGTATTAACGACAGGGATTTTTGTAATCATAAACTATGTGATTTTAAACTACCTGCTACAGTAAAACATAATAAGCAAATCTAAACAAATCAAAAAAAATAAAATAAATATTTTAATTTAGTTTGGCATTACAAAATTTCATGGATTTTGCATGGTAAGTAACCCACAAACCCTCTTTAATGCCATTTTTATGGTCTTGGTTTTTTAGAAGGTATGTTACAGTGGATGTACTATGACTATTTATCCAAACACTGATTCCGTTTCTTTTGTTCAAGAAAACCAAAAAATCCTCGAGGGCATTGTTTCTTCAGCCTGTAATGCACGTCAAATTCCAACGCTTTCATCAGGACAAGGGACGCCAGTAAAGCCAAGAGTCCCTCAAGAAATATTCACGATACTGACTCGCCCTCTTCCAGCCTCACCATCACAAGTTGTTTATCAAAAAAAGAAACCCGATTGGTGGGACGCCGTGCATCGGTTATTGGAAAAAATGGCATTAGAAAATCAAGATGCACCTGTTTCCAAGCTTCACATGGATGAGGTGTATCAAACAGCACGAACATTAATCCAGAAAGAAAACCTTGTCGAACTGATTCTATTTTTGAAGCTCCTTTCGGAATTTGTCTTTTATGGAGCTAAGGGAATTTTTTTTGAAGTCTTAACCAGACTGCGAACTCTTAAGCCAGAAATCGAGCCGTTTTTTAATGATATCGAAGTAGATGAATGCGATGAGGGGCCTATTCTTTCCCCAACTGGGATGAATCGAATGTTTCAGTTTTTTGAGGAAGAATATAGATTCCCATTAGGCTTTTTAAGCTGTCAACCACTTTCTGCTCTTCCTGACTTGGTGGAAGAAATAATCGCTTCCGATGCAAATCACATGCGAGGTTGGGCTATTAGCAATGACCTGGTAGACATTAAAGAAGACCCGCATGTTATCCCCATGTTTGTTCTCAGTATGCAAGGAAAAGTTCATATCTTTATCTACGATTCCCTTGGGCATACGATTTCGAAAGATCCTAAAGAAAAAAAGATCAGTAGAAGCCTTGAACACCTCATCAGGCACTTTCAAGATAAAAAATGGTTACATGAACGGCTAGCGATTTATAGCTATAATAGTAAAAGGCAAAATGGTCCCCTTGATTGTGTGACATTTACTTTGCTTGATCTGAAAAATCTGCTTGAACGACATCTAGAAGGTCCTGGCAATATTATTGATTTTTATGCAAGCCAAGAACCTGCACATAAACCAAAACTGATTATTACAGATCTAGAGGAAGACACCGGCCTCCCTGTCTATGAACTTGATATCTTGCCTCCAGAAATGATGAAGGTAACTCAATCGTTAACAAAAATTCGTGACTATCAACAGCATTCACCCGTTCTGAAAGATGCTGACATTCCGTTTTTTGAGCGATATTCTCCGCTTGGCGATACTCATAGAGTGGCTCAAGATCTCATCAGTTTTCGCAAGAGCGTATCCTCATTCGAGAGGGTAAGCCCTAGAGGTAAGATTGATAATCTTTATGTAGAACAGAAGCGGCTAGAATTCATTGTACAACTCTTAAGCCTTCATTTCAAGGACACCTTAGGGGCGGCGTTAACTAGCTCACGTGTTTCCAGATTTTCTTCCTGTCCTCTAGTTAACAATACGGACCAGAGTCCAAGTAAAATCTCACCCAATCCCGACTCTGTATTCAACACTGTTTCTAAAATTCCTCCATTTAAGGACGCTAAAACATAGGTCACTCCTATGCTTTAATTCTAAATATCAAAAAAACTCTTGCAGTTTTGGACAATTGCCTATTCTTCATCGAGGTTAATTCATAAATAGGCTACTATCTCCTCCTTAATCATATTTCCATACAATCTTTTGAGGGGGGGATCCATGAAAAAATCTTCGATGTTATGGAAAGTTCTCATAGCTATTGCATTGGCTATAATTGTTGGTCACTTAACTGGAAAAACCGCTACTATATTCAACATCACTTTTTACCAGATTTTTGACCTGCTCGGTCAGCTCTTTCTCAATGCGCTAACCCTGCTCGTCGTACCACTCATTGCTTCTTCAATCATTAGTGGTCTTGGGCAAGTCTCCAGCCAAGGTCAGTCATTCGGAAAACTTGGGCTCAAAACGTTTAGCTTCTACGTCCTGACCATTTTATTAGCCATTTTAGTTGGAGTTTTAGCGGTTAATCTTATTAAACCAGGGCTCCTGCATGCACATGCAGTCTCCATGCCCCCCTCCCCTGCTTCTAGCTCTCCAACTTCTTTATCCCCCACATCATTGAACCATGTGGATGTTGTTTCTCAAATCCTATTAAAACTTATTCCTCCTAATATCTTTGAAACGGCATCTCAAGGAAACATGTTAGGTATTATTTTCTTTAGTTTTCTTTTTGGCATAGCTTTAATGAAAGTTGATGGGCCCCTAGCTCAAAAATTAACCAACTTTTGGAAGGGACTGTTTCACACCTTGATGCAAATGACCCATCTAGTCATGAAAGCAATGCCTTTTGGAGTGTTCTTTTTGGTTGCTAAAGCCATTGCTTCCCAGGGAATAGGATCTATCGGTGGGGTATTGTATTTCTTTCTGACTGCATTGCTAGCTCTTGTGGTCTTTTGTTTTCTCGTTTTACCACTTCTACTTAAAGTTTTTGGAATTAATCCTTGGCGACATATCCAAGCAATCACCCCTGCCTTAATCACAGCATTTTCTACGAGTTCTTCCGCTGCTACTCTTCCTATCACTATGGATTGTGTTGAGAAAAAAGCAGGAGTATCTAATCGCATTTGTAGTTTTGTTGTACCACTGGGAACCTCAATGAATATGGCTGGTTCCGCATTGTATGAATGCGTAGCAGCATTATTTATTGCCCAGGTGTATGGAGTAGATATGACTTTGGGGCATCAAATTCTCGTTGTGATCCTTGCACTCATCACTTCGATGGGCGTAGCGGGAATCCCTTCTGCTAGTTTAGTCGCCTTGATTATTATTCTTAATGCTATCGGGATTCCTGCAGAGGGTATTATGTTGATCCTTCCTGTAGATAGATTACTAGATATGTGCAGAACAACAGCAAATGTCTTTAGCGATACAACTTGTGCCGTGATCATTGCACACACGGAGGGAGAGTATGTGTTATCTAACACGCAATAACGCTCTAAAACTGCGCAAAGAACTATAAAATTTTACTTTAGTAGATTCAACGCGATGTGCGAGTTTTTCTGACGGAAAACCGCAATTATGGCATGTCTATTGTAGAGTAGGCTAGTGCTATTCTTTCACTAGGCCAGAGCAAGGCTTCCTGCTTTGTCCTGCTCCACCCATTCCTTCGTTTTTTTATGGATCAAAGCCTGTTCTTCAAGACGTTGTTGTTTAGCTAGACGGTCGATA
>JAGXTH010000009.1 GCA_018333475.1 Simkania sp. | reverse complement strand
AATTAAGCAAAATACTCGCTAGGGACACTGGCAGCCCTTGGGGCTGCCCATTATATTTCTCAAAATATCCATGTGCTGGGCATCACCACATACTTTGGCCTTTTCCAACAGCCCACGGGGCTGTTCCTATGATTTTTCATAAAATATCCAAGTGCTGACGGTGCGCAAATGCAAGGTCTTTCCTTGGCAGCCCATGGGGCTGCTCCTTAACTACCAAGCCCCTCGCTTTGCGAGGGCGTTATGACTTGGATTGGAGGTGGAGAGAATCGAACTCTCGTCCTCGGCAAATGTCCTACGAATGACTACATGCTTATCGCCTCCTATTGAAAGTCGGTTTCGCTGGGAGGCGCCCCACTTGGAACCTACTTGCTCCTTGAAGTCTCGGTATAGCATCCCAAAGAGCGAAAAATGCCACACCACACCAGGGTGATGACGACAGGCCTCAAAACTCCTGGTCAGGTCTTGAGCTGTCGGGCACTTAAGACTGTTAGGTCTTAAGCAGCCATAAGAAGGTTATCTTCTTGCTCGTTGACAGTTATTGTCTTATCGGATGATTAAGGAGGCCAACCGACGTCCTCCGCATGCCATTAACGTATTCTACTTCCGAGTCGAAACCTTTACACCCCCACAAGACATTATAGCTTAGTAAAGCTTTTTTGCCTATTAAACATCCTCTATTGTATGATCCTTAGGATTAATCACTCATAATGAGCTATTACCATGTTTAGATTTGATCAGAGCGAAACTTTTCCAGCTAGGGAAGAGAGAATTCTTGAAGTATGGCAAAGGGAAAAGATTTTCCAGCGTTCTGTAGAGCAAAGGAAGGGGAGACCTTTATTTTCCTCTTTTGATGGGCCTCCCTTTGCTACTGGGTTACCTCATTATGGGCACTTATTAACGAGTACGATCAAGGATGTAGTATTTCGCTTTAAAACAATGCAGGGATTCTACGTTCCTAGACGTTTTGGGTGGGATTGCCACGGACTCCCAGTGGAAAATGAGATAGAAAAGGCAAAACAGCTATCCGGTGCGACTGCGATTGAAGAGTTTGGCATAGCAAATTTCAATGAAGAGTGCCGTAGCATTGTTCTACGGTATACAAAGGAGTGGGAACGGACGATTCATCGCATTGGGCGCTGGGTTGGATTTGACGATGTCTATCGTACTATGGATAAAGATTTCATGGAATCGGTGTGGTGGATCTTTTCCCAGCTCTTTTCCAAAGGTTTGGTGTATGAAGGGTACAAGGTGATGCCTTTCTCCGCTAAACTAGGAACGCCACTTTCTAATTTTGAAGCGAATCTCAACTATAAAGAGGTAGATGATCCTTCTTTGACGGTGATCTTTTCACTCGTCGATGAGCCTGATACAGCACTCTTAGTTTGGACGACAACACCGTGGACGCTTCCATCGAACTTGGCAGTTATGGTGGGACCTGAAATTGACTATGTCAAAGTGCAAGAAAAGAAGAGTGCTAAAAAGTACATCCTGGGTAAGGCTCGCCTTGCTACCTATTTCAAAGATCCCACGGAATATACCGTATTGGAAACGCTGAAAGGTAAGCAATTACATGGTAGGCGATACCAACCCTTGTTTCCATATTTTGCGATGCGTGCGGAACAGAAAGCTTTTCGTGTCTTTCTTGAAGACTCGATCTCGACAGAAGAAGGAACTGGGATTGTTCACTCAGCTCCAGCATTTGGTGAGATAGACTTTTTTGTTTGTTCTCGTGAGGGCGTTGAGATTGTTTGTCCTGTCGATCAAAATGGGAAGTTCACAGAAGAGGTTCCAGAGTTTCAAGGACAGTTTGTCAAGGATGCAGATAAAGAGATCATTCGTCGTTTGAAAACGGAAAATAAGGTGTTTCATCACGCCACAATTCGACACCGCTACCCCTTCTGTTGGCGCTCTGATACGCCGCTATTGTACAAGGTAGTACGTACGTGGTTTGTCGCTGTGGAGAAGATCAAAGATAAGCTTTTAGCTGCGAATGATCAAATCCATTGGGTACCTTCACATATTAAAGAAGGGCGTTTTGGTAAATGGCTTGAAAACGCACGCGATTGGGCGGTCTCTCGTAATCGATATTGGGGCACCCCGATGCCCATTTGGCGTAGCGCAGGTGGCGATGTTCGCGTATTTAGCAGTATCGGGGAACTGGAAAAAGCAACGGGTTCCAAGATCGATGATTTACACAGACACCATATCGATCAGCTAGTTTTTGAAGAAGATGGCAAGATATTTCAGAGAGTTCCAGAAGTCTTTGATTGTTGGTTTGAGTCGGGTTCGATGCCATATGCACAAAACCATTTTCCCTTTGAAAATAAGGAGGAAACGCTGAAGACGTTGCCAGCAGATTTTATTGTGGAAGGGTTAGATCAGACACGAGGTTGGTTCTATACGCTTACAGTCATTGCGGCAGCTCTATATGACAAACCTGCCTTTAGCCATGTGATTGTCAATGGCATCATTTTAGCAGAAGATGGCGCTAAGATGTCCAAACGACTTAAGAACTATCCAGAACCAGAGATGATCATCAATCAATATGGTGCTGATGCGGTTCGTTTGTACCTTTTACAAAGTAATGCTGTGATTGCTGATGATATGAAATTTTCAGAGAGGGGGGTGGAGCAGGTGATGCGCCAAATGCTCATTCCTCTTTGGAATTCTTATGTATTCTTTGCCACTTACGTTTCTATTTATCAATGGACTCCACCAGTCGCTAAGGACTTTAGTCCTACTGCTGATATCGATCGTTGGATCCTTTCTCTCACGATGCAATTACAGAAAAAGGTCGAAGAGGGAATGGATGGATATCAACTTAATCAGGCAGTAGAACCTCTGACTAGTTTTATCGAACAGTTAACCAATTGGTATATTCGTAGAAGCCGTGGACGTTTTTGGTCGGATGAGGATACAAGCGATCGTAGAGAAGCTTTTCAGACTCTTTACGAGGTGCTTTGCCGCTTAGTTAAGGTGGCTGCCCCATTCATCCCTTTTATCTCCGAGGCAATTTATCAAGAGTTAAGAACGGCTGTTATGCCTTCTTCAGTCCATCTTCTTGATTATCCTCACATAGTACCTGCTTGGCAGGATCCTGCTTTAGAGGAAGAGATGGCATTAGTTCAGACTGTCATTAGTTCTGCACATGCCTTACGTAAGGAGCATAAGCTCAAAGTACGACAACCTTTGCATAGTGCACATATTGTTGTTCTGGATACTGCGATTCGCGAAGCGTTAAAACGCCAACAAAACCTCATTATCGACGAATTGAATGTAAAGGGGGTTGTTTTTCATAGCGATGAGAAAGAGTTTGTGCAACTTAAGGGGAAAGCGAATTTTCGCATCCTGGGTAAAAAAGTAGGGCCTCTTATGAATCAAGCTAAGCAGCTCATCGAGCAGTTTGATCGAACTAGGCTGGAGATTTTAGAGAAAGGGCATAGCTTGGAAATTTCTTTGGATGGGACGCCTTTTGTACTGACGCCCGAAGATGTGATCGTAGAACGCGAAGCCCTACCCGGGCTTGTAGCTGCGACATCGGGAGCTATTACAATAGCTCTGGATACTACCTTAAATGAGGCGTTGCTGCTTGAGGGGCTAGCTAGGGAACTTGTCAATAAAATCAATACCATGCGTCGTGATCAGGGATTTGCCGTGACAGACCGTATCACCATTACACTAAAGACTACTGCTCGTCTGAAAGCGGCTCTCACATTACACCATGACTATGTTGCTCATGAGGTTTTAGCCATGGGGCTGTCTTTTAATGATCATTGCCAGGGAGATACTTGGGATCTCAATGGTGAAGCTACAGAGATACAGATTATTAAATACGACAAGGGACTCTAATTTTCTATTGCTTTGTAAAGGGGTTAGAGGCAATTGCTGAAATGGAACCCAGCAATATTGACTTGGGCATATACGTAATTTTTGGGGTTTGGTATAACCCGAAGTTTTTTGGATTCAAAGACTAGTAAGATGTCCATGGTGTGGAGATTAGCATGTTAGATCTGTTTCTTTCTGTGATGCCGGCCCAAGAATGTGCTCAAGTAGCGGTTCCGGAAGCTACTGAACAAGCTATGCGTTACTATAATAGCGGAAATATTTTGTGGGTTGTTCAGCAGATTTGGAGTTTGGGTGTGCCTTTGCTATTTCTTGTGAATGGGTTCACTGGAAAACTAGCCACATTTTCGGAAAATCTAGGAAAAAAGAGATATTTTACCATTGTCATATACCTCATTCTATTCATTGCGATCTATACATTGTTAAATCTGCCACTAGATTTTTACTCTAGCTATATAAGAGAACACGCGTATGGTCTGTCTACTCAAACTTTAGGCAGATGGTTTGATCAATATGCGAAAGAGACACTCGTGACATTGGTCAGTTCCATTGTATTTGTTTGGATTTTTTATGCGCTACTGAAGAAAAGCCCACATAGATGGTGGTTTTACAGTAGCCTTGTAAGCACTGGGATTATTTTTATTATGGCATTTATTCAACCTATTTGGATCGATCCATTGTTTAATCAGTTCGGTCCCATGAAGAATAAGCAGCTGGAACAGAAAATCCTAGGTCTTGCATCAAAAGCTGGGATCGAGCATGGGCGTGTTTTTGAGGTGGACAAGAGTCAAGACACCAAGACGCTGAATGCCTATGTTGTCGGTTTTGGGTCTACGAATCGGATTGTTCTTTGGGATACCACTATTAAACAGATGACACCAGATGAAATTCTTTTTGTAATGGGACACGAGATGGGGCATTATATCCTTCACCACGTGTGGCAGCTAATCATCTGTTTTGCGGTGCTTTCCTACCTGATTTTTTATCTGGTTTACAGAGTATCGAATGTATGGTTGAGACGGTATCAGAAACAGCTTGGCTTTAAGTATCTATACAGTATTGCTTCAGTGCCGCTTCTTCTTTTTTTAGCTAATGCTTTTATGTTTCTCGCTACACCAATTATCAATGATATTTCTCGTCGTATGGAGCACGAAGCAGATCGCTTTGGTTTAGAGATTACGCAAAATAACCAAGCTGCAGCAGAGGCCTTTATCGCCTTACAACATCAAAATTTAGCTAACCCTAGTCCTGGAATTTTCTATACACTTTGGCGTGGTACCCACCCATCTTTGCGTGAACGGATTGAATTTTGTAATAGCTACTGTCCATGGAAAGAGGGACAACACCTAAAATATGCTAAATATTTTAAAACTGATGGGTAAGAAGATTTTATCAAGATGGTAATGTGGCTGGAATTAAATATTTTTCTAATGGTTTTATGGTGGGAAATGCAAGAAATGTACCCCGGTTTGGCCATCATCTGATAAAGAAGGTTGCTTTTAAGTAATCTTAGGCCCCAACATAATACATACCTGACAATTCGTTTAGTTTTTGGTTTCTATGAAAATGAGGAAATAATGACTGCTGAATTAAAAAAAATCCATTTTAAAAAAGAAGAAGAGTCTGATTTCTATTCAGTATTAAAAAAAGCAGTGAATCAATTTTTCTTAGAAAATAAGATATCCCATAAAGCTAATATTTTCATGTATATGAAGTCCGTATTTTGGATGAGTTTGGTGGTGCTTGCTTACGCGGCATTACTCGCCGATATCTTGAGTGGAGGTGGAGTTATTATACTTTATATCTTCATAGGATTTCTCATTGCCATTGGTACGATGAATATTGCGCATGATGCTTTGCATGGCGCATATTTAAAGAGCGCTCCTGGAAATAGGGCTCTAGGATTTCTTATGGACTTATGTGGTGCAAGTTCGTTCTATTGGAAAAAAGAACATACAGTGGACCACCATACATTTACGAATATCGTCGAGCATGATGCAGATTTAGACGTGCCAATCCTGCTTAGAATCTGTCCGAATGCACCCCACAGATCGTTTCATCGATTTCAACACTGGTATGCTCCTTTCTTATATAGCCTAAACCTCATCCGTTGGGTATATTATTCCGATACAAAAAGGATTTATCAGAATTTTAAAAACAAACAAATTGGTCAGGGAAAGTTGTCAGTGATGGAAGCCATCATGATGATTCTGTTAAAATTCACTCATATTGCCCTGTTTCTCGTCATTCCAATGATAGTATTATCTGTGCCTGTTTGGCAGGTCATTACAGGGTATATATGCCTTCTGTCTACAATGGGGCTTATATTAACTATTGTTTTTCAGCTTGCACATATTGTAAAAAATGTCGCTTTTCCTTTGCCAAATCTCGAAGGAAAAATGGAGAACAGTTTTGTTAAGCACCAGTTGATGACCACTTCTAATTTTGCAACAAAGAGTCGGGTCGTTGATTTTTTATTTGGTGGGTTAAATCATCAAGTAGAGCATCATATTTTTCCTCATATTTGTCATATCCACCTGCGTAAGATTTCCCCGATTGTTCAATCCATAGCGTTGCAATTTGGGGTTCCTTATTACGAAAACAGCTCGTTTTTTTCTGCTTTGTGTTCCCATTTTGGAACCTTGAAAAGGTTTGGTCGTATGCCTGCAGTAAGTCAACAACCAGAACCCTCAATGCTAGAAAAGAGTCATGCGCCGCTGATTTAAGTTGCCTATAATGCCCAAATGTAGTGCTTTGCGATCTGACTTATGGCCGCAGCGTATTTCATTAACTTTCAGCATATATCAGAGCTCTATTCTTGCAAGCCCCTCTGAAAGAGCGTGTTTTTTCAGCGCAAGTAATACCAAACGCAATAAATAATTTCATATTTGAGCTGCGTGAAAGCTGTCGACAAATTGACGATCATAAACAGCATAGTATTAATGCAATACAATGCCGTTTACGATCGCCGATTTTCGGCGCTTTGACGCGGCTCAAATGTGAAATTATTTATTGCGTTTGGTATAAGATAAGGGGGATAGATTATTATAATTCCTTTACAGGAAGTCTAGTTCGACGGCGGTGGATCATAGTCCAGATGGTAAAAATGACCAGGGCTAGGGTCCATACTATGATATTGGGTAATGTTAACCAAGGATAAGAAGGTTGGTTAGGCGGACCCCATTGCTTCCCATAGGGCCAAAAAATAAGGTTAGGGGCTCCTCGGAGGTTTCCTTCAGGCACGAGTCCAAATACCCGGCTATCGCCACTCATAGCGTGGTTATCGCCCAGCAAGAGATATTTCTTTGGAGGGATTTTTAATCCATACATTCCTAAGAGTTCTTTTGAAGGGGGGCCGGAATCTATAAAGGGAAGATAGCTGCCGCTGGTAGCAAGAGCCTTTTCTTTTTCTACAAAAGAATTCAAGGATGGATCTTGTTTACTCCAGAGAGGCTGCCCCATCACAAAAAAGTTGCCATCGCGAAAATAGGTGTAACGGTTGGGGGAAAGTGCTGTGTGGTTTGAGGGCTTGTATAGGTTATTAAAATCGAGTCCTAAATTAAACCATAGAAGCAATCGTTCCGGAGTTTGTAAATATAGAGGGTGGTTTTGTGGCAATGCAGTAGCGATTCCTTGCCAACCAATCCGATAGGCTTTTCCGTAGTAAAACTCGTATGTCCCATCTGGTACATCTGGAAGGCGTGGTACAAGTTGAGACGGTATGGGTTCTGGAGCCATAGCATAGCGTGTCACCATGCCATTTTTGACTCGAAAACGCGCAGTGTAAAGATTGGCAAAGAGAGTCTTAATATCCTGATTTCCTAATGGAGCATAGGAAACCTCATAATGAAATCCTGGGCGTAAACGGCCTTGAAAGTCACGTACTAGTCTAAGATGATCAAGACGAGGATGATGAGTGAGTTCAAGGTAAAGGATAGCATCTTCGGTGGGAGGAGCGCCCGTTAGGGAAGCTTCTTCTTTAGACAGGAGGCGGGTCATTGCAAAGTTATCGATTCCCCACAAAGATCCATATTCCTTTGGCATAGGAAACGCCTCATCGTGAAACATGGAAAGGGGGAGCAATTTTCCTCCGCTCGAAGCGGAAAGAAGCGCTACAGGTTCCCCCATTTGATGTAAGATCATTGTAGGGTAGATATTGTTAACAGCTGGAGAGGGGAAGGAAAGTTGGCCCTCAAAACGTAAAAAGGGGATGTGGTCGATGAGCTCGAGGGAGTCTGGTTGTAATTCTTGTGAAATATCATTACCCTGGGCATCAAATCCATAGATCTTTCCACCGTAAAAATAGAGCAAATCTCCAGGTTTGCCTACTAAGCGTTTAACAAATTGTTTTTTTCCAGGAAAAAGATAAAAATAACGTGTATCCGCATCGGGAATATCCATTTGATCACTGGTCATGGTCACAATGCCATTGCGTTTGACCAATGAAGGGTCGAAATAGAGATGTTTAGCTTTTAAGGGGAAGTCTATCCCAAAGGTTGTCTTAGAGACGACCAAGCGATCTTGTTCTTTTAATGTAGGGCGCATTGAGCCCGTTGGGATTTCATAAAGTTCAAACCATACTTGTCTTACGACAATGGCGATAACGAGTGCAAAAGATAAAGAAAGGAAAAGATCGATGACTTGTTCAAAAGAGCTCTTTTTCAAGTATTTTGCGGACAGCTGTTTGGCCTGTTGAGTATAAAGCGCCACATTAGCTCGATCAGAATTCATCAAGGCAGTTTCTAAGTGCTTAAGACAGGTGCGCAACTCTGTTTGAGCATCTCCACTCAAATGGCGTCGTTTGCGTTGAAATCGTCGGTAGATGTGGAAGAAGATTTGTTTGGATTTTCGTAACATGCTGGCGATTGTAGACTAAAAGAGCATTTGTGGAAAAGGTGTTGATAAATTGTTGATATTACGATTCTTTATCTACGCTTAATCTGCTCTATGGAGAGATAGTTAAGTTGTTTATTTCCAGTGTTTTGCATTGATTCTGTTATCGTGGAATACAGCTAGTTATCGATGAGAATGAAACATTGTTGATAACTTAAATAGTGAGCGTTGAAAACTCTAAGAAAATTAGATTTTGTTAGAAATTTTCTTAGACTAGAGAAATCGAAAAAGGTTTCTTTAGGGAACCGATTGCAAAACCCTCCTTCGTCGGGTTTTGTAATGTAAAATGGTCCCTCTGATTCGCTTGTCATTTCCATTTTCAGCCAAAATGCGACAAGATCTCTGTTTTTCTCGCCAAAAATGCCCTCTTGCGGGCAGCTGCATCCTTTCAGTTCTCGCTCATGAGTCCTTTCCTCTTTTC
>JAGXTH010000008.1 GCA_018333475.1 Simkania sp. | reverse complement strand
TATCTCGCTCCATTGTCACATCTGCAAGCTGCCTCTTTAACCGATAGAGCTCTTCATTACATGGCTTTAAAATTCCAGAGCCAGGAAAGCTATTCTCCCCATGCTCTTTAAATTCCTCCACCCAAGCATAAAGGGTCGTCTTGGGAATCCCTAAATCCTTTCCCACCTCCTCCAAGGTTTTACCGCTCTCTCGGTAGAGCTTTACGGCATTTATTTTAAACTCTCGATCATATTTTCTTTGGCTTTTCATAGACATTTCCTTTTGCTCTTCTATTGTTTCTGTCTATGTTCTTCTTGTCTAGAGAATGGTGGCAGGATCACTCAATGGACTACCCACAAACTAGATCTCCGTCGAATCGACGACATAAAGCTTGTGGATAGTCTCTTAGTCAAAATATTCACCCTTTAACTTTTCAACAACAGGGATAGGCCAAGATGTCGCATCTGTGAGAAGGCGAATGATTTCTGGTTTTGGCGGATAGGCACGAAGAATAAGATGGAATCTTCCTGAAGGAGCAGGAAGCCAATTCGATTCCATTTCTTTCCCTGGATTTTGTCTCTGCATATAAAGCGTAAAAGAACCATCTGGATTTTTCTTCACACCAGAGCTATCACTGCCAAGCATGTAACGATGGATCGGATTGGGCACGGTATAGTTATTCTCAGCATCATACATAGTGATCGACCAAAATCCAGGTGTATAGAAGGGAATTTCTTGCTTGAAGAGCATCGTGTATCTATTTTCACCAGTCAACACATTGCCTTGAGTATCTAGAGAGTACATCCAATAAACCGATTCTTCTGGAGTATTCGCTGTAAGTCCAACACGCCCGACGATGGCTCTTGTTTTATAATCCGTTCCAAAATCACCAATTGTCGGAGGGGGAATGAAGGCACCTTGATACATCGTCTCTAAAGGCAACCTATCGAGAAGGGTTCCAATGGTGCCAGCAGCTCTACTCATAACCTCGAGCACTTGAGGTGTTAACTTAGATCGATCCCAAGTTTTATATAACTCAAGTCCTAAAGGTTTAAACATAGGAAGTAGCGCATTAATCTGATCCTCTGGAGGAGGATTTTCATTCATTGCCGACATAAGGAGATCCCAAAATTGGTTTGGATCTTTATATTTCAACACACTGACAGGTAAATCGGCATGGATAGGTTCTGGAGCCAAGTAGTTGTAGTGAGGTGAAATTGGAGGTGGCTTTCCTGTAAAAGAAGCTAAGCCTGTAGGCTTAATCGCATTGAGAATTTTTTTAGCACCAAGAAGATCGAGAACCCCTTTCGCATAGATGTGAACTCTAGGCTGAATAAGAACCCACGACGTTGGACAATCTATGCGTTGGATACTCGGGGGAATCTCCCCCTTCCATCCAGGTCCAACCAGAGCAAACTTACCACCCCTGTAACCTGTAGCCTTACCACCAATATAACTAAAAGCATTGGTCCACATATCTACGATCTCGATCATGTAATAACGACCCATTGAGTCGGGCACCTCGAGAATGATCGGCTCGGTACGAAGATCCATAAAACCAAAACCATAGATCACATTGACATTAGGTGTAACATAGCCCGCCTCTTTCGATAACTCTGGAGTAGAAATGTTCTCCATACACCAGATCGTGTTGGGACGTGCTTTGGCATTTGGCCCAACTGCATCGTTGTAACGTAGAGCATACATAGTGACAAGCGGAGCCCCCCATGTCGCTGCTTGCAGAGCAAGAGAATAGGTCCACTCTTCAACTGCCTTGGTTTGCGCAGGGGTCTCTTGAGCTATGAGCGGTACTGGATGCAGCATAAGAGTTGTTGCAATGGCACCTACAATGCATTTTACATGATGCATGTGTATTCTATTTTTCATGTTCATCCCCCTTAACCAAAGCACCTACTCTCGCCTGTTTCGCCCACCGTAGCAAAAAAACTATCAAAAGAAAACTTTATCCTCTATTTCACTTTCTCCTTTCAAAATCCTAGAAACCTATAGAGATGAAAATATATCCCATCATCAGCGAGTCTGTCATGGCAAGCATCAAAATCTCTATGCTCAATAGAATCTTGTAATGCACTCTTCAGGGCAGATTACGAGGTGTTTCTTGTTTATAGTCGATTAAATTTGATCGACTATAAATCCCACTACGCGCTAGCCTGACTTCACTGTCTGATGAGACAGTCTGAGTACAAGGTACTCTAGAAGCCCTTGTTACACCGTTGGGTATACCTACAAGTATTGGCCACTCATTACAGTAAAAGCTGTTTCTTGAGAGAGGTGTTCTATTTTAGTTAAGGGAATCATCATAAAGCATCTCTCATTTCTACTAACAAACCTGGTCGTTATGTCTATACAAGGCACCACTACTCAAATAAAAACAGCTTCCCAAGGCTATGACGATGATTTCATTACCCTAGTAGAGATGGTCTACGGTAAGGGATTCCTTTCCCAAGGGGGCAATGCTTTCATTGATAAACTATTTGAAGGGGTTGCCTTGAACCAATCCAAACTATTAGATCTCGGCTCAGGACTTGGAGCTGTCGATCTCTATTTGGCAACGCACCATGAAGTGGAGATCGTTGGTATAGATCCACAGAAAATGATGGTTAAACGATCCAACGATAATCTCTCTGAAGTGCAAGTACACCTTAAAGGTACGGTCTCCTTTGTGCTTATGGAAAATCCAATCCACCTAAAGCAATTTGAGGACCATACATTCGATCTTATCTTTAGCAAAGAATCCATTCTCCATGTGCCTCTTGAATACAAAGCTGCCTATTTCAAAGAAATCTACCGTGTTCTTAAACCCGGTGGAGAAATCCTCATTATGGATTGGATGCATGCTAGTCCTAACTACAGCGCTAATACAAAAAAAATGATGGAAATGGATGAGGTGGCATTTTGCTTAATCACTCCAGCCGAATATACCCAATTTCTAGAAAATGCTGGATTTGTCGATATCTCCTTAACAGATACGTCTCTTGATCACGCGCAGATCTCTCAGGAGAACATAGATACCATTAAAAACCTAGCTGGTAAGATCACAGAGCAATTTGGCGAATCTAACTATCTCTATTCCCTTGAAAGCTGGGGATTTCAACGTGATGCCTTTGCCTCCCGCGAGCTTCTCACCGGAGTCTTTCGTGCTCAGAAACCATCCCTTTTACACTAAACAAGGGAGCCTACCCGAAAGATAGGTGACGAGCACTTAGAAATACATTGATGTTACTGTTTACACAAGGCGTTGCAAGCGGTGTGATTTCTTTTTGGGGGGTATGAATATTGCATATCGCTCTTTGATCTTGTGGTGATTTATGGGAAATCCTCTTGGTATTTTCCCTTAATCTCACTAATAGTCGATGGATCGGATAAGGTCGTCACATCTCCTATGACACGTCCTTCTGCAATATCTCTAAGCAAGCGTCTCATGATTTTGCCGCTTCGAGTTTTTGGAAGATCGCAAATAAAGAGGATTCGTTCAGGCCTCGCGATAGCTCCAATCTTTTTCACTACGTGTTGCTTCAGCGCATTTTCCAAATGGTCATGGATAGTGCTCTTCTCTTTTAGGGTCACAAAAGCTACAATAGCTTGTCCTTTCACTGCATGAGAAGTAGCAATCACCGCTGCTTCGGCCACGCTTAGATGATCTACGAGGGCACTTTCAATCTCCATTGTTCCCAATCGGTGCCCTGAGACGTTGATCACATCGTCGACACGCCCCATAAGCCAAAAATACCCATCCTCATCTACTTTGGCTCCATCCCCAGTAAAGTAATGTCCTCCAGCCCATTGTTTCCAATAGGTTTCCTCATATCGGGTTGGGTCTTTGTGAATGCCTCGTAACATAGAAGGCCATGGAGCAGTGATTGTGAGATACCCTGAAGAAGAGGTTTCTCCTGTGTCATTTACAATCCTCATATCGACACCAGGCAAGGGCATCGTCGCACTTCCAGGTTTTAGAGGAGTTAGACCTGGAATCGGTGCTATCATAATACTCCCCGTTTCTGTTTGCCACCATGTATCGATAACAGGGCATTTTTCCTGGCCAATATGAGTGTAATACCACATCCAAGCCTCAGGATTAATGGGTTCCCCAACCGAGCCTAAAAGGCGTAAAGAGGATAAGTCATATCCTTTGATCCACTCTTCCCCCCATTTCATGAATGTACGAATAGCTGTAGGGGCTGTGTAGAGAATCGTTACTCCATATTTTTCAATAAGTTTCCAAAAACGGTTCCGTTCTGGCCAGTCAGGTGCCCCCTCATAGATGAGCTGTGTCATACCGTTGGAGAGGGGCCCATATACTACATAACTATGACCAGTGACCCAACCAATGTCCGCTGTACACCAGTAAACATCTTGTGGCTGAACATCAAATACCCACCGCGTGGTCATTGTAACTCCCACCATGTAGCCACCCGTCGTGTGAATGATTCCTTTTGGTTTTCCCGTAGTGCCGGAAGTATACAGGATGTACAACACATCTTCGGCTTCCATCTCTTCGGGAGGACATTCCAGTGATGCATCCTTCATGAGCTGATCATACCAATAGTCTCTATGAAGGTGCATGTTGACGGGGAGTCCTGTGTGTTTCAACACAATTATATTCTGCAAGCTAGACACCTCCTCTACAGATACGTCCGCTGTCTCTTTGAGAGGGATGATATTACCTTTGCGGTACCCACCGTCGGCTGTAATCAATAGCTTGGCCTCAGAATCTATGAGCCTATCTTTTAAAGAGTCTGCAGAAAAGCCCGCAAATACCACAGTGTGGACCGCACCAATACGAGCACAACTTAGCATTGCAACTACTGCCTCAGGCACCATGGGAAGGTATATAGCTACTTTATCTCCTTTTTGAATGTTCAACCCTTTAAGCACATTGCTAAATCGATTGACCTCTCTATAGAGCTCTTCATAAGTGAATGTTCTCTCCTCTCCTCTTTCCCCCTCCCAAATCAGAGCTGTTTTTTGACGAACAGAAGTGGTCATATGCCGATCAAGGCAGTTGTAACAGGCATTCAGCTTGCCGCCTACAAACCATTTCGCATAAGGAGGCTCCCATTCAAGAACCTTGTCCCAAAGACGAAACCAATCAAGATTCTTAGCTTGCTTGGCCCAAAAGGCTTCTCTATCTTGCGCTGCTTCTTCAAAAGCATTTGACGACTGTAGCTGCATATTGTGGCCAAATCGATCTGCAGAAAAACATAGAGACTCTGTCAAAAGAAGTTTTTCTACACACACCGCTTCTTCTGAGGGAACTCTCTGAGATGCTAAAGGAGTTGTTATCATAGGAAAAATCATCCTTATTCTACCTAGACCTAGAACTTAAAACTAAGATTTTAGAGCTAAGATAAGCGGAGATCTTCCACTTTGTCCACTGAAAATATACCCCTTGAACAATCTCTAGTTTCCGAAAAACGATCTATTATTGGCTGGAATGAATGCTTATGCCAAAATCATTCATCCTCATTTCAGGAGTTTTCCATGTTACGAGCTATTCTTTCTTTTATCTTAGCGCTGTTTTTTACTACGTCATCCTATGCTGAAATCTACGAAGCACTCTCACTAGACGATGTAAAACAATGGTTAGACAAGGCTGACGAGACCACTTTGGTCACCTTTGATATGGATTATACTATTATCATGCCGGAACACCCTGCATTTCACAGACCCAATTCCTGGAAATACCGGGATTGGCTTTTTGATCTGCAATCACACCTCACTCCCGATGAGAGAAATCAAAGAAGCCATTGAAGGCGCTGTGCGGCTCTATCTAAAAAATAAGGAACCTGTTCCAGAACCGATTAAAAAAGAACACTTCAAAGGAAATATCGCTTATAGAACCACCAGTGAACGTCACTACAATATCGCCAGAGTAGCTACGACCACGCATAAATCTGTCAGCAAAACTATTGATGACCTCATTGATATTGGTCTGGAGCGCCTACGCATACTCCCTCAGTAATTAAGAAAAAGGGGCACGGCTCAAAATCGGACAACAATATTATGCGCATCTTGAAGGATGTAGAAAAGGAACTCTGGGGTCTTAGAAGCTGTTTAAAATCTAAGGGTTCGTCGATTTTAGATCCCGTCTTCCCTGTTCAAGCAGCAGATTAGCGCCAAACACTAAGATGGCATTACTCCATGTTTTAGCTGCAAAACCTCTCATAAATCCCCGATACCCTTGTGTCTTCTGTATGTGTTTTATCGCTACAGCGTAGCAGGAGTCTTTGGTTTTATTAGCTTCTTCCCTTAAGAAAGGACGGTATTGCAGCTCGTTCTTTACTCGTTCAAACAAGTATACCCCAGAAGTAAGAATGGCCGCTTGAGGCCAAGATTTTGCAATCATTCCAGGTAAGGCATGAGGATCTAAATCTGTAGTTTTTTTTACAATCTTGTTACAAACGCTCTCTGTCATGGAAAATATCCACCATGTTCCAAATTGGCGTATTCCATTTGCTGCAGAACCTGCGTACAAATGTGCTAAAGCAGATTGACCTGGCTTCAGAGAGGCCTTGATGGTTTTTCCAGATTGCAACACTGTTCTCCACGTGTCTGCGGGATTAATAGTGATCTCTGCGCAAGCTAAAGCTCCTGAAAAAACAAGACTTGCCTTTAGAGTTCCATACGGAGTTGAGGTAGCTTGAAACTCTCTTTCAAGACGAGGCTTTAACAAAGCTAATCCTCCTACCTTATAAAGAAGTCTAGAGCTTTCTTTGACAAGATGCCCTGTCAATCCCTTGCCAAAATGTCGCATAGATGGAGTGCTATGATCCACTTGTCCGCTAAAAATTTTTTGACACGCTTTGCGTGCTGGAAGGTCATCGTGACAACAAACAACACTGACTCGATTCAAAGCGGTAACAGGTAGCGCTTGAGCTGCCATAATGACAGCTCCATTGCGCAAAGCAGCAAGCGATTTAGAAAATGGGGAGGTTTCTGTTACACTCATAGTAAACCCTAGTTCTTTAAGCTTTATTCGGACCTTTACCTGAAGAAAGATGAATCCAACTTCGAGAACCTGTCGTACTAGTAACAAGAAAGCTAATAAGCCCAGGAAGCAGCTCTTTGACTCCTTGTTTCATAGCATCGGTACCTATAGTCACATGCCTTGCTGAAAGCGTTGTATGGTACTTAGGAGTGCTACTTAACTTCATGAACTGACCTGTTGTAAACTGCATCGCTCCTATGAAGAGATTAAGCGCACCTTTGCACTCCGTTGCTACAGGGAAATAGGGTTTAGGATTTCGTAGATCATTGACAGTATCTCTAAATAATTTGATAGCCATGACATTCTCCTGTTGAACAAGCCCGAATAGTTTCCTCTACTAGAGCTTAGATGTCAATAGCCAGAATCAAGACGTGTTGGGAGTTCTGATGCGCTTGGAGTCTCTTCTGATTTTTCTGCATAGGTATCTGCTTCTGTTACCCATCCTCCACCGAGTGCTTTGTAAATATCAATGAGCGCTACAAAGTTATCTCCCTGTGCCTGCGCGTAGTCTAGTTGCGCTGTGAATAGCTGCCGCTCTGCGTCCAGATAGGTCAAATAATCGGTCAATCCATCCTCATATCTCAATGTAGCTAGATGAAAATATTCAGCAAGGGTAGCAACGCGCTCTCTTAACACCTCGACAAGTTGTGTGGTGATTTTGTGAGCGATCATTGCATCATTCACTTCTTTAAAGGCGTTGAGAATGGTAGCTTCATACTGATGAAGTAGTGCCATCTTTTGCGCCTCTGTCAACCTGAGATTGCTAGTGAGATATCCCCCTGTAAAAATCTCTTGTAGAAGATTTGCTCCGTATTGCCAAACGCTAGAGGGCTTTGTGAAGAGATTATTCAATGCAGAACTTTCGGTTCCATAGAAACTCGTGAGGTTGATTTGTGGGAAAAACTGTGCCTTAGCCACTCCAATTTGTGCATTGGCCGCGATCAGGTTTTGCTCCGCTGCTAAAATATCAGGCCGCTGATTGAGCAATGCTGAGGGAAGGTCCATCGGCACTGAAGGCGGCACAATGATTTCATCGAGAATCTTACCTCTTTGTATCGAAGTGGGTGCTTTTCCAATCAAAACTGATAGTAAATCTTCCTCCAGGGCCACTGCAATTTCTAACCGATCAATTTCCACCTGTGCAAATTCCTGTTCAGCTTGTGCCTGTTGCACTTCCATATCGGAGGTCAGCCCTAATTCGTACCGTGTTTTTGCTAGAGCAAAAGATTGATTCCTAGAATCTAATGTTTCATTGGCGATCACTAATTGCTTGTCATACTGCCTAAGTTGAATATAGCTCGTTGCAACAGCACTCACTAAGGTAAGAACAACTGTTCGTCTAGTTTCTATCTGGGAGAGGAGGTTGGCTAGAGCTACTTCCGTCGCACTACGAAATTCCCCCCAAATGTCTACCTGATATGATGCATTCAACAACAAGGTATAGGCATTACCAATAGTACTTTGTCCCGGTAAAAGCGGTTGTGCATTGACAGATGTTTTCTCTCTCTCTCCTGAGGCCGTTCCATTCAATTGGGGATATAGATAGGAACGAGCAATGCCCAGTTTAGCGATATACTCATCAACAGTATGAATCGCTACTTTAAGATCCTGGTTATGCAATAAAGCTTCATCAATCAAATGATCGAGAACCGGATCTCCAAATTGCTTCCACCAACATAAATCTGCCAAATCTGAAGAATCTGTAGGAATACGCCATTCTGAAGGTATGGGCATATTGGGTCGTGAATACTTTGGATGCAAAGTACATGATTGCACCACCAATGCCCCTATACAGAAAATCCATTGTCTCTTCATGGTTTAGGTTGTTTATCCTTTGGCGGTCTAAATAATAATGTAAAGAAAAAGGGAACAAAACATAGAGCTAGAATCGTTGCTGCGATCATTCCACCCATGACCCCAACTCCGACTGAATGTCGGCTTGCCGCTCCAGCTCCAGAACTTAAGACGAGGGGAAGAACCCCGAAAATAAAAGTTAGCGATGTCATGATGATGGCTCTAAATCGCAACCTCGCCGCTTCTATTGCAGCTTCCGTGACGGAAAGACCTTCTTTGTATTTAAGGACAGCAAATTCCACGATTAAAATGGCATTTTTTGCCGACAATGCAATCAACGTGACAAGACCAATCTGAAAATAGACATCATTGGACATACTTTTGATCCAAATAGCGATAAAAGCACCCAGGGCGCCAAAGGGGACCGCCATGATCACCGCAAGCGGTAAAGACCATTTCTCATAAAGAGCGGATAAAATGAGAAAAACCATAAGCAACCCAACAAAGAGAACAAAAGAGGAGGTCCCTCCTGTAGCGATCTCTTGATACGCCTCTCCGCTCCATCCGTAATTCATATCCGAAGAAAGCACCTCTTTTGCAACCTCTTCTAATGCTTGAATCGCCTGTCCTGAGGTGTAGCCTGGGGCGGGATTTCCAATGATTTCTGCCGCAGTAAAGTCATTGAATCGACTGACAAGATTAGGTCCTCTTGTCGGGGTGACTGTAATCAGTGATTTTAATGGAACCATCTCATTCAGAGATGAACGAACATACATGTCCCCTAGATTTTCTAATTTCTCTCGAAACTGCGGTTGTGCTTGTACAATGACCTGATACACTCTTCCAAACTTATTAAAATTATTCACATAGACAGAACCTAGAAGCGTCTGGAGCGCTTCAAAGACATCCCCCACAGAAACTCCTAGAGCTTTAGCTTTATATCGATCCAGATCAACGTAGAACTGTAAATTATTAAATTGTGCTGTCGTATGTAAAGGGGACAACTCTGGCCTCTCTTGTGCTTTGGCAATCAATGCTTGCAGTGCTTGCTCTAATGCCTTGGCACCTCCATCACCACGATTCTCCACCCAAAATTCAAATCCTCCTACAGTTCCCAATCCTTGGATGGCTGGAGGATTAGTCAGCATGATTTGTGCGTCTTCTATCGCGTTGAATTCTCTATGGAGATCTTCCAGAATGCTATTCGCATGTAATTTCTTATTTTTGCGATACTTCCAATCTTTCAGCATGATAAAGTTCGTTCCCATCGTTGTTCGATCAAGACTCTCTATGATACTAAATCCTGTCAGCGCAATGACTTTATCTACCCCAGGATGTTTCAAAGCGATTTCTTCGATTTGCTTATCTACTTCAGCAGTTCGATTCAGACTCGCCGCATCTGGAAGATTTGCTATAGCTATCAAATACCCTTGATCCTCATTAGGAACAAAGCTTGTAGGAGTCACTTTAAAAAAATAGACTAGCGTCACAAGCACAATGCCAAAAATAGCAAGGCTAACGTAACGACAACGGATTAGCCATGCTGCGATACGTAGGTACCCTTCCGTCGTTCTCATTAACCCATTGTTAAACCAGGTGGCTATCCTATTCTCTTTTTCCTTAGGTTTTAAAATGATTGCAGCAAGTGCCGGACTCAATGTCAGAGCCACCAACCCAGAAAAAAAGACAGAGATTGCAATCGTGATAGCAAATTGTTTATACAACTGCCCCGCAATGCCACCTAAAAAGGCTATAGGGATAAACACAGCGCAAAGAACAAAGACAATTGCAATGACAGGCCCTGTCACCTCATCCATAGCTCTTTGGGCTGCTTCTTTTGGGGATAACTTGAATACGCGTAAATTTCTTTCGACGTTTTCAACAACGACAATCGCATCATCCACAACAATACCGATAGCTAGTACCATGCCAAATAACGTCAAAGTGTTGATGGAAAATCCAAGAATATACATCCCAGCAAACGCCCCAGTAATAGATACGATCAAAGCAATCACCGGTATCAATGTAGCACGAGAACTTTGCAGAAAAATAAATACAACGAGAACAACGAGAATAGCAGCTTCGAAAATCGTACGAATCACCTCGGCAATCGATGATTTGATAAACAGCGTTGTATCATAAGGAATAGAATATTCTAACCCTTTTGGAAAATTGTTGGAGATACGGGCCATTGTAGTTCGGATAGAATTCGCCACATCAAGAGCATTGGCTCCATATTCTTGATAGACAGCTAGAATCATTGTAGGCTGTCCATTGACAGCACCATCTACTGTATAGTTTTGTGCTCCAAGATCTACTGTCGCGATATCTTTTAGGAGCACCATGGAACCACTAAGATCTGCTCGAAGGACGATGTTCTCAAACTCCTGTGGGGTACTTAATCTCCCTTGAGCTGTCATAGGAATTGTCAAGGAAACTGGCCGAATATTGGGCTCTTGTCCTAGTTGCCCTATACCAAAATCTTTATTCTGCTCACTGACAGCAGCAATAACATCTGTCGTAGTCAGCCCCATTTGCGCCATCAAATCTGGTCTAAGCCAAATCCGCATAGAATAATTGCGCTGCCCTATCACACTAATATTACTAATCCCCGGAAGAAGCTCTAATTCATTGACGACGTTGATATTGGCGTAGTTACTAATATACTCTTGGTCGTAGATTCCTTCCGGAGATTGAAGAGCTACGATGAGTAAGATATTCGGGGTCTGTTTATTAATGATAATCCCCTCTTGCTGCACAGTTTGCGGCAATTGAGAGGTCGCCTGATTCACGAGATTCTGTACATTGACCTGGTCCATATTTGCATTACTACCGATAGCAAAATAGACATCTAAGGTCATATTGCCTGTGGAGGAATTCTGTGAATACATGTAGATCATATCCTCGACACCAAGAATCTGCTGTTCTAATGGTGAGGCAACATCATTTGCCATAGTATCGGCACTAGCGCCATTGTACGTAGCTGTCACTTGAATCAATGGTGGAGTGATATTCGGATACTGTTCAATAGGCAACGTGTGCATAGCTAAAAACCCAGCAAATGCTATGACAATCGAGATCACGCTGGCAAAAATGGGGTGATTAATAAAAAACCGAGAAATCATGTATCTCTTAAAACCCTAAACTGTCTTCTTGCAACTCTTGATCAGTACCTTCTGCTGGGGTACTAGGCATCCATGTTTTCACAACGACAGGCGTATTGTTTTGCACCCGATTGATCCCCAGTGCAATCACAATATCCCCTTTTGCTAGTCCGGAATTGATGATCCAATAATCCTTATACCAGTCACCAAGATCTACAGGACGAATCGCAGCCTTACCATCTTTGGTCACTACATAAACAAACGTTCCATTTTGCCCTTGTAAGACAGCTGTTTGTGGGACAATGATCGCATTAGGTCTAGTAGCTCCTTTGACAACTACCCGCACAAACTGTCCCGGTCTTAACCATCCAAGTGGATTGGCTAAAATAGAACGCACTAGCATCGTACCTGTGCTCTGCTGCAAAGCAGGATCTGTAAAGTCAATTTTTCCTGCTGCCGGCATCGTGCTATTATCTGCCATAACCACTTCAATCGAAAACTGCATACCCTCCGGGTAAAGCAAACGTTTTTCACTAATTTCTTTTCTGGCCTTTAATATATCTCCTTCAGAAACACTAAAATTCACCCATATAGGATCAATCACATAAATATTCGTAAGTAAGCTATTGGGCCCTGGAGATATCAGCGCTCCCTCTCTAAAAATAGCTTTACTTGCCATCCCAGTTACAGGCGCCTCTATTGAAGCGAATTCCAAATTTAGCTTAGCTTGAGCTACATTGGCTTGGGCTGTCATGACGCTTGCTTTGGCAGCCAACTCTTGAGCGAGCGCATCGTCTAAATCTCTTTGACTCACAGCATTTTGCTTATAAAGAGGAACCATTCGATTTTTACTTTGCTCCGCATTCCAAAGAAGAGCTTCTTGGCGTGCTAAATCTCCTTTTGCCATGTCTAAAGCTGCGACAAAAGGGCGTTGATCGAGAACAAACATGACGTCATTTGCATGAACAAGGCCACCCTCTTGATATCCAATTTTCTCCAGATATCCTTCAACACGGGCACGTAGCTCAACGATGTGAGAACTCTCTGCCACACCCACATATTCAAAATTGGCCGGAATGTTTTGAGGGATCACGTGCACTGCAGTGATCGGCACAGGAGGCATTGGAGGCGGGGTTTCTTTTTCGCATGAACACATGAGAACCAACATGCACCCAAAGCTGCCAAAAGATTTTGTCGAAAAACCATCCAAAAATTGTCGCATATAAAAAGAGATTTATTTTAATTAACCGGTTAGCACTATCGACATTTTTATGTAAGAAAAAACCTTCGTAAAAGCTGCGCGTCGAAGTGATTTTAAAAAACAGAAATAAGATAATTTAATAAATCGTACTCTTTTCAACCAAATCATCACTCCATTCGAAAGCTCTGACTTTTCTTCCTGAGAATAAGAGACCTACGTAAAAAACCTAAATCTCTGTCTGGAATTATCGCCTTCTTCCATTTCGTTTTAAAAAAGTTTATTGTTCGCAAAATATCGATTCATATATAACAGTCGGGGTTACAAGAAGCCGTGATTAGCTTCTGATGGATCAACATGAAAAATCCTTTACGTTCCACGTCCACCTCTGTCGTATGTTACCCACCGTTTTTCCCCCGTTCGGGGTTATTACCAAGCTCTTACTTACAGTTCTAAATTCAACTAATGACATTTTTGTTTTTTGCCTACTGGCAAAAAACTATTCTAAATTCTACGTATTCGAATTTTCGGGATTTCTATGAACATTGAACTCATCACATTCTGCGGATATTTTGCCTTGATCCTTCTGATTGCATTCTTTTCTTATCGCAAACAAAGATCTAATACTGATTTTCTTCTTGGAAATCGTTCTTTAAATTTCTGGCTAACAGCTCTCTCAGCGCAAGCAAGCGACATGGGTAGCTGGCTCTTTCTAGGCTATCCTGCTCTCGTCCTAAGTCAAGGAATGTTTGCAGCTTGGGCAGCCATTGGCCTTACAGTGGGTATGTTTCTCAATTGGCATTTTGTAGCTCCTCGTCTACGCATTGCGACAGAACAGCTCGGAAGCCTTACGATTAGCTCATATTTTGAAAACCGCTTTAACGATGCCTCTGGGAGCCTTCGTTTGGTTTCTGGCATCATGTCCATACTCTTTTTTACTTTCTATATTTCGTCGGGCATCGTAGCGATGGGGGTCTTAGTAGAATCTCTATTTGGGTTGAGTTACAATCTAGGCATTATCATTGGACTACTGATTGTTGTTGTTTATGTCTTTACGGGCGGCTATTGCACTATTGCCTGGATCGATCTATTTCAGGGATTTTTCTTGCTCGGGGTCATTGTCTTCATTCCTTGTTATCTTTTGATGGAGATCGGAGGTATCCACCCTGTAATACAAGCCGTATCTGCAAAAACACTTTCCACTTCACTATTGCCAGATGTTAAAGCTCTTACCCTTTGGAAAATCTTTGTGATCGCCGCTGGATGGGGGCTTGGTTACTTTGGACAACCACATATCCTAACGAAGTTTATGGGAATCCGACACGTAAGCGAGATGAACAAAGCAAAATACTTAGGTATGAGCTGGATGTCATTGGCCTTGGGAGCATCAACATTGGTGGGATTACTCGGAATTTTTCTTTTTCACGAAGGTCTGCCTGACCCACAAGAAGTTGTTCTCAAAATTGTTAAAACCACACTGGCACCCTTTTTTGCCGGCCTGGTCCTTTGTGCTATTTTGGCCGCTACCACTAATGTGATGGCAGCACAAATTTTGGTCGTAGCCTCTAATTTGTCAGAAGATTTTTATAAACGACTCTTTCGCAAACAGGCACTACCTAAAGAAATCTTGTGGGTTTCTAGGACAAGCGTAGTGTTTATCGCTCTTACAGGTTTAACCATCGCCTACTTTAAGATCAGCACTATCTACCAACTCGTCCTCTATTCTTGGTCAGGACTTGGCGCTTCCTTCGGCCCATTGGTTTTACTGTCTCTTTATGCAAAAAACATTAATAAATACGGAGCTTTCTCTGGAATTTTTATTGGCGGACTCACAGCAGCAATCTGGCCCTATTTTGATATGCGCTACCAATGGAAGGTCTCCTCTATCATCCCCGGTTTTGCTTTGAGTTTGATTGCTATCCAAAGCGTCTCCTATCTGACACGTAGATACATCAATGACGCAGAGGTCTCACCAACGTAAAAAACATCTAAACCATTAGATTTTTTTAGATGTTTTTATTAATTTACTTTGCAACTTTACATGTAAAAATAAATATCAACGAACGTTAAACGTTGATCAATAGAGCTGCAACTAAAATTACACAGCTAAAAAATAGTTGCTTAATTGATTTATTTCATCAATTAAAGCAAAATAACTATCTCTCGCCCATATTTAATAGGATCTTACACGTGTCAACTTTAAATTTAGGACCGATATCTGCTCAAAGCAGACGTGAAGCGGAAACCCCGCTACCTATTATACCCTCCCGTTTGACAGTATCCCTAAGCGATAGAATAGCGCGATTTCTAGTGACTGCGAGAGAAAGGACGATCCAAGAAGGAGGAGATCTTTTACTAGGCCTATCTTCACCAAGAAATGACTGTATCTCTTATCATGGAGGAAAAGAAATTACTCTTCAGACTAGAGACCATGCACTGATTAATGGCATGCATTTCACGGGTTCCTTGAATAAGGGCATCATATTTCTTCATGGAAACGGCAATTTCTATGAAACATCTATAGATAGACCTCTCCATTGGAGAGAAGATCTTAGAATTTCTACTGGTGGAGAGCCTTCCTATCCCCACCTACTAGTGTTTAATCCCAGGGGAACAGGAAAAAGCGACGGGATCACACATCCTGATCATGTGGCTGAAGACCTCCTTGCAGCATTTAAATACCTGGTCTATGAATGCTCTATTGATCCAAACGATATTGTAATTGCTGGACATTCTCTAGGTGCCTTTTTCGGTGCCTTAGGAGCTGATCTCATCCAACAAACATTCCCCGATAGTAAGATTAATTTACTCAGCGACCGTTCTTTTAGCAATATCAACTCTAGAGTAGACCTCAGGATGAAACAGGCTAAACATTCAAAAATTGTGCACTCTATTTTTTGTTCAGTATTACATGGGTTAACAACGTGGTTTCATTGGAATAGAAACCCTTTAAATGCTTTAGAAAGACTTAAGGGAAGGGTGTGTGTGATTTATCACGAAAGCGATGGTATTATCCCCTATGCAACTTCTTTACACCACGCTCTGGTAGGAACACAAAGAACAAGGAGTTACTCCTGCCTATCCCTGAGAGAGCCAGATGACGGTTCAGAACTCTCTTCAAAAGCTCATAACAGGGGATTTTCCGAGGAAGAATATAAAAAAGTCATAGCCGAGATAAAAAAAATGCTGCAACTCCCTTTATCTACAGAAGAAGAACTTCTTTCTCTAGATACTCTAACCGCTAACTCTTGATTCACAAATCAACTAATTGCCCCTGCAATGCCAAGATCGCTGCCCCAATTTCTTGATAGCTCGAGGGCTTACTAAATAGATTAATAATATCGCAATACCGCCCATCAAGCTCTTTGTATCTGGTTATTGGAATTGTTTTGTCTTCTGCCATGGTTTTAAGCGTCTTCATTTTTTGACCAATTACAACAAGATCATCGTAGTGAGCTTTGATCATCGGAAGAGGTTGAATAAAGATTTCCTCAAAAAGCGCTGCACTATTTTGAGCTACCGCAATCAAGTCCTCTTCCATATTCTCAGGAATTATCATATGAGAGCGTACCTTGTCTAAAACAATCCTTAAAGCTTCCCGATGAGAAAGTTCCCTCTCCACACCATCAACCTGATAAGTGCCTATTGCATCTGGATTTGCTAAATCCTCGAAGTCGATCGAAACCTTCCCTAGCCTCAAGGGAAGTCCTTCCATCGTTGCTGCCCAACTCGAGTTGATGTAAATATTCCCCTTAAGAAAATCGATTCCAAAAATCATTTTATCTTTCATCATGACGGCTTTAAACCGCCCTTTAAGACGAGCCTTTGCAATTTCTCCATGATCAACAAGCCTATTAGGATAATCTTCACCCCCATGAATCTGTTCTTCTAAAAAGAAAGTTTCAGGTCCTGATCGGATTCGACCTCGAAGAAATTTTTGAATTTCTTTGGGGTTGTTTTTTTCAAATGAGCATTGGAATTTAAATATACCCTTGTCACCATTTTCATCTGTAAAACAACAGATCACATCAGTATGTTCAAATCCCTTGATCTCTTCGGAGAAAAAAGACCACTTAGGACTCTCCTCTACTTCTGGAATAGGTAGTTTACTCCAACTATTTGAGGTCAATCGTGCTACACACTGTACCTGTATGCCCTGTCTTTCCAGACTCTGGCTAAATTTTGTTGCCAGCAAAATGCACGTCCCAGATTGATATTTATCAAATATACCTTCCAAATTTGGGTGATAAGAAGCATAGGCCGCTTGCAAGGTAAGCCCAGGATGACCCTCTCGTGCTTGTCTGAAATATCCGATGAATTCGAGTAACTCCCCTAAATTATTATAATATGCACCATCCGCTAGCGTGTGATACAGAGCACATATTTCTTCCTGTTGAGAGGCTGTAAGGGTTTGTCTATACGAAATATCTAGTGGGGACACAGGACCATCTATAATTTCTAAATACCCCTCTTGGTTGTATCGAATTTCTACATCTCTTATACCTTTCCCTTCTTGAATTATAGATACTCGGCAAATACTAGATCCCGCTAGAGAAATTTTCGGAAGAGCCTCTCTATTAAACTGCATAACAAGGTCGATCAACTCCCCTCTTGTTGGAGTATCTTTCCCACCTTGCTCTTTAAATCGTTCTAGCACTTCAGGAAATGAGCTATCTCTAGTCAAACAAGAACTCACTAACCTTGCCAAATAAGCAGTCTCTCGTGCAGAAGGATTCCTATTAGATACTAATTTTTCCTCAACCCGAGTTACTAATGGTGCACTAGGTAGCTCTTTCTGCAAAATCTGGAGAGCCAAAGCATTGATTTCTCGAACAGAACCCTCATCAGTCGGAGTAGAAATCCAAGAACTCAACCGCTCTCTTATTGAAGGGCGGAATTTGGAAGCCTCAATTAAAAAGTCGCGATCCCCAATACTTAGGACCACCCCATCCCTAATCTTCTGAAAAATTTGTACCAACCGGTCAACCGTCCTGGTCTCCGTTTGAAACCTAAAAGAAGGGAGAGCTATACTACTTGCTGATTGGTCAACAAACTCGTTTAAAGAATTCTCAATACTCATTATTAAAAAACCTTGTTTTTTATATTCTATAATAATATTATTTTACAAGTATTTTATTTAAAAGTAAATACATAATTTAATAAATTATAACGAAGCTGCACACGACAAAATAGAGCCAGCATCTATTTAATTAGCAACAAGATGCTAGTGTTAATTATTAACTTTAAAATATACAGATAAATCCGGGAAAAATCAGCATAACTAATTTTGTTTATTTCAACCTGAATCATATTTTATTTAAAGCGTTTACTGTTAAACGCTTAAGAAAATCCATCTGGTGCTAATTTATAAACGCCTTATTTCCAATACGATCTTTACATTCTCTATTCAATCTTGAGACGTCTATCCCTGATGAGTTATAAAACCATTAATATAGAATAATAACCTGACAGATCCAGAAAACAATGAGTAATTTTAATTTACATATTTTACAAATAAACGTAGAATGGTTGCACAAACAAATGTGCAACAATGGCTATCCATAAAGAAGCAAGATTATATCAAAATGTGGTTGAAACAACTACCCACCACCCATCCTATTTTATAAGCGCCCTCAGCGAAAAAATAGCACAATTTCTAGTGATTGCACGAAAAAAAACCACTCAGGAAGGGGGGGTTCTTTTACCCGTTCTGTCTTCAATAAGAAATGATTTAATTTCTTATCACGGCGGGAAGGAAATTACTCTTCAGACTCGAGACCATGCACTGATTAATGGTATGCATTTCGCGGGTTCTCTAAATAAAGGCATCATATTTCTCCATGGAAACGGCAATTTCTATGAAACATCTATAGCTAGACCTCTAAGCTGGATACAAGATCTAGGTCAAACTTCCGCCGATGGGAAAATCTTTCACCCTCACCTATTAGTTTTTAATCCTAGGGGAACGGGAAAAAGCGAGGGGATCACACATCCTGATAATGTAGCTGAAGATCTACTTGCAGCATTTATGTACTTAGTCTATGAACATTCTGTCGATCCGAATCACATTGTCATTGCTGGGCACTCTATGGGGGCTTTTTTCAGCGCCCTAGGAGCTGACCTCATCCAACAAACATTTCCTGACAATAAGATTAATTTACTCAGCGACCGTTCTTTTAGCGGTATCAATTCTAGGGTAGATCTCAGGATTAAACAGGCTAAACATTCAAAAATTGTACATTCTATTTTTTGTTCGACATTACATAGATTAACTGCATGGTCTCATTGGAATAAAAACCCCTTGGGTGCCTTAGAAAGGCTTAAGGGAAGGGTTTGCGTGGTTTATCATAAAAACGATGCCGTTATCCCCTATGACACTTCTTTACACCAAGCTCTCTTAAGAACTCACAGAACGAGGAGCTACTCCTGCTTATCCCTAAAGGAGACAGAAAACGTTTCAGAACTCTCTTCTAGAGCCCACAACAGGGAATTTTCCGATGAAGAACATACAAAAGTCATCGATGAGATGAAGAAAATGCTACAACTTCCTTTATCCATAGAAGAAGACTCTTTTTCTCTGGACACCCTAACCAGAGACCCTTTTTAAAAAGCCAAGAAAAGCCCATCCGTTAAGAGTTACTATCGGCTACCCTATGTTTTACGTCGAAAAGCTCTTCAATCTGCCTATGAAGAGACCCCTGCATAACTCAATACCTTCGTTAAAAATGCTCGTTTTGCGATCTTTCGTTTTTTGCTCGCCCCCTATGAGATGTCTCGCATATGTGGGCTCGCTCAAATCCAAAATCTCGCTAAAACGAATCATTTTTTCCAAAGGTACTGAGTTATGCAGGAGTCTCATGAAAAAGGAAGTCTACTCAAGGGGTGAGCGAAGTCAATTTTAAAATAGATGCGTATTTTTATTGTTATTTACATCAGCATCTCGACTGATTTATAATTATCTTCCGTGATCATGGAATGTGATTTTAAATAAAAAAAAAATCAGATATGATAATAAAAATTATTTCAAAATAAGCGAGTGTCATGACAAATCTTGTACTTGCAATCTCGGGAAGTGGCGGTGGCAACCGCGGCCCTCAAGGAATTTATACACTTTTTCAAAAATATTGGAGTACCGCATCGACAACTGTCCTAAGAGTGGATACGTTACCAGATTCAGTCCAAGAAAATGTTGACCGAATTTGTGACATTGTCTCGAGAAACCACCCGTTTTACGATAATTGCTATATACTCGGTTATTCTATGGGGGGAGCGGTAGCTATTGAGGCAACTCGCAAATTAAATCAAACTGCAGAAAATCGAGTTAAAGGCATAGCGCTCCTTGCAACGCAAACAGATGGACTACAGACTCTAGAGAGGCTCAATGTGCCTGTTCTTTTTTACCACGGCACGAAAGATCCTATCTTTCGCATATGGGAAATCGAATCCGCTTACAACAAGTATACCGGGCCTAAAAAAATGGTGCGGGTTGAGGGGCTTGGACATAGTCTTGCGCACGAAGGGAACCGTTTTGTTTCCACTCGTTATATCAATAACTTAGCTAAGCACATCATTGGGGAGATTTCAGCTTTTTTCCTCCAGATTAATCAAAAGGAGTCGGTTTGTAAAGGAGAAGTGACCACTCAAATCCCCCTTAGCTCCATCGACAGGGTTTTGAATAGGATTTTTTCTTGGAGACGTCCTGCCACTACAAATTCCGTTGTTTAACTTACCACTATCGAGCTCAAAATGGGCTTTATAATCGATGAAGTCGAAATGGGAAATTTTTGATTTAATCGACCTTACTACACAGTGGATTCCTGAATCTCTTTAACTTTGGCTTCTAGTTCATTAAAGAACTGTTGATAAATCTTATTGTCGCTAGAATCGATGCCCGGGTTAATTCGCATTTTGGGTTCAATCCAAGTAATATTAGGGTGAGCAAAGCCAAAACTTCCTCTACGATAAACAAGTCTCCCCTCCGAGGCAAATAGCTCCATAAAACGCTGTTGCGCCCATCTACGCAGCTCATCCCCTAGTTCTTCATCTGCTAGCTGTATTTTAATGTCGATAAAGGGTGTTTTTACTCCTTCTTCAAAAGTGCAAACACAAACTTCCTTCCCAGATTGAGGTTTAAGACTATCTGGAACCATGGCTAGAATGGAGGCAGTATTGCCGAAAATTTTTCTCTTATAGTCATCCACCAGATGAGGTCCAGATTCAACTATCCAATTAAAATACTGAAGCGATAGCGCATCAGTTTGAAAAACCGCTTCCGTCTTTATCCTATTAAACTCTCCCCATTTACTATCACCATTGTTTACGATGTAGTAAGGACTTCCAAAATAATTATCAAGACCCAACATATCAAATTTTTGCCCACTGCGGAAAATAACAACATTCAGTTTGCCCTCTTGGATTTCTTGTTCAAACTCGAGCAAAAACTCTCTTATATCCTCGGATTGCACAAAATCAATGGTTGCATCAATAGCTACTGTTAACTGATCTGTATCTGGTTTTCTTGTGAATATATCCCTTACATCCTGAATAACCGTGCCTTTTTGATAATTAGTATGGTCTTTATCAATATCGATATTATGATAAAATTCACCAACGTACAGATCTACTTTATTTATTTCATAGCTATCTAGAACTTCATTTAAAGCCTTACTCTTTCCAACAAGAGTCACTTCTTCATAGTAAGAATGCTCTGCACAAACTCTTACTGGGTGAGGGCTATTCTGTAAAATAGCGGCATTGATCCCCGCAAATACATTCATTGCAGATTTAGCAATTCCTACCATTGACGGTTGCATAGAGCCTAGAAAATTTGGCCTGAGAAACTCTGTGTAATTGTCTTCAAAAGAACTCTCATCGAATGGGGAGTAGAGTACTAAAAAAGTGGTAAGCTCAGCATGAGTTCGATCAATCGCCTGACTGAATTTCCTAAAATCATGTACATTATGCACTGCAGTTGCTAGATGTTGTAATATGCGAAAAACAGCCGTCTGAGTCAATTCTCTTATTGCAGGATCATTCTGCTTTCTCGTCCAGGTTTCATCCAATATTTTAGCAACCAGGGTTTTTATCATCCGCACTGTAGCTTTTGCAAGGAGGACCTGAGCTTCACCAACTTCCAATCTGCCATCTGATCCCTGGACTCCGTCTGCTTCACCAGCTATAGCAACAAACTTTTTGAAAACTCCTGTTTTCATTAGATCTCCGGCTGTAGAATACATCCTGATATCTGTTTTACCTGGCACTGTGTAATTCACGGCTTGACCGCTTCCAAGTCTGCTTAATGTTGCTGGATCCGTGTACAGCTCCGCAGCAACACGTCGAAAGTTTACTCCCCCCATGCACACCGCAGATAACCCGGCCCACTCTTTAATTTTTTTGGAAAGGAATTGATCGCGTACTCTGTGAGGGTGAGGATCGAATTTTTTGGCCTGCACTTCAAAATCTTCCTTACCAAACATATCTGAATGCAATCCAAGAACAGCTATGCGATCGCTTATTTGGGCACGTGACACCACGGCCGTATTTGTTTTAAGATAATCTGCTGCTTTGCTTTGTATACCTTCTCTTTCTGAATATTTTGCTTTTATGATGTCCGCTGCTCTTCTAATTATTTCATTGACTTGCCCTTTCACCACTTGTTGCTTTGCTTTGTATTCTTCTATCTTACTTGAATCCCCATTAGTAATTAAATCTTGTCCTATTTGTTCTGTGATATCTATTAGAACAGGAAACTCCATATTATCACCTGGGAACTGCTCTATACATGTATCAAATTGCCTAACAAGAATGTCAACAATTTCATCGGCATGTGTAATATCTGGCGCAGTAATAAAAGCAATATTATATAACCCTTGAATCTGCATTGTATCCAATGGAATAAGACTGGAGCCCTTTTCTTCAAAAGATCCTATGGTATCAGTAAGCTCCAACATAGGTAGCATAGGGGTCATTAAATCCGCCGTTCGATGATATACCCCCTGAATTGTCAATGCTCCTAGCTGCAGCATTTCTCGATAACTTTCTGTAGCCTCATCAGAAAGCAGCACTTCAGTAGCTGCATTTAAAAACGCTGCTTTTGCCAAATAGTTAACCATCAAAAATCGAACTGCTGTCTCTGTTTGCTCATCACTTGCGCGTTGATAGGCCGAATAAAGTAGCCCAAAATTCAGCTCCCACTCCCCCAAGTTCATATGGCTAGGCCTTGCTGCTGGATTAATAGGCGTTAATAACTTTGTCGAATCTGCATAAGGGATCTTGGAATCAGGAGCGATCGCTCTAAGAAATATGAAATAATTAACTTTCTTGGCAAGTTGACGAACTGTTTGTTGACTTTCCTGAAGAGTTCTAATGACATTTTCTGGTATTTCGTCTCTTTTTCCGGCCGCTTCTATTGCATTAACAGCCTTCTCCAACCGCTTATGTGCCTCAATATGTCTAGCGGCCCACCCAGGCATTTTACCAGCTTTTCTCGACACCCATGCACCCATTCTTCCTTTGGTGCTAGATAAATGGTTCTGGACTTCAACCCCACTTGCATCTACTTGGGATGCCAGTTGGTTAAGTAATAGAACATTTTCTTTGATATTAAAGCTCATTTTTTAATAAAATTTGTTATTATATTATTATAATGTTAATTATACTATACATAAATATTATTATAATATAGCTATTTAAAAAATTAATTACAACGCAAAACAAACGTGCTCAAACAATTCATTTTCAGATGGATACAACTGTTAAAATGATTTTTTTAACAGCGCAGAAACGCATATATATCTTATTTAGATAACGTTAAGAAAATGCACTATACAACACATTGAAAATTAGAATGTTATAAGATGGCTACAAACCTAAAAAAACCAGTCTCAGAACTGCTGCAGTATGTTATACCAAACGCAACAAATAACTTCACATTTGAGCCGCGTCAAAGCGCCGAAAATCGGCGATCGTAAACGGCATTGTATTGCATTAATACTATGCTGTTTATGATCGTCAATTTGTCGACAGCTTTCACGCAGCTCAAATATGAAATTATTTATTGCGTTTGGTATTAATAATCAAGTCAGTAGGCTCAATCACAGTAGCCGCTAGCTCGATGAGAACAATAGTAAGATAGTCTCAAAAAAGCCCTAAAATCGACGTCATAAGGTTTGTGGAAGGTCTTTTAGAGATTATGCTGTACTCGCAAGCATCAATTTAAAGTGTTTTACTTTTTCACGAATCTCTTCAGGATTACAAGAGTCACAAAACGCTCTAATGAGCGTATCATATTCTTTCGCAAGGCTCTGAACCCTTCTGTAAAACTCAACTGGAGAATCGTCAGCCTCTGCTTCGGCTTTAAGTTGCTTCATTGTTTTACTTAGCTCGATAAGATCATGATGATGTTCCTTAATGATTGAGAGGGGCGAAATAAAAAAATCATCAAAAAGCACTGTACTCACCTGCGCTAGTGCGATCAAATTTTCTTCTGTATCAGCAGGAACACTCATATGAGAGCTTACTTTACCTAAGACAATTCTCAAGGCATCTAGATGAGAAAGACTAGTCTCTATACCATCAATAAAATAGGTTCCCACTTGATTAGGCTCCGCCAAATCTTGAATTTCAATTGAAACCATTCCTTCTGCATTTAAAGGAAGGCCGCTCATCGTTTTTGCCCAGCTTTGATTGATATAGATATTACCTTTTAGAAAATCTATCCCGAGGCTCATTTTGTCTTTTGTCATAATGGCCTTAGATCTGCCTTTAAGACGTCTTTTGCCGATTTCTCCGATGTCTATAATCCTATTAGGCAACTGCTCGCTATCGCTTATTCGCTGTTCTAATAAAAATTCTTGGAGGCCCGATCTTTCGCCATTTCCAAAAAATTCCTCAATTTCTTTAGGCTGATTTTTTTCAACTGAACACTCAAACTTAAGCATGCATTCTTTGCCATCTTCATCTTTGAAAAGACAAATAACACTAGTATGAGCAACTCCCTTAATCTCCCTAGAAAATTCAGGCCATTGAATTCGATCTCTTCCTGTTTCTGCAGGGATCGGCAAGGAGCTCCAATTATTTAGGCCATCTCTTCCAATGCACTGAGCTAAAATGCCTCTTTTTCCTAACTCTTGGCAAAATTTTGTTGCCAGTAAAATGCATGCTCCTGACTGATACTTATCAAATATAGCTCCCAAATCTGGATGATAGGAAACATACGCATCTTGTAAGGTAAGATCGGAATAAATCGTTTGTTCTTCTTTAAAATACCTGACAAACTCAAGTAATTCCCCCAAGTTATTATAGTACAAGTTATCAGTTAGCTTATTATACAAAAGCTTTACTTCTGTTTGTTGAGCAACAGTGAGTGTTTGCCTACAAGACATCTCCAATGGCGCTATGGGGCCATCAATAATTTCTAGATACCCTTCCTGATTGTATCGAATTTCTACATCTCTTATGTCTTCTTCTTCTCTAATCACAGGCACTAAGCAAATATTAGATCCCGCTAGAGATTTTTTTGGAAGAGCCTCCCTATTAAAGTTCGTAACAAGATCGATTAACTCTCCTCTTGTTATACTGTCTTTTCCGCTTTGTTTTTTAAAATTTTCTAATACTTCAACAAATGATTCCTCTCTAGACAAACAAGAATTAATTAACAGAGATAGATGGGCCACTTCCTTAGCTGAGGGATTTCTATTAGATACTAGTTTCTGCCCAACTTGATCTAATAGCATTGCACTAGATATCTCTCTATTCAGGATCCGAATAGCCAAGGCATTGATTTCTCGAACAGAAGCTGAATCAGCTGGAGTAAAAACAAAAGAACTTAACCACTCCATTATTGAGGGTTTAAATTGAGTAGAACTAGTTAAAAGGCCCCGTTCTTCGGCACATAGCTCTACTCCACCCCTGACCTTCTGGAAAATATCTACCAAGCGGCTAAGCGTCGGATTTTCTGCCTCAACGCTAAAATGGGGTATAGCAACAGCCCTTGATGATTGGCTAGCAGGTTCTACTAAAAACTGACTGAAACTCATTGTTAAACAATATTAAATATTAACTATAATTAAATATTAACTATAATTAAAATTAATGTAAATAATTTATTTAACACGTTAGCGTTTTTTTAAACATCCACTTTGCAAGGAACAGAAATTTTTATTCAGCTTAAACAAAGCTATCTCATACAGACGTATGCAGCTGATATTCTGGCGATTATTATCGGATAGGGGGGAGCCTTCCAGCTCCCGCCCTTCCACACCACCGTACGTACGGGACCGTATACGGCGGTTCATGATCACTATGCAAATACATCGATCCCTTCCGAGTAAGTATTGGACTTCGGATTCATGAGCACCCTCATCCCAAGGATCTCTGCCTTTATGCACTTCCTGTTCGTCAGGTCAGCATTTTGTATACGGCTTTCTTCAGATTCCACCTCGCGATGGACACCCTTGCCTTCTCTAACGGTTCTCCTTACCAAAGCCCGTAAAGGATTTTCACCTTCTAGTTTAGCGACATACCAGTCACACTCATGTGCGGTTTTCCGTCAGGAAAACTCGCACATTGCATTAAGTATACCTTGGGCCAGGCCAGATAGTCGCTCACGGTTCAATCATCAGGATTGGACGCCTTCGAAGTCCTTCTTCTTCTTTTCTAAAAGGTCATAGAGTTCATACAGCTTAGTCTCAAATTCTTCGATCTGCTTTTTCCTAAGACCCATGGATTTTAATAGCTCCGGAGACGTTTTACTTTTTTCTAAAAGACACTGTTCTGCTTTCTGTTCTTCTTCTAGAGAAACGATATTGGTTTCATAATCTTGGATTTGCTTTTCGATAGGTTTTAATATGGCAGCTCTTTTAGTTATCCAATCAGCGCGCTCTTTTCGACTATTAGATGATTGTTTTTTAGCAGAACTGTTTTTATTTTCTTCTTCCCAACCAATTTCCTCCAAGAAATCGTCATAACCACCTAGAAATACCGTCTGCTTTGCCTCTTCGCAGAGAATGATCTTATCTAAGGCTAGCCTTCTTAGAATCAATTCACTATGCGTGACGATGATGATTGAACCAGAAAACTCCTCCAGTGCATCGATAAGAGCCTCTATCGATTCGATATCCAAGTGATGTGTTGGTTCATCTAATAGAAGTAAGTTGCAAGGTTTAGCTATAATCTTACCTAGGAGAACCCGACTTTTTTCTCCTCCAGAAAGCACGGAGATTTTCTTTTCTGAAAGCGCTCCGCTAAACATCATGATCCCAGCAATTCCTTTGACTTCTGTGAAATTCAAAGAGGGATTGGCCAAAGAAATTTCCTCTTCAATCGAATGCCGACTATTCATTCGATCCACATTTGTCTGACCAAAATAACCGATCTTTGTATTGTCAGAAAAGTGTACAGTTCCTTGTTGTGGATCTAAATCTCCTCCTAACAATCGAAGAAGTGTCGATTTACCACGTCCATTTTTTCCAATGATGGCAATCCTTTCCCCTTTTTCCACCTCTATGGATACTTCATGAATTAGTGGTTCTTGTATAAAAGAAAACCTAAGATTCTTCATGTCGAGCATTTTTTTACCAGGAAATGGCGCTTCTTGAAATGCGAAGGATAACTCGGACAACTGGTTCAATTTTTCAAGAACAGGCTCTCTTGCCATCATTTTCTTTTTCGATTGAGCTTGCGTAGCCTTAGAGGCTTTGGCTCCGAAACGCTCCACATAGCTCTGTAAATGGGCCCGTTTTTTTTCTACTTTTATCCTGGTTTTTTCATGAACTTCTTCTTCAAAAAGAATCTGCTGAAAAAAATCGATCGAAGAGCCTTTTATCTTTCTTAGTTTTTCTCGATGAATCCCCATGGTGTGCGTTGTCACTTTATCCATAAAATCACGATCATGCGAAATCAGAATGAACTCTCCTTGCCATTTACTTAAAAAAGTCATCAACCACCGAATGGAAAGAATATCGAGGTAATTTGTCGGTTCATCTAAGAGAAGGCAATTAGGTTCTGATATCAACACCTTAGCCAGATTTAAACGGAGCTGAAATCCTCCAGAGAATTGACTCGGCGAGAGCTCAAGATCTTCTTCAGTAAAGCCTAGCCCAAACAAGATTCTTTCTGCTTTGTAGAGATGTTCCTTTGCATGCGGTGGCAATCCTAAAGCTGCCTCTTGGAGCAGTGTGGGCTCGGTAAAACGAATGTGCTGTTGCAAATGGCCAATACGATAGTTCTTTGGAATGCTAATAGCACCTCGATCCGGCTCCATTTCTCCATCTATCAAACGGAAAAGAGTCGACTTACCCGATCCATTGCGGCCGACTAAACCACACCTCTCTCCTTTTTGAAGGGTAAAAGAAGCCCCCTCAAAAAGAGTATGACCTGAAAAAGCAAGAGCAACCTGATCGAACTGGATCATCCTATTGACGGCGTGGAAACCCAGTGCTTTAGCTCTGGGAGGAAACGCCGCTCCTTTGTTTTTTTGTTGTACATCTCTCTGTATGGAGCAGGGATGAGTTGTAAATAATGATAACCATCAGCTCGTTGCATCAAACGGCAATATTTACTACTGATGCCCTGAATGACCCCACTAACTGTTTGTATATTGAAATATCCAGAAGCACGGATAGCAACTCTGCCAATATA
>JAGXTH010000007.1 GCA_018333475.1 Simkania sp. | reverse complement strand
GATGTTGAGAGTTTCCATTCCACGGTGGAGGCGGAATTCTTTGATCTAGAATCGTTCGACTCTCGCAAAGAATTCTTTCGAAAAGTTCAGGCTTATCAATATTTTTACAATTTTGTGCGGCCGAACTTCTCAAAAGCAGGCAAAACACCGCTCCAAATCATTCTCGAAGATAGGCCCTATACCTCACCGGAGGTCTTGAACTTTCCAGTTTACGATCTCGACGCTCTGTTTAGACAAAAAATGGAACTCCCGGCAATTAAGTCTGGGGATCAATATGTACATAAATTGCCCGACGGATGATTTATCTTTTTTCTGGGATATTTAGAGAGGCCGACCCTTAAATAAATCCCTTAGATTTTAAACAGGCTCTTATATTCATGATCCATCGGGGATCACCCAACCATATGGACCTGGATGGATAGCTGTAAACTGCTCTAAAAATTCTTCCACATGCTCTAAAATCTGCGTTTGACAATCGAATCTCCAGTGTTCGTCATTGCTGACACAAAAACTACGCGCGTAGATGGGCAAAGCATATGCACCACAATTTTTTAAACACCACATATCTATAAAAATAGCCTGTTCCTTCCTATACACAGATACGAGAAAGACAGCAGCCCGATTTAATTGATCTGTATATAATGCCTGATACTGCTCATATGCAGGTTGAAGTTCCATGTTCTGGCACACCTCTGGATCAAGTCCTCTCTGCGCAAATCGATGAGCTATAGATCGTTGTAACTCCCGCTCAAAAAAAGATTCCCCTTCTTCTGATGGGTTATCCTGCATATCCCATACCAAGACTTCGATCCCCAAAAGCTTAGTGTCTAAGATCGCCTCTGCATATGCTGAAAACGGATCTATTGCAACTACGGTTTCTTCTGCATATCCATGCTGTATGCCTAAAATGACCGCACAACTAACCAAAAAAATATTCTTCACAGCTTTACTCCAGAATAAATGCAGTAGGATAACAGCCACCACTTGCCAAATCTGCTAGGATATTTCTTACTTTCTTGCGGATCTCTGCTCCTAGCTCATCTTGGTGCACCTGGAAGCAATCGATAAATACAAGACCATCTTCAGAGCTGCGATCTCCTAAAAGAAGAAGGCTCACTGTGTATTGGTCATTTTCTTTGGATAACAGCACGTTGAGCTCTCCTGGGCCAGACATGTAGTTCACATAATGCTCTACCCCACCGAAGGCTTGAAATACTTCCAAAATCTCTTGAGATATTCTCTGGGGCACAACGGTGTCTTCATCTCTGTCAAACACATGAATCCCAATCTCTTTGAGACTTAAAAAACCCGCCTCAAGACTAGAACACTCTGTCAATGCTTCCTCGGACGGTACACACCACCCCACTGTGCTCATAGAAAAAAGCACTAGCCCATATTTCAACCCGTTCATAGAACCCGCTGATTAAAAAACATAAGACGAGTACGCTAAATGGTCGTTTTTTTTCTGTCTAATGATTTTGAGGGCAATATGAGAGCTTCTTGCAGAAGCTCGATGAGATCGCTACGATCGAATTGTTTGAGTGTTTCTTGGTCATCAAATCCGATAGCCTCACTTACTAGCACCATTTTTCTTTGAATAATGCGATCGATATGCTCTTCAATAGTATCTTTGGCAACAAGCTTGAATACCTGAACACCACGTTGTTGACCAATCCGGTGCACTCGGTCAGTTGCTTGATTTTCTTTAGCAGGATTCCACCACCGATCATAATGAATCACGACAGATGCAGCCACAAGATCGATTCCTACTCCTGCAGCCTGCAAAGAAGCGACAAATACTTCACAGTTAGGGTCATCACGGAATCGCTGCACTTCTCCTTGACGATCTCTTGTGGAGCCGCGAATGCCTGCATGTCCAATACCTCTTTCATCGAGATATGCCTCGATAATATCCAACATCTTAAGAAACTGGGAAAACACCACCACCTTCTGTCCACTTTCTCTAGCCTCGCTCAATAATTCCACAAAGAGCTCCCACTTGCCTGAGTGATGCGAAAAATAATTTTCCGCTTCAGGAAGAACCAAGCAAGGGTGATCGCAAATTTGTTTTAACTTGGTAAGAAGGGTAAAAATATGCAGATATGAGACAGATCTTGCTTCATCGCGTAAATCTTCAAGTAACATCTCCGCATCCCGATACAGCATATCTTGATATAACTTGTTCTGTTCTTGGGAAAGAGAGCAGTAATACACTTCTTCTGTTTTCTCTGGGAGTTCTGTAAGTACTTCTGCTTTCTTGCGACGAAGAAGAAAAGGTTTGATCAACTGTCTTAAGAGCTCCTTACGTTTAGGATCCTGTTCCCAATGCGTTTCAAATCCAAATAATTGTTCAAAACGAGCCTCTCCTGGTAAATATTTCGGCAGGACAACATCAAACAAGGCCTTGAGATCCATCAGCCTATTTTCTATCGGCGTTCCAGTGAGGCCAAGATACATGCCACTCTGCACCATTTTAAGAGAACGATGTGTCAACGAGTTCATGTTCTTAGCCACTTGAATTTCATCGAATACAGAAAGGGTAAAGCGTAAGCGCTTAAATACCGCCCTCTCGCTTCGAAGAATGCCATAAGAAGTGATGACAATCTCTGGGTCTTCTTGCAATTGATTTGCATTGCGTTGTATGCCATGGAACACCAACACATGGGCGCCAGGCAAAAATCGTTTAAACAATTCTTGCCAGTGAAAAATCACTGTCGTGGGGCATACAATAAGAAACATCGCTTGTTTTTGATTTCCAATAGCTTTATTGCGCAAGCCTGCAATCAAAGCCATCGCCTGATGCGTTTTTCCTAACCCCATTTCATCGCAAAGCAGCCCAGAAAGTCCTTGAGCATACAATGTCCAAAGCCATTCTAGACCCTTAGCTTGATAAGGTCTTAGCGTACTCTTGAAACCCTCTAATGAAGGTGGTGTCACTTGCAAAATCGACTCTAAGAGTTTTTGCCAATCTTCAGGAGTTAAGGGGGTATCTTGTTTACCCACCATCTCCTCAAATGCCGCAAGTTTTAGACATTCAAGCGTTGTCAATACAATGCGATTACTCTCTCGTTTAAAAGCACGATTCGGCAGCTCCTTTAACCAGGTAAATCTGGGCAATGCTAACATGATCAATCCAGCCGGAGTAAAAAGATAACTTTTACCTTTGCTAATTGCCTGCTTGATTTCTTTTAAAGACACTTGACCAAAGGCGCTCTGATACACCAATTCTAAATTCCAGCTCGGTATCATCGAAGCCTTGGGTTTTACGTATTGCAGTTTCAGCACAAGACGCTCGGGTTTAACAAGTCTTTCATCGATATGGAGAATAAATGGCTTTAACGTCTCGATCTGGTGCATGACAAAATGTGCTTCATTGGAGACATTAATCACTTTTTGTTGCGTATATAGTTCTGGTAGTTTCATGGCAGAGGGAATTTCAAAAAATCCTTCCCCTTTGACATAGGTATACTCCCCGAATACCTCTACACCTAGAGAAAGAGCAAATGGGTTCATTTGGTAATGCGGTTTGACAACAATCCGCTCCTCTGGACTTAAGGAAATAGTAAGCCCAGACGCTTCCATAGGCGAGCGCGAAGAGAAAAAACTAGGCAAAAGGTCAAGCTCCGATCGATGTTTTGCAATAAAAGTAGAGATTTTTGATTTTTCTATTGCAAGACCTGCCCTCAACACACCAGTACGCTTTGCCTTTGGGTAAAATCCTCGACTTCGAATATACACCCATTCTCCAAGATCAAACACCCCTTCTTGTTCCAAATTTTCTTCAAGAATCAAGTCAAAGCGCAAGGTGCCATTTGCATCGACGCGATACGTCAAATCCGCTTCAATGACGGTAAGGTGAATTTGAAATCCCTCATACTCGCTTAAAAAAAGACGGTGGTGCGTAATAAAACTAGAAAGCGCCTCGATAGGGATGGTTTGTTGCACCTTTTTTAAGGTCGTCGTCACCCGATAAAACCCTTTTCCAGGTATGTACACCCATGAACCAAACACCCCGGAACCCTTTTTCTTTAGATCTCCGGGCTCGAAAAGATACCCACTAATCTCAAGCCCTTCTTTTTCAAAAAATTCCAGAGAATACCGTATAGGACGTGGCGTTGTTTCAAGATAGCATCCCACTAATACTTGCTGAGCCAATGCCGTATGGTTTTCTAGGAAATAAGAAATCTCTTCTCCTGCGAGAACTTTTTTCCCAAGTAGAGAGTCGCAATCTGTTGGAAAAAAACCTAAGTCTGGAACAAAAAACCACTTATCAAAGATGAGAATTGGTCGTTTGCACCCCTTTTTTTTCAATAACGGCGTAGGAGCAAACACTACATGCAAGGCTTGTTCTTTTTCATCAAAACTCATCGCCTGAATCGGAGGATATTGCGAGCTAAATACTCTCAGAGGAGCTTGCACTGTCGCCAATTTTGGGATTAAAGAAGGCCAATGAGATTCTGCCACGTAAAATAGCACTTCGACATCAGAAAATTGAACCTGTAAGCCCTTTGGCAAAGAGTTTTTTTCCCCAAGACATCGCACTGTATATTTCTCTCCCATCTCCTGTTTGAGAAATAACCACTCTGCTAACTCACTCCACCCAGAAAGTCGATAGCGCAACTCAAAAGGAGCTCTCCCTTCACGCCACAGCCTATGCTCCTCAGGAGAAAGACTCGAGAACTTGAGACTATTTTCTTGCGCTTTTTTGTTGGGGGCTACTAGTTCCGCACATCGTTTACGTCCTTTTTCATTGAGCGCCCTAAGATCAAAATATTGCTTTTGTGTCGAGGTGAGAATCTGCCATTCTGTTTTGCCTTTTTTCTTTAACGTACTAAAGGAAAACTCTTCCCTTTCAGCTACGATTAAACAGAGAGCATACCACAAAGATCTGCGAAAACGCACATGCATAGGCAATGTGGATTGTGCAAAGATCTTGAGCCATGCTGCAGCCAAATGTACACAGCCCACCTCCTTTTGTCCCTTCGGGCAATCACATAAAGCATCGATGAGCTTTCCCTGGTCATCTATATGCAGAATAGGAAATAAGCTTTTTCTGCTTCCTTTTTCCTTGATCGTGAATTGATAGATCCCTTCAGAAAACTGTACCCCTTGGACCTCCCCCCTCTCAAGAAGCTGCCCCCCCTTTTTAAGAAGAGGTTTTGAAAAAAAGTCTTGATTCATTGGAAGTCTAAGCTCACTGAAACCCGCAAAGTTACAGGCAAAATATTCCCATGCCTCAACATATCAGGTAGCTCTGGAACAAAAAAATGTACATTTCGGGATAGGTTCATGGATCTTTATTGGCACATCTTTTAATCTAATAACGCACAATTTTTGAAAAAACCACTAAATTTCTTTCTATGACTGCACGAATTCTCGCTAGTGAACTTTCCTTGCACATCGGCAAAGAAGTCCTTCTTAAGGGCTGGCTCAACAATTTCCGCCCTCTTGGCAAATTGAACTTCCTTGTTTTACGCGACCGCTCCGGGCTAGCTCAGGCCGTAGTTGAAAACAAAGACGACTTCAAACGCCTCTCCACTTTACATCCAGGTTCCATCCTCACCATACGAGGAAAAGCTGTAGCCTCTTCACAGTCAGAACTCGGAGTCGAAATCGTGGAGCCCAACATCGAAGTGGTCGTTCCCATCCTCGAAGCGCCTTCCATCGAGTATTATAAACCGACTATTCCCTCAGATCTAGAGTATATCTTAGATCACAGGCCCATTGCTCTACGTAATCGTGCGCTCCAGGCAGTCTTCAAAATTCAAGCTGAGCTCACCCACGCTTTCCGTCTTTTTATGCATGATACTGTTGGAGCCGTTGAATACTTTGCCCCTAATATCATCGGAGCTTCTTCAGAAGGAGGCGCTGAATTCTTTAATGTCGATTACTTCAACTATACCGCCACGCTCGCACAAAGTAGCCAGCTTTATAAACAAATCATGGTTGGCGTCAATGAGCGCGTCTTTGCACTCATGCCCTTTTTTCGTGCCGAACCTTCCCACACTCCGCGCCATTTATCGGAGGGCAAGCAATTTGAATTCGAAATGGGATTTTTTGACGACTGGCACGTGATCCTAGATATTCAAGAGCAATGCATCAAATCCATTATACGCCATCTAGAAAAACAATGCGCTCAAGAACTTGCGATTCTAGATAACCCTCTCATTAAGGCTCCTTCCGAAGTGCCTTTCCCTCGCCTTACTTTCCAAGAAGCCCAGGACATTTTCTATCAACGCACCGGTATTGATGAGCGTCAAGAACCTGACTTGAGTCCTCACGCTGAAAGAGAGTTGTGTACATGGTCTCTTGAAACTCACGGCACTGAACTTGTATTTGTCATTGACTGGAAAACAAGTAAACGCCCTTTCTATGCCTATCCAAAAGAAAAGCAACCAGAACTTAGCAACACCTTTGATCTTCTATGCGCCGGCACAGAGATCACTTCCGGCGGTCAGCGAAGACACACCTATGCATCCATGGTAGAAGGCATCCTCTCTAAAGGCATGGATCCAGCGAATTTCACCGATTATCTCAGCATCTTCCGCTATGGCATGCCGCCTCATGGAGGTTTTGGCATGGGTCTGGAAAGATTGACCATGACATTGCTCCGCTTGCGCAATATCCGTGAAGCCTCACTGTTCCCCTCCGACCCCAAACGGATTGCCGGCAACCGCATTAAAGCACATATATTCTTTGGTGGAGAAAACATCCGCGGAGAAATCCTCCGACAACTCAAAAATAAAAAATGCCCATTCACCCACCTTGAGCATGAAGCTACGCCCACCTCGCAAGACTCGGCACGAGCCCGAGGCACTAAACTCGAAGAAGGGGTGAAATCCATCATCTTGCGCGGCAAAAGCACGAAAAAAAATTACCAGTTCAATCTCTCTGCCCAAGCAAAGCTCGATATGAAGGCAATCACTGAGATCGTCGGAGAAAAATGCGAGTTTGAAGACCCTAAAGTGATTAAAGAACGCTTTGGGCTTGAGATCGGCAGCGTTCCTCCCTTTGGAGCTCTTTTAAACATCGACAATTTCTTCGATGAAGAGATCGCTTCTCACGAGCGCTCTGCTTTCAATTGCGGCCTAATCACAGAGTCTATCGTTATGTCAGCCAAAGATCTCATCGAGCTTGTTCAGCCGAAGTTTGGAAAATTTTCCGCTTAAAAGAGCGTATATCTTGCGTAACTCGTTCTAAAAAAGGCTTTTCACATGCGCTCCATCTTGAGAACGGCCCTTACCTACATTGCTCTAGTGGCATCTTGCCATGCATTAGACACCAATACTTCTGCATGTGCCTCCAGTAATATTATACAAGCCGAGCAACACTTTATCTTCGATCCTCTCAATCAAGTAGATAATCGCATCGAATTTTTCACTATGAAACCCTCTGGAGAGGGTCCTTTCCCTGTGATGTTTTTATTGCATGGCCACCAAGCAGAGCCCTCTAAGGGGGGTAAAGAACTCATCGATTTCCACTGGGGAGATCCTTTCGTAAAAGAGGGCATTGCAACTGTCTCCATTTCCATACCAGGTTTTGGGCACTCTGATGGCCCTCGTGATTATTCGGGACCTAATACCAAACGCAATAAATAATTTCATATTTGAGCTGCGTGAAAGCTGTCGACAAATTGACGATCATAAACAGCATAGTATTAATGCAATACAATGCCGTTTACGATCGCCGATTTTGGGTGTATAGTCAAACAGTTGGGAGAGAAAATGGCCATTTTTACGTTTGCATTTTTCTGATTCCTACAGGGAGCTCTCGGCGACTTGATTGCCGATCGTTTCTCCGGATCGTTATTGTGCCTTGGGCAATGGGAA
>JAGXTH010000006.1 GCA_018333475.1 Simkania sp. | reverse complement strand
CAGCCTCTTTGTCAATAACTTTATCTCTATATCTTGTTATAGCTTCTGTTTGATTAATCGCAGGTTTTGATGGAATTTCTTTTACCATATATTCATTATCGAATTATTGATATAAGCTTGGGTTGTGACCCGAACTTATCAAGAATAATAACATGGAGTTTCCATTTACGACAATTATCTATACCTCTCCGCCTAATGAGTGCGTATTGCTTTTATTTGTCTTTTTGGGGCTTTTTTGATAGTATATTTGGGTTCTTAAATAAAGAAATATTCGGGAGTAGCTCAGCGGTAGAGCGGTCGCCTGTAAACAAAGGCTTGGTTTGATATAATCATATTATGTCAGACACAAGAAAATATGCGGACAGGCGGGAAGCACTTATCAAAGCTGTTGCCAAAAGAAGAAAAAAGTTAAAAACACTTGCCATTGAATATAAAGGTGGTCAGTGCATAACTTGCGGTTATAAAAGATGTGTCGGGGCCTTAGAACTTCATCACATTAACAAAGCCGACAAAAGTTTTGGTATCGGCGATAAAGGTTACACAAGATCTTGGGAAAAGATCAAAGCGGAACTTGATAAATGCTTGCTACTGTGCGCAAACTGCCATCGAGAAGTCGAGGCAGGGATATTGCAGCTTCCTACTGAAAAGTAGGTTGACAAACAAGGTGAATTCGGGGAAATCCAGAAGTTAAAATAATCTGGACAATCCCGAGCCAATCTCCGACGATACGTCGGAGCAGGTGTAGAGACTATCCCTTCGGGGAGTACATTGACACAGTGTCAGTGGAAGCGCCTTGGTCCTAAATCTTGAAGTAAATTTCAAGACATGGATATGATATAGTCCGTCCCCCTTAGTAATAAGAGGATAAGCGTAAGCGATTGGTCGTAGGTTCGATCCCTACCTCCCGAGCCCTGTAGTACAAGGAGGCACGAAAGTGCCTTTTTGTCTTTCTGTATCTAGGTTTTCAGAGGTTCGAGCAGAAGCGATTTCATTTTCTGCTTCAATTTTATTTTTAAAGATAGTTTGTAAGAAAGGGTGAAGCTCTATATGGATTTTTCTATCTTTTAACAAGAGGTTCGAACCTAAACAAGCAAAGATGGCTTTTCGAGTTTTTTCGTCTCCTTTTTCGAACCACGTTTTCGCATAGCAAGCGAAATTAAAGGTTTTTTCAGTAAGTTCCACCCATTCTTCAATTTCCTTGCCTTGTGCCTTTAAAACAACTTCTAGGGCACTTTTACGCTTTAACAACGGAGCTTTCATACTCTGAAGTTCTTCGTTAGAAATAAGTCGTCCATCAGCATTTTCTATTGAGGTGTATTTAAGCATTAAACCCTCTAGTTGCTTAACAACCGATTCAAGTTCTATATTTTTATTCCTAAGAAATGTTTGATGATTTTGGGCTTCGTCGGTATGGAGTTCGTGTAGATGTTTAATAGCCCAGTTCTTGAAACTATTGGATATAGTTAATTTTTCTAAAAGTCCTTCAATTTGTTCGTTAAGTTTTTTTAATTCAATACATTTCTCTGTACAGTTTTCGTTTTTGCGTTTTGTGCAATGATAGTAAACATAGTGGTGAATATTGCCGTTCTTTTGATATTTAGTTTTTGCTTCCGCAGTAATTGCACTACCACAACTATGGCACCGCATAAGGCCAGTAAAAGTAAAATTATGTTCTTTGGGCCGGGGCCGACCTTTTTTTCCTAAAATAATTTGTGCCCTATCAAACTCCTCTTTTGTTATCATTGGTGTATGTGCTCCCTCTATCCAAACACCACAACCGCGAGGAAACTCGAAAAAACCGTAGTAAAACGGATTTGTAAACAAAGAATACATAGCACTCCTTGAAAGATGTTTACCTCCAATATTGCCACGTCTAAGGGTTCTAAGGTCCCACTCCTTACTTATTCTCCATATAGCAGGAACAGAATAGTTGCCAGTTAAAAATAGATTCCACAATCCTTTTACTATGTCGAACCGCTCGGGGTCAATTTCAATGGTCTTGAACCCTTTTTGCTTATCCGGCGTATTGATATAGCCGATAGTTGCACCACTCGGCAACCAACCATTATGTGCTTTTTCAGCCAACCCTCTTTTAACATCTATGCCTTTATTATCATTATCAAGTTTTGCCTGGCTACAGTAGAAGTTTAAAAAGAACTTATCATTGGGTGTATTTTTAAAGGACTGTTGCGGAGTTTTAACTTCAATAAGTGTATCTAAATCTAAAAGGTAAATAATCTCAGCAGTATCAATCGCATTACGAGAAAGTCGGTTAGGGTTCCATATTAAACAAGCGTTTCCTTCACCCTTTTTTATTCTACTCACCATATTTTCAAACTTTTTTCTAGTACGTGGAAGTTTGGCGGAATGAGATTCTTCAATCCAATCTACGACCTCGAGATTTTCGCGGTCTACAATTGCTTCAAGTTCTCTCCTCTGAGCAGGGATTGATAACATTTGCCGGTCTTCTTGTTCACTTGATTTACGCAAATAAGCAAAGTATTTAGTTTTTGCTTGTTGATTTTCCACTAGAGTATGCTAATTTTATCGGCTGCTATTTCTATCGCCTTTTTATCTGAACTTATTTTCGATTTTATTTTCACTAACTCTTTTTTTAATACAGCTTTTGCTTTTTCCTTTTCTTCTGGTGAACTGAAACTTTTTTCTTCAAACTCTTGGATTTTATTATCCATTTCTTTTAATTTCTGCTTATTCGAAAGCATTATTATTGGAGCTAGAACCCCTGCAAGAATCAAACCTAAAACAATACAATAAAATAGAAACATATATTTATAACTTGTAGCTAGTTATTTTTATAATAGGCAGTGTTCCTAGGTGCACGACAACGCAAAAAGGGACAGCCAAGTTGCCTGCTACCCGCAAGAACGAATGCACGAGGCACCGTTTACGGAGGTCTTGACTGCCCCTTTCAGCCCATAAACGGCGCCTAAAAAGACGAAGACCTCGTGCGTTATTCATTCTTGTGGGTAGCAAATGTATCATAGCATTTTTTGACTTCAATTTAAAGCTCATTCCGTGACCTATCTTCCGCTTGGGTCGCGTCTGCTATAAGGCGAGCAAGTGTTTGATAATATAGTTTTTGTTTGTCGAGAGGGAGATTTTTTATAAGAGCACGAATATCATTGGGACCAAACTCAAGAGCCGGTTTTTGTTCTATGACTTTCTTCTTATCCCATTCTTCTACTAAAGCTAACCAGAGTTCTATGTCACTAGCCATACCATACTTAGTACAGCGTTTATGGAATGCTGCGAGTACATCAGGCGTTAAATCACGTAATTTGTTACGTTGGGTTTGCATTTTAAGCGCGTGGAAGTCACTTCTTTGTTTCCAACGGCTAAGTTGGCTTTCATGAATAGAGTGCTTTTTTGCAAATATCTTTGCGCTTATAATGCCAACCCTCTCTTTTTCTTCATTTGTCATTACTGACCACCCAATAAACTCTGTAAATAAATCTTTTTTATAGGGTTCTCTGCCGGCAGCACTATCTAGTTTTTTAACATTTTGTTTATCTTTTTTCATAAAAATCCTTAGATTTCATTGTTTTACATGAATTAAGATTGTTAATTTAACGCTTTATTTTCGGTCCATTTTGAATAACCCAATCTTTTTTGATAGGTCTGTATGTCGCACTAAAAAGAGTTAGGAGAGCAATTGCTTTCTCCGTGGCTTCTTCTTCTGAAATTGGAGTTTTGTGCTCTTGGAGCCAAATCTTTTGGAACTCTTGGAGCGCTAGCCGGCTAAGCATGGCCAACAAAAAAAGCGCTAGGGATAATTGACCAAGTGGCTCGACTGCCAATTAGTTAACTACGCCTGCGCCTAGAGAATCCAGGACACCTACACCGACCCTATCTAGTTTCCTAAATAAGCGTGACTACGAAAGTTAGGATAATTATAAAACTAATGGTTTTAGTTTGCAACAGGTCTGCAAATTGTGCTGCATGTTTAAATAAGACCTTGACACATCTTGACATTAAACAGACGGAAGAATATGCTCAAAATATGGAAGAAAAACTTCTAACATTAAAAGAGGTTACAGCCATTCTTCGTGTAAGTGAACGGAGTGTTTTTCGTTATATCCATTCTGGAAGATTGAAAGCAATAAAGGTTGATTATTGGAGAATCGCCAAAAAAGATTTACAAGATTTTTTAAAACAAAATACTAACTCTAAGAAATAGAGTAGTACTTTTATTACCATGTCATTTTTAAAGATTAAAAATAATTTATATCGAACAAAGAGCTTTTGGCTCACAAGAAAATGGTTTGAGGAAAAACCAATTTTCACTTTTTGGGCTAAATTATTTAAAGTAGATTATAGTATAAGTAAGAGTAAATACTCCGCCCGTTTGTTGTGGCCATCAATTTTCCCTTTTATTCGTACGCTCATTTACTGCGTATTCATAATTGCAATTTTTGAAACATACAGTCACTTTTTCCCTGTAAGTGAAAAAATATTTAGCGACCAGGTTGTAGACACACTGCTTTCGGCAATCGCTAGTGTTTCCGGGGTCTTTCTCGGTCTTTATTTTACAGCTGTTTCTGGTATTGCTAGTAATTTTTTATTACGCGCTACTCAAAATATACGGCGGTACTTTCTCACTACACCCATTGGAGAGCAGTATGTAAGCACAGTTGCGATTACAGGGATTGTGAGTATTTTTTATTTATTAGCTAAATCATTTGGTCACCCTATACACCCCGTCGGATTGGGCTTTCTTTCTATTGCCGGGGCTTATATTATAATCAGATTTTGGAGTGTTGGTTCAAACGTTTTTTACTCATTGGAGCCGACAGTGGCTTTGCCTTCAATTGGCAAAAGCATTGCTGACCTTTTTAAGGGCGTTACCCCTCCTGGTTTTAAGTGGAATAAACCCGCAATACAGAACCACCAAAGACAACTTGTTTCTAATAACCTGGAACTAGCGAGTGACCTTACAGATTTTGGTATCAATCAAATCAAACTTTCAAAGGAGCAGCTTCATATAGCATTGCGGTATCTAGGAGGTTTGCTTTTCTTATATCCAGAATATAAAAGAAAAATACCAACTAACAGTTTTTGGTATAAAACAAAAAATCAATTTGAGAGCTGGAACTTGGCGAGCTCAACACAAGTTATATTGGCTTTAAATACCGGCACGGGTTTACAGCCGAAAACAATTAAAGATTTTACTTGGTTTGAGGAAGAAACCTTGGATATAAGTGTTAAGATTTTTCAGTCGTTTGCGAGTGAGAAAAACATAGGTTCTATATTTCAAGGTCTGGACCTTTTCGTAGACGTGATAGAAGTTTACGGCAGTAATTTTGACGAAGAAAGCTTAAAGTTATTGTTCCAGAAAACAGAAAAGGTTGTTGAGTTGATTGAACTTGAAACGATTGCCGACCCAAAGCAGATTAAATACAAAGAACAAGTGGCGTTCATAGATACTCAAGCTCGATTAGCCATTAGCGCATTACTAGGTTTAACAAAATATCTACATACTATTTCTGCTGAAAGCTTATCAACAACAATTTCAAATATTAAATGGCGGTCCGATAAAAGTATATATCTTACTGGTCTTCCTTCTGCAATGTTGTCGCGTCTAGAGGAAACAGCAAGGGATTTGAAAAATGAAATATCAATTGAGGGCCAACAGCTTTCGCCTGAATGGTATATTCGTACACTTTGTGTCCAGAGATATTTATTTTCTCTACTAAATTATTTTAAATATTTAAAAACCCTACATTCAAGTTACTTCGGACCCAAACTCGCAAAGCTCTTGGCTGAAAATCAATTAGGCCTCGCTGTTCATTTATTACAACGTTGGTTGGAGTTTAACAGCAAATACGGGAACTTAGTCGACGCTGTTGTAAAACAAGTTGAAGGGTGTGCACCTTTTCAGCAAGTTAAAGATTTGCCTTGGGTAGATTTAAAACCGGAAGAAGAATACAAAACAGCAAGAGACCGCGCAAAAGAAGTCACTGACAAAATGATTGCACTATTGCCTCGCCTGGCAACTATGAACACCGGCGAAGATATGCCGGATTACTTTGGACAGGCGCTGACAATTGGCGTCCAAGCGTGCTATGAGGCATGCGACGACAATGATGTAGATAGATTAAAAACTATCTTCCCAACAGTTTTAAATGCTTCTCTTGCGGCGCATGATATGACACGTACAAGGGTTCAAGATTGGAGCGAAGAAGAGAGTAGAATAATCTTTTCAACTGAACCTTTAATAAATGCTTTGGAGTTAAGTGGGTATGCACGTTTATATTCAGAACTGTATCAAAATCCGGAGCTCTGGAACGCTGTACAAGCCCCTTGGGACGCTTATTTAGCAGTAGTAAATGCTCCGCAAGTAATTGGATATATTGCCGCTATATGTACCTATCGTGGAAGTATCTTCAAAATAATGCCCCAAGCCAGCTTACGGTCAAATTGGCAACTAAGATTTAATCACAAAATGAGAGAGCAAGGGCTAGCTGTTTTCCCGGATAGTAGAAGTTACGATTATGTAAATGGTCGGGCAACGCCTCCGCATGTAAGCCCAATTATTCGAGTAGTTGCTCGGTCAGGCGGTTTTGACTTATCTACCGGCCAAACAGTATTTTTTGCTACTTACTTATCCAACCACCCCGGAGCAGCCGGTATAGACCTTCCGGACCGACGCGATATGCAAGACCAAATCAGACGTGAGGCAGAACAACCTAACGAAGAAGAAAATGAATATGAGTAAATACTTTAAAAAAATTAAAGACCTCGTATTAAACTATTTAAAAGACCCACTCTTATTGAAGAAATGGGACCAACCAGATTATTATCGGGTGCGAGGTCGTGGAAACAACGATAATCAACTATCCGTAAGGACCACAAGAAATAGAAGGCATAGGTATCATTACTACGGCACTTCTTCAATGCTTATTGAAGATATGTTTACGGGAATAATGCCCTTTATGATTTATCGTGGCGTACGTGAAAAATATCCCGCAACAACAATTCCTAGTTCACCCGAAAAGGAAGCCATTATTGCGCAGGGCCTCTCTGGTCGCAGACATCGAACTGCACTAGGTGAAGGCCTTTGTGATTTCGTAAGAGACGCAGCCCACACGCTATTTTTAGACGGTGTAGCACTATATGAAATTATTTATAAAAAAAATGAAGCTGGCGAAATCGAAAGTTATAATTTTGAGTTGTTGCAACCGTTTGAGTTCTTTAGATTTTTTGGTAATTATTATCAATTTATCTCTTGGCGAGAAGCCAAGGCTTCTCATACAAAAGTTCAGATAATTAAAATACCAAAGGAAAAAATACTGCGTATTGATTTCCCAAAAAAGTTTGGTGGAAAAAGAAGAATAAATAAAATATTAAAACGCTCCTGGAAACTTGGACAAGAAATTATCCCGGAGTTTCAAATGAAGGCAATGGAGAAGCAAGAAAATACGGGTTTTAATGCAAATGAATACGCCGACGCAAGCTACTTAGAGATTGCTACTCTTACAAAAGATTTGGGTTGGAACCAGCGCCAACTATCGACTAACCATACTACTGAATATTATGCACTCCTACGCCTTCTTAGACAAAGAAAAGTGGAGGCCACTGTTAGAGAGTTAATCTTTGCAAAACTCAACGAGGTCTTAAATGGACCAGTTTTAAACTTCGGAGTCCAAGTTTCAATGGATAATCTGTTTTCTGTTGCAGATATTGAAGCTAGAGTAGTGAAACTAAAGGAAGGAAATGTAACTTTCGTAGATTTATTTACTGACACAAGTTTGTAGGTTTGGAATGAAAAAATGTTCATTACTGGTTTGAAAAAAGGTTCTAACGTCGTATACTACCCGGAGCCAGATAGGATGAGCATCAGCGGAAGCTGGTGTTTTTCCTTTATCCACGGGCTCTTTTGGCGGTTCGAAAGTGTTTTTCTTGGTATTTTTCTCTGAAAGGGCTTCACTCACGGTATCTAGTATGAGTTGGAAGGGTTTCTGGTATGAAATCTCAACATTCTTGCCGTTAATCTTCGGGTTCGAAAATAAAAACGAGAATAGCATTCGTTTCTGTTCGACTGTTCGGCGAGGGTTTAAATAAATGGCTCTCGCTTGCTTTGCTACTTCAAGAACCGTTATTCCCATTTCAAAATACTTGAGACTGGCATTCCGATGTCGGTTGAGGCTATCGAGCACGTTATCCTGCTCCTTTTTGTACTGCTCGAGTTTCTTGTCATAAAACTCTCGACTGATCCGGTTATCGATCTTATCGTCATACAGCTTGTCGATGCGCTGGGTTGCTATTTGGTATTGTCGCTCGAGCTCGGACGAAGCTGTTTCTCTGAACGTTATTTCATCGGCGTGGCCTTCTTTTAAGGCTTCTTGAATCCATGAGAGCATTCGTTCTACGCGCTCATCTTTCATGGTTACGGCAACTATGGACTCGGCTATCTGAATATCGATGTTTTCCTGCTTAACCCAATCTCTTTGTGAGCAGTTTTTATAATGGTTGCAGTGACCATACCAGTGACCTTTTTGTATCTCCCATGTGATCGTTCCATTGCATTCCACACATCGGAAAACGCTCTTAAATAATGAATTATGTTTGCGTGTTCGTGGTGCTCCGTAACTATGCAGTCTGTCTTGTACTCGCTGATAGAGTTCTTTGCTTATAAGCGGTTCGTGATTGCCTTTGGTGATCTGATTCTTCCAGCGGTTCATGCCGTAGTAAAACGGATCGCCAACGAGCTGGTGGATTCTGGCATGACTTACTTTGTGTCCAGTGCGGGACCGGAAGCCTTGCTCGTACATCACGTCGCAGAGTTTCTTGGTGGAGTATTGTCCGGAGGCATACAGGTCAAACATCTTTTTTATAAGCGGTGATTTTTCTTCGTCTATCACATGAATTTTGTGACCCTTCTCTCCGATGGTTTTATATCCGAGCGGAGGTTTGGTCGGAAGCCATCCTTGCGATAGCTTTTCTTTTTGGCCTTTCTTTACATTTTCGGAAAGAAGCCGGATGTAATACTCGGCCGTGGCAACTTTCACTCGCCACATAAACCATTCGTGGGACTTGGAGTCCTTGTGCAGAATGCAGTTTTCTTTTACCAGATGGATTTTGTGATTCTCATCGGCCAGTATCCAGTTATCGATTACTGGTACGTCCGCAAAGTTGCGAGTTAAGCGATCGGTCGTTTCCACGAAGACAGTGTTGATCTTGGTTTTAGTCACATGCGCCATCATTTCGTGGAAAATCTTGCGCTGGATTTTTCCAGCGGCCGACTCCTGAATGGCAAAAACTTTTACAAGCTCGTAGCCGTTTCTCTCGGCGTAGTCATGGAGAAGTTTTTCTTGAGCCGGTAAGGAGTAACCCGTATCCTCTTGGTCTTTAGAGGACACACGAGCATACCCTACGGCCTTGGGTAATTCTTGATTGTTTATCATGGTCATATTTTTTTAATTTTCTTAGGTTCGAAATCGACTTTTAGTACCATAGCCACCCTACACTAATTTTTTGCACACGCTAAGCTCGAGTTGCCCACAATCGGTTATTCTCCGTCCGCAAGCCAATTCGTGATTTTATCGGCTT
>JAGXTH010000005.1 GCA_018333475.1 Simkania sp. | reverse complement strand
GATCGTCAATTTGTCGACAGCTTTCACGCAGCTCAAATATGAAGTTATTTATTGCGTTTGGTATAAAGAGGATACTGGCTTCCAAAGAAATTTTTCACTAAGAATTGTTTTGGGTATATGCGAGACATCTCATAGGGGGCGAGCAAAAAACGAAAGATCGCAAAACGAGCACTTTTAACGAAGGTACTGAGTTATGCAGGGGTCTCCTGTGTACAATTCTTGGGTTTTAAGAGTTATACAAGTACAATCCTTTCAGGTCATTTTACTTTGACAATTTTTTATTTTTCTACAGAATGGCCATAGTCTAGGACTAGTAGTATCGTCAACCACCCCCACCTAAAGGCGGTGGCTTGAAAGGAAACTGACAAATGAATGCCTTAGAGACGCTCAGACCTTTTGTCGAGATGACAATCATTGCTGTTATGCTCAACTACATGCTCTCTTTTTTTTGGAATACTCGTTCCATGGATTTGATGTTGGGGGCGGTCGCTTTCCTTGCTATTTTTGCATTATCTTCATGGTTTAACTTCCCCATTCTACACAAGATTCTCCTGTTAGTATCCAACGTAGCTGTGATTGCTGTTCTGATCATTTTCCAACCGGAATTAAGAGTTGCTCTTTCTAAACTCAGTTGGAAAGGAAAACGGCATAAAGAAATGACAGAATTCGACAAACAGCTCGATGCACTTGGTAATTCTACATTCAGACTTGCAGACCGAAGAATTGGTGCCCTGATTGCCATAGAACATGAGAATTCCTTAGATGAGTTTGCTAATAAAGCTGTACAGCTCGATGCTCTTTTTTCTTCGGAACTTTTGGAAACCATCTTTGCTACAACGACACCTTTGCACGATGGAGCAGTGATTATTCGGGAGAAAAAAATTATTGCAGCGGCAGTCATTTTACCTCTAGCAGAAGATAGTTCTCAGCTCACGAAATCCATGGGCACACGTCATAGAGCAGCATTGGGATTGAGTCAACTCACAGATGCCATTGTTATTGTGATCTCGGAAGAAACTGGCAAGGTTTCCATCGCAAGAGATGGAGTGATGACACGGGGGATCAAAATCGATCGTTTTAAAGGGATTATCCGAAGCATCTTCTCACAGAGTGTCAAAACAGAGTATTCAACTTCATTTAATTTATTGGAGTGGCTCAAGAAGTGAACTCTTTTCTACGTCATCTTTTCGTCGACCATTGGCACCGCAAAGCACTTTCCGTTGTTCTTGCTGTTGTGATCTGGCTTGCAGTGAATCACTCTTTAACAGCTACACGCATCATTAGTAATGTCGCAATTCATGTCATCAATCTCCCACCTGGAAAAACAGTGGAAGGTATGCAAACCAATGGCTTGCTGTCCAAGAAGATCATCCTGACCTTAAGTGGCAATAAGAATATCCTCGATTCCCTCTCTTCAAACGATCTTGAAGTCGTTATTGATGCTGCGAATGCTGGAAATGAGATGGTGGTCAATATTGATAAAAAAAATCTTGTTTCACTCAACCCTGAACTAGAGATTAATACCGCTATTTCCCGAGTTTCCGCAGCAAGTTTTGTATTGCGACCCATGCGTCTACTTACAGAAAAAATTCCTATTATTGTAACAAATCCCATTGGAGAAGCTCCTAGAGGTTATCAATTTTTAGATATTTTTCCTTACCGTCTCTTTATCACTATCAGCGGTCCTGAAAAGATCATAAAACGCTTAAAAGATCGGGAAATTCGCCTGACCTTTAATCTCAATGAAATCTCTAGGTCTCAGCTGGATACTCTAGCAGATAAAAGCGACTTAGCTAATGAGAACACAATTAGTTTTTTTGTTCCTGATGCTTGGAAACAAATTTCCTTTCCAACTCTTTCAGAGATTCCTCTTACTATCGATGATCCTGACGCTAAATATTTGAAGATCGATTTTATCAAGCGCGATTTATTGCCTCTCGAGGTTCCCCTACCTGTAACACTTTTTTATCCTCCAGAATTCCTAAATACGATTAACCCCTCAACTTTGAGCTTAAGTGCTGGAGGCATCGTCGAAAATATCCATGGGGTATACCTCATTAACCGTCCACTCAGAGTCAAGGGCGTTAGCCGCCTCTTTTTGGATTTGGTCAAAGATAGCATGCAAATCGTTGTCATTGCAGAACCAACCCGTGAATTTGGATCTCTTTTCTGGAGTTTGCAATTCGTAGATCCTCGCGCTTTAGAAGATCGATACGTCAAACAACTACAAACAGATCCCAGTGAAGAGGACGTTAATGATTTACAACCAGACTTGCGGGAAGAATATTTACGTAACCGTTTTCGTAGTTACATGATGCGTATGCAGCTCCTTAAACCCGATGATACTTGCTTTGACTTTAAAGCTATTCTACAAGGGCATTCTGTCCAGCTAGTAGAACCAAAGTCTTCTTAATCCATGAAACGCCTTCTCTTTATTAAACAAGAAATCCTTCCTAAGGGGGGGTTAGAAAAGTATGCTAGAAACCTCGTCCAAGCCTTCATCAAACAAGGTTGCGAGGTTACTATCCTCAGCGCTACCCCTAACATTCCTTCCTTTGAAGGGGCCAAAGTCGTCTATTTACCTCTATACGGCCTATTGGGATTTCATAGACTACTGCGTTGGGATACAATCACCCAAGCCTATGTAGAAAAACATTCTTTTGATGTTGTTTTCTCTCTTGACCGGGTGACCTGTCCAACATATCTACGAACTGGCAATGGCGTGCACGCTTCCTACCTCAAACATAGGCAGGAGGGGTTGTTTAAACGACTAAGTTTCCGCATTAATCCACTCCATCGAACCTTGCTACGCTTGGAAAAAAATCTTTTTTCCTCTCCTAAGTTAAAAAAAATTATCGTCAATTCGAGAATGGTGCGCCAAGAGTTGGAAGAATTCTATCATGTCGATTCTTCTAGGATTGCGATCCACCACAATGGTGTTGAATGGAAAGAATTACAAACCCCCTTCGATCAATGGGAACTCACTAAAGCTGCAGTATGTGATGAACTCTCTCTCCCTGAAGAAAACTTCCTATTTCTCTTTGTAGGGCATCATTATCGAAGAAAAGGATTAGGCCTCATCCTCCACTCTTTTTCTATGTTAAAAGAAGGACACCTACTCATTGCGGGTAAAGATAGAGAAATTCCTTACTATAAAAAACTCGCTCAAGATCTTAACCTGAAAAATCGAGTCAGTTTCTTAGGACCTCGCCATGATATCACACGCTTATATGCAGTTGCCGACGCTCTTGTCGTTCCTTCTCTATATGACCCTTTTGCCAATGTGACCGTCGAAGCACTAGCTATGGGTCTTTTTGTGGTTTCTTCACCTTTTAACGGAGGAAAGGAAATCCTCACCTCCTCAAGTGGTACAATTATCGAAGATCTCCTCGATTCCGATAGTGTTAAAAATGCGTTCAACGAAGCTCTTCTACATCCAAAAACAGCGCAAAGCGCTACAGCGATACGCAATCATTACGCTTCACTAGATTTTTCCATTCACCTACCTAAGCTTGTTCAAGAATGTCTAATGTAAACCATTTTCTTAGTTACGTATTCATCCGTATTATCACTGCACCTTTTAGTATACTCCCCTACAGAACTCTCCATTGGCTTGGCAAACCACTAGGAACCCTGGCTTATTATCTCTTACCCACGTTTCGCAAACGTGCTCTTAGCAATCTTACCCTAGCCTCTTCGCTACACCTTTCTCCCCATGAAATTGTGCAACTAGCAAAAAAATCTTTCCATAACTTGATGATCACCTGCCTGGAATATCCTAAACTGTCTAGAGAGACGTCTATTTCACATCTTGCTTATTGTGATAATCCAGAATTAGCTGCTCACCTAGTACAGCAAGGCCAAGGAGTTATTTTCTTTTGTGGACACCAGGCAAATTGGGAACTCTTATTTCTCGAAGGAACCTCTAGAATGCCAGGAGTCGCCATTGGAAGACCTACGAAAAATCGTTATCTATATCGTTGGGTCTTACGTATCCGCCAGAAGTTTGGAGGCAAGATCATTGAACCAAAAAGCGCTGTAAAAGAAGGGTTACGAGCTCTACGTAAAGGGGCATTTCTTGGCATTGTAGGCGATCAAGGGATGCCTGACAGCCATTTTTCCTCCTCTTTTTTAGGACGCAAAGCTTTTACATCTACGATTCCAACTCTTCTTGCATACCGTACGGGTGCACCCATTTTTGTGGCTACTATTGCCAGAGAACAACACCGTTATAGGATTCATTACTCTGACCCTATATATGCAGATCAAAATCAAAATATGGATACAGAAGTAAAAAGACTTATGCACACCACTCTGCATCTCTTCGAAAAAAGCATACAAGAACACCCGGCCCAATGGTTATGGCAACACAATCGTTGGAAATTACAAGCTCCAGGGATCCTAAAACGCCCCTACCGTTTTGATTCTCTATGCATGGCTTTGCCCCAAGATCCTAATCTTCTTAAAACACTTTGGCCTTATCTTTTCTTTTTACGGGAAATCTATCCAGAAGAACATTTGACTCTCCTTTTGCCCTCTACGCAACGTTCATTGCCCATTCCAGAAAACGTTCACATACGTTATTACCACACAATAGATGAACTTTTTGTCCCAGACTATGCGCCAAAACTCCTTTTTAATTTTACAGGAGATTCTCGTCTAAGTAGCCACTATAAAAAACTCTCCGTACTAAAAGTGGTTACCCTTGCCGATTTTGGACCACAAATAGATTTACGTAAGGTCCTTTGTCATGCCTGCTGAACGCTTCTTTACTCATCTTCCCTTCACTCAAGGAGCCACTATTTTCCTCGAAGGCACAGAAGCCTTTCACCTTGTACGCGTAATGCGTGCCCGCGTAGGCGATGAAATCGAATTAGTGAATGGAAAAGGACAATTAGCCCAAGCGACTCTTAAAGCAATTCTCAAAGAACACGCAGAACTTACTTTAGGTAGCATCCACCAAGCCCCTATGGCCACCCCTTCTTTTATCCTTTGCATTGCTTTACCTCGTTTCCCCCGCTTGGAATGGATCATTGAAAAAGGAACAGAATTGGGTGCAGATGCTTTCTATCTATTTCCTGGAGAACTCAGTGAAAAAACTACCCTCAGCACTCAACAAGTAAAGAGACTACATCTATTATCTATCGCTGCACTGAAACAATGTGGTAGATTGGATCTCCCAGAAGTCGTTCTAAAACCCCCTCTTTCACAATGGGATCAACCACCCGGTGTTCTTCTATTTGGCGATACTTGTCCTGGAGCTCCCTTGCTTTCTGCCATCAAAGAACACCCCGTATTATTTTTTTCTGGGCCAGAAGCTGGGTTTAGCTCTAAAGAACTCCGTCTTTTTGCACACTGGCAAGCCCAGGGCGTTTCTCTACATCGCAATATTTTAAGAGCTGATACCGCTCCTATTGCCGCTGCAGCTATCCTCAGCACTTATTATTCAACATAGCAACTTAGTTTTGAAACAAATATAATAGAAGCTGATTTTCACTTAGATATATAAGAGGGTATTAGTGGATTTCTGGTATGGTTTGAAATTACTTTTAAAATTTATCTGCTTATGATCCAATCAGCTAATATATGGATTGACTCCCCAAATAGGGCATTGAGGGTGTACTTTCCTCTAGCTGCAACTTGAATCATGAATTGAGCCGTATGGGAAAAAAAAAAGTAAAAGCTTCGATTCTACAACAGAAAAAACTAAATCTTAAACCTCCAGTAACTCGGCAAACAGATCGAGCAGTACGCTCGTTTGATTTATTTGATACGCTTCTTGGACGCTTGCATTATCATCCTCACTCCATTTTTGATCTCGTTGAAAAAGACTACCCATTCCCCGGTTTTGTCTTTTTTAGAATGGCAGCTGCCTATGCATCAAACCACACATTGCCAGATATCTATCACCAATTCCAACGATTAACTGGAATTACGGATGAACAATCTGTCGCTCTGATGCAATTCGAGTTGGAAACAGAATTAAGTCAAGTCTTCCCAATCGAGGAAAATCTAGCTCTGGTTGAAGATGGAGATCTGATTGTCTCTGATACATATTATGATGAGGATCAAGTAAAAACGATTTTTAAAAAAATCGGCTTGAACCAGCATATACATCTCTATGCCACTCCCTTTGGTAAAAGTTCTGGAACTATTTGGGATCTCATTAAGAAAAAACATATAGTCTCTTTCCATCTTGGCGATTCTCTCCATTCTGATGTCGAAATGCCAAAATCTTATGCGATTATGACATCCCATTACTCCAATAGCCAATTATCTTCTGCAGAACAAGCCATGATGAATTTAGAGCAAGGTGAACTTGCCTGCCTCATGCGTGCTTTGCGATTGCAAAATCCTTATCCCCACAATTCTCCAGAATATCTACTTTGGAATGAACAAAGCCAGTTAAACGTGCCTCTTCTCATTCAAGCCTCTCTTTACCTCAATGATTTTTGCCAAAAACATCAAAAGAAACGTATTTTATTCACCTCTAGAGATAGTTGCCTTTGGATTCAACTCTTCCGAGAGCTCTATCCACAATACGACTCTATTTATTTCCATGCTTCTCGTTACACGTACCTATTTCCAACTCCTTCTTATATCGACTATGTACGGAACATCCATACTGATGATACAGTGATCGTGGATTCGCATGGAAAAGGACGTAGTTGCCAAGTGTTTTTCAATCAACACCTCAAGATCCAACCCACTTATCTAGCAATCGTTAACTCTGGTAAAAAGCATCACGCTATTTTGCGTAAAAAGCATTTTTTTGAAGAGATCGAAAAGATCAATTATGATGTCAGTGGAGCGCTTTATGATGTTCGAGATGGAAAGCCCCTGCGGTGCGAACCCGAATATAGTTTGCAATTCATCCAACCTATGCATGCATGTATTGAAAAATGTGCAAAGCTGATCCCTCATTTTACGTTTCAGACTTTCGACAAACGGGTTGTGAAATGGGCCACTCAATCCATGGCGTCTGGACTGGCAGTCGAAAGATTTATTCACCATGCATCTTACCACTGCCATATTATTGAAGGAGATTTGCTGCAACACATACATCTAAGGCAACCTGATAATTCTCAACTTAGGGACTGTGAAATAATAAAGTAAACCATTTGACCTGCGCGAAATCGCCTAAAAAGGTTCAATAGTTATGCATATCGGCTTTATCACCCGTTGGGATGCAGCTAGTCATTGGGGTGGAGATCTTGCTGTCGTCAATGGCTTAATTCGTGGGCTGACTTCAATCGGCCATAAAGCTACTGCGGCCACTTCTCCTTTTTCCATGCCAGATGCCGATATGTTTTTTCTCACCAACAGCACTGATGATCAAAGGAAAAATCTCGAAGAATTAGAACTTCTCCATAAACCTTTTAATGTACTCGGTTTCCATGAGGATCTTCTTCTTTACTATTCAGCTGCTACAGGAATGCGTAATTTCATTTTTATGTGCCTAGGCTATGACCTTCCTCTTAATAACAACTTAAGAGATGATTCAGATTATGATATCGATATGTTGTTCGAGCTTCCACATATCATCCACTATTATGGTAAAGTCCTTAAGCGATGCACTTTATATAATCATCATCTCATTCGTAAAGCAAAGCTATGGGTCGCTAATTCTGTAACAGAAGCTAGGACCATGCAACGTGATTGCCCTGGTTGCAAAACTGCGGTTGTTCCCGTAGCACCCGGCATGGTAACTTCTTTTAAAGATCAACCCGACGATAGTTTTCTTAAATACACAGGTCTGAGTTCCGGCAATTATCTACTTCAAGTAGGCCGTCTTCAGCTACGTAAAAACCAACTTGGCACAATTCTCGCCAGTAAAGATCTCGATATTCCTCTTGTTTTTATTGCAACAAGGGCATTTTCTCCTGACTATGAAGAAGCCTGTTTCAAAGCAGCTGCACACTTTAGAAAAGCTCCTACACTATTTATTAGCGAAAATCTTCGAGACCTAAAAATGAATGCAGCTCGAGTTCTTTTTATGCCTAATGATAAAAAACTTCCTGCTTCGATGCTGATCAGCGCCTATCATCATGCAGGCCTGCATATTCATCCTGCCTTCCAAGAACTTCCCGGAGCTACTTATCTAGAAGCGGCCCGTCTCGGGACCCCTTCCATTGCTTCAAGTTGGACTACTATAGATGATTACTTCTACGATAAAAGCCTGGGCCATGCCCAGCTTGATGGACGGATCTTGTACACCCCTCCCCACCACTTAAAGGAGATAAAGCAAGCCATTGAACAACTGTTCGGCAAGCGTTTTCCGCCTTTAGAAAACCACCCTGCTCTACAGCGCACGGAAGCTGAAGCTGCTCAAGACCTCATTGATGCTGTATCTACCCGAGTGAGTTCATGAAAATTGGCTTTATTTTTCGAACAGATGCTCCTAAAGAAGAAGGGGACAATCTCACTATCATCGAAGGGTTGATGCGTGGACTCAACTTATTGGATCATAAGGCCGTTGCCTCTACATCGCCTTTTTCTATCCCTGATGCTGATTTTTTTCTTTTTAGTAACAGCACTCTTGAACAAAAACAACTTCTCGAAGAAGTGTCCCTTCTCAATAGACCTTTTGGACTCTTAGGCTTTCAAGAAGATCTTTTGCGCTACTACATACCCGCAAGTGGTTTTTGCAAATTCGTTTTGCACTGCTTGGGTTACGGATTACCGACTGACAATGGCCTACATTGTCATCTAGATTTACTTATTGAAAGACCAGACGTTGCCTATTATTATGGGGAACCTCCAAAACGTGTTATTCCTTACAACCATCCTCTAATACGTAAGGCCTCGTTTTGGATTGCCAATTCTCCTACTGAAGCTAAAACCCTACAACGCGACTTTCCTGGCTGCAAAACTGCTGTCATCCCTGTTCCACCAAGCATCGCTACAGAATACCAGGGAACTCCTGATGATAGCTTTCTTCAGTACAGTGGCCTTGGATCTAAAAACTACTTACTTCAAGTGGGGATGTTGGAGCCATGTAAAAATCAACTAGGCACCATTCTAGCAACACGCCACCTCGATATTCCTCTTGTTTTTATAGCCACCACACCTTCTGACTATGGAAATATCTGCTTTGAAGCTGCTGTTAAATGGCGTAAGGCTCCCACGATATTTATCAGTGAAAGTATAGAAGCGCGTAAAGAAGGTTCAGTCAGAATGATTCCCATATCCCAAGGGAAAAAAATCCCCTCTTCTATACTACTAAGCGCTTATCATCACGCAGGGCTGTATATTCATCCCGCTTTTCAAGACCTTCCAGGAACCACCTATCTTGCAGCAGCACGCCTTGGTGTGCCAACAATCGCCTCGAGCTGGAGCCCTATTACTGACTATCTTTTTGATCCAGAGCAAGGACACTCTAGACTGGATGGAAGAATCCTGTATTACGAACCTTATCGTCTCAATGAGATCGAGCAAGGCGTGATACAACATTTCGGTAAAGAGTTTCCTCCCCTACTCAATCACATAACAATACTGCGCACAGAAAAACAGTCTGCTCAAGACCTCATTACTGCTATCGAGTAGTGACCGATAGTGCAAACATCTCAAGTATGACTCAGCTAATACCAAACGCAATAAATAATTTCATATTTGAGCTGCGTGAAAGCTGTCGACAAATTGACGATCATAAACAGCATAGTATTAATGCAATACAATGCCGTTTACGATCGCCGATTTTCGGCGCTTTGACGCGGCTCAAATGTGAAGTTATTTGTTGCGTTTGGTATAAGCTCCCTATTGCCTCTTGCAATACTGCGAGATCAAGGCAAAGACTCTCCCTAGGACCACTTCCGCGAAATCCTATGAAAATGTTTCTACTTGTGATTCTGCTAACCCTTTCTCAGCATCCAGAATCGCAAGCTGCAATTGGGTACTATTCGTTAAATGCGCTGCTTCTATTGAGGTTAACTTTTGTTTGGCATCGAATAATTTCCCATACCAAAGGATATTCCATGCCTGATACCTCCTACCTAGAGCCCTCATTCGAGTCTCAGCATTTCTTCTTATCTCTAATTGCGCATTTTGCTCCTCTTTTATTGCCACCGTAATCTGTAGAATACCTCCACACACCTTCTGCACTTCAGACTTGATCCATTGAACATAATCTCTTCTGTCCCCTAGACCCAGCATATTCTCTTGCTCATGGTTTTCTAAAATACTCACTGTCCTTGCCGCTAGTTTTTTCTCTGCTGCTATCTCACCTCTTAATTGTTGCATCGACTGCTGATAAGCTTGGGTAATGTTAGTAAACTCTCTACGCAACATTTCTAATCTGCTTTCGACATTCCCCATAATCTCGGACAACACCCTACTCATAGATGAGGCTGCTCCTTGCAATTGCTCCAATGTTCTATGAATTCGTTCAATCTTCATTTTATAAAACTGCTTCTGAGTCTGGTAAATTTTAGCCTCTTCCGCTAATGCTTTCTCAAGACTTCTTGTTTCTTGATGTACTATTACTCTCTGACCCCAAGAAATACGCTTGCTTAATGATTCTGCAGTTGCTTCAAAAGAAGATTCTACATCTGGTAGCTGTTGCTCGGTAAGTCGATTGTGACCAGACCCTCTGCCTTTATTAAGGCTGCCTGGCTTTATTTCCTGAGTGAACGGAAAAGAGCTAGGGTAAGCTCTTGACCAGTCATCTCCTCTAGCATCGATACGATGACAATATGACATACACCTCTATGAATATGGAATTTACTGTTTACAACCTGTTTTTTATAGAAAAGAACCCAGTTGCTTATGCCTATTCTTTTTTTTAAGATTAGGACGATATCCCTTTTATTTCCTGAAAAAACCAATGCGTGCACTTTATGGTGTGGACCAATCAAATACACTCTCTGGTAAACCACTGTGATAGCTACAGTTCCTTGATAACCCGCGTTGAGCTCAAAATCGTTTTAAGCATTTCAAAATACACCTAAACATATCGAATATTTAGGTTGAAAAGCGGCCAAAATAATCCAAAAACTCGACGAAACGTTAATTCAGAGACTGTCTCTTAGCTATTCGCAACGCGTATTTTACTGAGATGCCAGCCATCCTGCAGCCTTGTCCATCTTCTCCTCTAGCATGGATAGATCTCTTTTAAATTCTGATTCAACCCAGAATAACTGATTGGTTACCTGTTTTTGTTTAGCTTGGCATTTTGTTAATTGGTTCTCAACCTGCCTTAGCCGTTTCATCAGGCTGGAGGCATTTGGCGTACTTACCATGCCCTGTCGTTTAAGATCATCTATCAATGCCTCAAGTGGCCCTTTTTTATTACTTAGTTCAGCAATCTCTGTAATTAAATTACTAGACTGCTTTCTAAGCTCTCTATTTTTCTCTTTATAGGCCTCTTGTAAAGCCTCAATCTCTCCTTGTATCTTGTCTACCACTGCAAGATATCGACCAAGATCTTGGCTCTCTTTTACTTTATTTGCTGTAACTACCAAAGGCGAAGCTGCTCTTGTTGGCTCACTTTCTTCTTCCTCTGAGATTGTTCTAAGAGTTGCAGAACGCACAAAGGGTCTTGTTTCTGTTGGTTCCTCATCTGTTATCACATGGACAGAACATCCTGAACTCTGACTAGATGACCTACTTAAAGGAGAAGAAGAAAGAGAAGGAGAAAATATTTTTGATCGTTGGTGTTGAGTTACGTCCGTTAGCCGGGTATTGAAAACATTAATACTGTCCGGTAGTCTGTCTTCTCTTTTTATCCGTTTAACAACAGGGGGTTCTGATTGCGATCTGCACCCTTCTGCTGGATTTATAGGAGAAAAATCATATTTTGTTACCGTTGACATAAACCATCCTTGATTGGTTAAGATATTTTATAAAAATCAAAAAAAACCGACGTGCATTTTAAAATGACGCTGAAAAAACCACAATAAAATTGCAATCGCACAATAAAAATCTGAAAAACACAAAACTATATAACTAGCACTCAGAGATCTTCTCTAAATTCCATAAATTGTTCCTAGGGGGCAACGTAAAAACCAGAAAAAGGTCTCTAAGAAGCTGTTACAATGTTATTATCCCATGCTCTAATGCAATTCGAGTAAGCCTTTGCCCCTTAATGACTAATGCATCGTCCTGCACCTGGAATATTTGAGCTAATTCTCCCTCTAAAGACTTGATTTCGGACTGCTGCAATGTTATTTGTCTTTGCACTCCTCTATATTGAAGAGACCCCTGCATAACTCAGTACCTTCGTTAAAGTTTTTTATAAAAAACTCTAAAATCTCGGAGATTTTATACCAAACGCAATAAATAATTTCATATTTGAGCTGCGTGAAAGCTGTCGACAAATTAACAATCATAAACAGCATAATATTAATGCAATACAATGCCGTTTACGATCGCCGATTTTCGGCGCTTTGACGCGACTCAAATGTGAAGTTATTTATTGCGTTTGGTATTAAATAGATATAACAAAAAAATAATCAGAAAATAAAGAGCTTTATTTCCATATAACCATGAAACAACTTCGAACAAACAGGCTCGGACGGATATACCCAACGTTTTAAGAAAGCTTACAAGCTGTTGAAATCATTTCATCATCGCTCTTCACTTCCCCCTTAAAGACAAGCCCACGTACCGGATCAATGGTTACTAGCATACCGTTATGGAGTTGGCTAAAGGCTCCAGCAGCTCGTAAAACAAGAGAAAGACCCAACTGTTTGGCAATCTTAATAGCACATTGTTCCGAATGAGGGTCTTGCGGATGATTTTGTAAGACAATACCAGCAGCATTACGTAAAGAAGATACCATAGTCTCTTCACAGCGACTAATCACTACGATGCTTCCCTTAGGAATTGCTATTTTTCCCTCCGTCTGAGAAAGGATTAACACCACTTTGCCGGAAACTCGCTTGCCATGACCTGTACTTCCACGAACGACAACATCCCCAATATTCTCTAACATCATCATATTGGTCGTTCCACTTACTCCAAATGGAACACCTGCTGTGACTACGACAAGATCTCCCCAATGCAATAATCCTTGATTAAGAGCAAAACAACTGCAAGCTCGAATCGCCTCTTTGGCATTATGAAATGTGGCAGTGGGGATGGGAAATACTCCCCAGTACATGGCCAGTTGGTGATAAATTTTTTCTCTGGAGGTTTGTGCAATGATGGGAATCTGCGGGCGGAACCTCGAAATCAGGCGTGCTGTAAAGCCACTATTAGTCAGTGCAATAATGGCTTTTGCATGAGCACTATAGGCTACCTGAACACTCGATAGAGCAACCGAAAGGGAAATATTTGCACAATCTCCTAGAGCCTCTTGCTCAAAAAAGGATCGATAATCGCAATCATTTTCTGCCTCTTTAATGATCCGTCTCATCATAATAACTGTGTCTATCGGATATAGTCCTACTGCAGTTTCTCCGGAAAGCATGACAGCTGATGTACTATCATAAATAGCGTTAGCCACATCAGAAACCTCAGCTCTAGTCGGTCTGGGATTTTTGGTCATCGACTCTAGCATCTGCGTAGCAGTAACAACAGGTTTACACGCTTGATTGCACTGGCGAATCATCATTTTCTGTAACACCGGAACCTCTTCCAAAGGAAGTTCAACGCCTAAGTCGCCACGTGCCACCATGATTCCATCTGCTACTTGCACAATCGCATCAAAATTCTTCACGCCAAGATGGTTTTCGATCTTGGCGAGCACCATAATGTGTGGACTGTCTAAGTCAACGAGCAATCGTTTAATTTCGAGTAGATGTTCGGCAGATCTAATAAAGGATGCAGCGATAATGTCTATCTCTTGTTTGCAACCGAAGGTAATATCCGCCACATCTTGATCTGTCATTGCTGGAAGATCAATATTCACTCCCGGTATATTTACGCCTTTATGCGTCTTCAACACACCTTCATTCTTAACAACAACAGTGACTTTTCCTGATTGATGATCGACCACTTCGGTACTAATATAACCGTCATCAAATAGAACAGTTGTCCCAGTTTGAAGAGTTGGAAGCACTTGGGCTGGATGGATAGTCACTTGTTCAGCTGTCCCCTCAACCTCCTCACTGACAAGAGTCAGCTTTTGCCCTGCTGTTAAAGCAAGCTGCCCACCTTTGATCGTTCCAACACGAATCTCTGGGCCCTTAGTATCCAGCATAATAGCAAGAGGCACTCCTTTTTCCCGGCGCGCTTCTTTTAAAAGATTGATGACTTTGAGATGCTCTTCATGTGTTCCATGGCTAAAGTTAAGACGAGCGACATTCATCCCTGCATCGATCAACTGCAGAATTTTTTCCTTACTGGCTACTGCGGGTCCCATAGTGCAGACAATTTTCGTCTTAGTAGGCATAGAAGGCACCCCTTCTTAATGTTTATCTTCTTGAGGTAGTTGCAACCACCTCTCTTACCTTATCATATTTTCCGGACGAACGATCTCATCAAATTCTTTTTCCGTAAGAAATCCAAGTTCTAGGCAAGCTTGTTTCAGCGAGAGATGTTCGTGATAGGCCTTTGCAGCGATCTTAGCTGCCTTATCATAGCCAATTTTGGGATTTAAGCAGGTAACGAGCATTAAAGAATTATTCAGATGTTTATTAATTTGAGTCTTATCAGGTTGTAAACCATCGATGAGATGCTCCTTAAAATCTCTACAGCTATCACCTAAGAGCAAAATGGACTGCAAATAATTGAAAATAATTAGAGGCTTAAAGACGTTGAGTTCAAAATTTCCCTGTGATCCTGCAATCCCTATCGCTGTATCATAACCCATCACTTGGATACAAATCATCGTCATCGATTCGCACTGGGTAGGATTTACTTTGCCAGGCATGATCGAGGATCCCGGTTCGTTCTCTGGTAAATTCAGCTCATGGATACCACATCTTGGGCCAGATCCCATCCATCGAATATCGTTGGCAATTTTCATTAATGATGTCGCAAGAGATCTCAAAGCACTACTCGCAAAGACAAGAGGACCATGGCTGGCCAAAGCAGCAAATTTATTGGATGCGGAATAAAAGGGAAATCCTGTGTAGTCGGCGATTTTGGCCGCCACCTTCATGCCAAATTCAGGATGTGCATTTAATCCTGTGCCAACAGCAGTACCTCCAATCGCAAGCTCATAGAGGTGTTTTAAGCTAAAATGAATACGTTCAATATCCTCATCCAACATCGATACATACCCGGAAAATTCTTGCCCGAGAGTCAGGGGAACAGCATCCATCAAATGCGTACGGCCAATCTTGATAATCCCTTGAAATTCCTTGGCTTTTTTATCAAGAGCATTCCGTAGATCTTTGAGGCGAGGCAACAGAATCTGATGCACTTCTTCTATAGCTGCAATATGCATTGCTGTAGGAAAAGCATCATTGGATGATTGTCCCATATTGACGTGGTCATTTGGGTGGATGGGTTGTTTACTTCCAAGCACGCCGCCGATCAGCTCAATAGATCGATTGGCAATGACTTCATTGACATTCATATTGCTCTGCGTTCCACTACCAGTTTGCCATACACTTAAAGGAAAATGGCTATTGAGTTTACCATTGATGACTTCGTCCGCTACTCGAACGATCCAATCTGCTTTCTCTCTAGGCAAGTTCCCAAGCTCATAGTTCACCTCAGCTGCTGCTTTTTTTAGGATACCTAAGGCTCTGATCACTGGTTGGGGCATCTCTGTATTACCAATCCGAAAGTATCGAAGAGATCTGGCAGTCTGAGCCCCATAGTAATATGCATTAGATACCTCGAGAGAGCCCATACTATCCGTTTCAATGCGAGATCCTTGTTCAGACATAAATTACAAAGCCTTTCTCTTAAGATCATTCATGGAATGGGTACAATGTACGGGAAGATAGTGAGGGTGCCAAAATTCCTCATCGATTCTTTCTCTCATTGTTTCAACAGATTGCTGTGCAGCATAGCCCTCTTTAATCGCCTGCATTGCTGTAGCTAGGGCAACCGTTTTAGCAATCTTTTCTGCATGGTAAAAATGGGGGAGCAAGGGAGCATGAGGATCGGCTAACCTCGGAGACAATTCGCTAAGCGCTTGAGCTGCTGCTTGTAACATTGTATCCGTCACCGCCTTAGCCCTACTAGCTATGACACCTAAACTCACTCCCGGGGTGATACATCCCTGGTTGCATAGACTTATCACATAGGATTTCCCCTGCATCTCTACATTTGGGCAATGGAACCCTGTCACAATCATAGCTTCTCCTTGGCTCCAATGCAAAAGATGTTTTGCTTCCACCTCTAGCTCCATCACGGAGCGAGAAAATAATAAAACTACAGGCCTCTCCACATATTGACTCATTGTCTTAATGATCGATTCTTCAAGAACATTTTGAGATCTGCTGATCCATATCGTAGGATGGATGTTCTTGACTATGTCATGTAGATCTCTAAGTTCTTTGCCTCTTTGCTTTGTAAAAGATATTCGTGCTCCTAATGCGTTCCTCACCTCTTCTATAGGAGAACCTTGGTTATCGATCATCCAGATCCTGTTACAAGCATCTTCTCGGCTTAACCCATCTTCCACCATCTCCTTGAGGATAAATTCTGCGACACTTACATCTACAATTCCAGGACTATGAAACAAGATCGTCTGATCTTTGAAATGTTCCTTTTTAACCTTGTTCGCTGTGATGAGCGCTGAAAATAGTGCAGTGGCTGTTCCTTGAATAGACCCATGAAAGCCTTTAGAACACTTATTATCCAAACCCGCCCATTGTATAAAAGCATTGGGGTGTTTTCTTAGAATCTCCGTTACAAAATCATCAATAAATTCTTTACACTCTTTCCCAACGATCTTTGGGTGCTGCCAACCTGTATAGCAAGGATCATTGAGAGCGTTTTTATCATCGGTGCCCATATCGAGGATTACAGGAAGAATGTATGCAGGGTGTATTCCTCCACAAGCCGTGGAAAGAATAGCTTGATATAGCCCATCTATATTTCCAGATTGTATAACCCTCTCTGCATCTAAGACGATCACAAGCTTGATTTCTGAAGAATCTATGTTAGCAATGAGTTCATCTATCCGATCTCGATCTGAATAAGCGATGAATAACCCTCGTGCCTTTCTATCTATTTCATAACACGTTTGGTTGGTCACTCCTTTTGCAGAAAGATCAAACATTGGCAGTATCTCTTGGAGATGCTCTGTGATAAATCGATAAAAGAGTGTTTCATTGAGATCTTGAAGGCTCTGTAGAAAATGATACTTCTCCGCCGCAGATTTTTTTTGCTTATAAGCGATAAGTATTCTTTGAAGTTGTATATCTAAGGCGTTAATCTCTGCAGGTAAAAGGCCTGTTAAACCAAGTTCTTCTCTCTCGTTTTTTGAAAACGCCAAGCCCTTATTAAGCACAGAGTGATTTATAATTTGCCTACCTCTAAGCTCTGTTTCATAATACTTCTCTTTTGTTACAGGATGGCAATAGATCTGATAAGAGTTCATTATTTTATCCTTTACAAAACTAGAACCTATCTCAATAAAGAGGCTTCTTGAGCACCTACATTTCCCCAGACATTGCAAGAGCATTCCCCGTCTTGGGTGAAATCGAAGTCTATCCACCAAAGTGGCTTGTTACCCAATGTTACACAATTTTGAACCAGGTCAAAAAAATCATCTTATTTCTTTATTCGAACACATAACAAGGGAGATACGTTGTTGAAAAGGCTTTTTGCCGATAAACTGTACCTCTATGGATACTCTTCTACTAAAAAATGTTCGTGTTCACAACCTTAAACACGTTGATCTTTCTCTCAAACTCAGACAGCTGATCGTCTTTACCGGAGTATCGGGATCTGGAAAATCCTCCCTTGCCTTTGATACGATTTATAAAGAGGGTCAAAGACGTTATATCGAATCCCTTTCTACATTTTCTAGACGACATCTCGGAGATTTTCCCAAACCAGAAGCAGACTTGATCAGTGGTATTTCTCCCACCATTGCCATCGAGCAAAAAACCACCGGAAAAAATCCCCGTTCGACAGTGGGCACCCTCACAGGGATCTACGATTTCATGCGTGTGCTTTTTGCTAAAGTTGCCACCCCTCACTGTCCTGAAAGTGGGGAAATTGTTGAGCCCCAAAGCGCAGAAGATATTTTGTTTGCGATTCAAAAATTCCCTCTACAAAGCAAACTTCTCCTTCTAGCTCCCTATGCCCAACAAAAAAAGGCAGAGTTTCGAGAAGACTTTTCCGAGCTTTTAAGACGAGGCTTTACTCGTGTTCGCTTAGATGGAAAACTGATCGAATTGACTGAAGAACTTTCCATCGATGGCTCTTTGGCTCATGATGTAGATCTCGTCATCGACCGCCTAGTTCTGGACAAAGACCACTATTCTCGTCTAAGCGAAGGAGTTAAACAGGCACTTGAGTGGGGTAAAGGTGTGATGAGCGTTGTCCTTAGCGACAGTGGTCATGAAACTCTCTTTTCCATGCATGCTTTTGCTAAAGGTTCGGGTAAATCCTATCCTCCCTTGGAGCCACACGACTTTTCTTTTAACCATCCTTCTGGAATGTGTTCTACCTGTCAGGGATTAGGAGTGATTCAAGAATTCGATATAAATATGGTCATCGATCCAGAAAAAAGCATCGCAGAAGACTGCTGCCTTGTTGCTGGCCACTATGATACCGTACGCTGGGGCAATATCTATCGCAATTTAGCAAAGATCTACCAGTTTAGCGTCGATACCCCATGGAAAAAACTTTCAGAAAACGCCAAGAAAATTTTTCTCTATGGGAACGATCGCAAATGGACACCCATGCACTTTAAACATCCCACAAAGCGTTCATCGTGGACAGAATATGTGCACTGGAAAGGCGTACTCAATGAAGCTAGAGAACGTTTCCAAGAGGCAAAAAGCGAGCTCTATCGTGCCCACATGAAAGCCTTTATGCAAGAGATGGTGTGTTCTGCTTGTCAAGGAATGCGGATTCGTCCTTATCCTGCATCAGCTACACTCGATGGAAAAACTATCGCTTACTTAAGTCATTTATCTATTAGAGACCTTAAAGATTTTTTTGCAGCGTTAACTTTACCGCAAAAAAAACAACAGATCGCAGAAGAACTTCTTAAAGAAATTCGTGAAAAATTACGATTTCTCGATGATGTAGGTCTACATTATCTTGCTCTAGAACGCACAGCACCTACTCTTTCTGGAGGCGAAGCGCAACGTGTACGCTTAGCTTCTCAAGTAGGCGCTGGCCTTGTGGGTGCAACCTATGTCTTAGATGAACCTTCGATTGGACTACATCCGCGCGACAATCTCCGACTCATTGCGACATTAAAAGCGCTCCGCGACTTAGGGAACACAGTGATCGTTGTTGAGCATGATGAAGAGACTATCCGTGCAGCTGATTATATTGTTGATATTGGTCCTGGAGCTGGCAGTGAAGGAGGCAATATCGTTGCACAGGGTACTGCAAGGGAAATAGCCCTCTCCCCTAATTCCATTACAGGAGCTTATCTTTCTGGTAGGCTACGCATCCCTATCCCCAAACAACGTCGCTCAGCAACCCATACTCTTACCATCCAGAAAGCTTCTCATCACAATTTAAAAAATATCGATGTCAACATCCCTTTAGGTGTATTCATTGCGATCACAGGAGTCTCTGGTTCTGGCAAGTCCTCTTTGATCAGTGACATTCTCTACCCAGTTCTTGCTAATCATCTACATCAAGCACAATTGCCCGTCGGCAAACATCAAGGCATTCTTGGTATAGAGCATATCGATAAAATCATTGCAATCGATCAGACAGCGATCGGTAGAACTCCGAGATCTAACCCTGCCACTTACGTAAAACTCTTTGATCAAATCCGCGATCTGTTTAGTGCTTTACCAGAAAGTAAGGCAGCTGGATTCACTAGTAGCCGGTTCAGTTTCAATCTTAAAGAAGGCTCCTGCCCACACTGTAGCGGTATGGGAATGATCAAAATTGACATGGACTTTCTTGAAGATGAATGGGTGGATTGCATGTATTGCAAGGGGCATCGTTTTGATGAAAAAACCCTCTCCATCCTTTATAAGGGCAAAAGTATTCATGATGTTCTAGAAATGACTATCGAGCAAGCCGCTGCATTTTTCTCTGCTATTCCCTCTATCCAAAGCAAACTCCAAGCTTTACTTAATGTCGGACTCGGTTATATGCGCCTAGGTCAACCCTCTCCTACGGTGTCTGGAGGGGAGGCTCAGAGAATTAAACTTGCAAAGGAACTCTCCCGTCCAGCTTCAGGGCATACTTTATACATTCTCGATGAACCCACCACAGGACTGCATGTTCATGATGTAAAACAACTCATTAACACCCTCGATTCTCTTGTCAATAAGGGCAATACAGTCTTGGTGATCGAACATAATATGGATCTTGTCAAAACAGCTGACTGGGTCATCGATCTAGGTCCTGAAGGTGGCGAAGGAGGAGGTCAGCTCATTGCAGAGGGAACACCTGAAACTCTCTCCAGGAAAAAAACAGCAACAAGTGAAGCTTTACGCAGTACCCTCCGCCCTAATTATACATTTTCAGAAAAAACTCCTGATACAATGCTTCCGATACAAGACCTCGTTGTTGAGGGAGCAGAACAAAATAATTTAAAAAACGTCTCCGCCGTCATTCCTCATGGTAAAATTACCCTATGCACAGGTCCTTCTGGATCAGGAAAAAGTTCCTTTGCTTTTGAAACCATCTATGCGGAAGGGCAACGTCGTTATGTAGAATCTATGTCTACTTACGCTAGGCAATTTGTCAAACTACCCCTTAAACCTAAGGTGGAGAGAGTCGAAGGATTATCCCCAGCAATCGCTATCGAACAAAAAAATCATGCCGGCAATCCTCGTAGCACCGTAGGAACTATGACAGAAACCTATGACTACTTGCGTATCCTTTATGGGTACTTGGGAGTCGCACACTGTCCTGACACCGGGGAACGGTTAGAAACCATTAGCACTTCTTTTGTCGTAGACAAACTTCTAAAGCTTGCAGAAGGAACAAAACTACAAATCTTAAGTCCTGCAACCATCAAAAAACAAGAAACCTTTGAACAATGGAAAGAACGCTTACAAAGGCAAGGTTTTTTACGTATTCGTTTAAATGGAACCTATTTCGAATTAGAGGAAGAGATTCCTTACGACAGACAAAGAAAAAATGCCTTATTCCTTGTCGTCGACCGTATCGTCATATCTGAAAAAGCCAGAACCCGACTTCTAGAAGCTGTAGAACAAGCTACCCGTCTATCTGGCGGGTTGTTGGTTGCAGATGCCCAAAATACAGATCTATTTTTTAATTTGAGTTTTGCAGCTCCCTCTACTGGTAAATCTTATCCTCCGATTACTCCTCATACATTTTCATTCAATACACCTCAGGGCATGTGCTTAAACTGCCAAGGTCTTGGCGTGCAGTGGGGCGCTGATTGGGGAGGTAAGCCTGAATTGCTTCGTCTCACACCTATACAACTTCTCAAATGGCTGTGGGATGGTTATACTTCTAGATCCCTTCTTAACATGGCGATGACAACTCTAGAACAAGCCGGAATCAATCCAAACCAGGCGTTGCGTGATCAAAATCCAGACTCCCTAACTCTCTTTTTACAGGGGACCAAGGAACACAAATCCTCAGAATTTGAAGGACTCAAACTGAGGTGGCGAGGTTTGAATGTCGCCTTAGAAATTGCAGGAAAAACACTTGATAAAGAAGCTAGAACTCTCTTGCAGCCTCTTCTCAAAGAAACGACTTGTCCCACATGTCATGGAACCCGACTCAATGCATTAGCTCGTCATGTTAACTTACAAGGAATTACTCTACCTAAACTCTGCGCCCTACCCATCGAAGAGGTTGTCTCTTTTCTCAAAACTCTATCTCTATCTGAAGAGCAAAAGGGCATACTGGATGAGCCATTAAAACAACTCACTAGTAGGCTTAATCTTATTCTCGACATTGGCGTAGGCTACCTTTCTTTAGAACGTAAAGCTCCTACACTTAGCGGTGGAGAAGCTCAGCGCATTCGTTTAGCCAGACAACTTGGTAGCGGTTTGACAGGATGCCTCTATGTCCTTGATGAGCCTACCGTAGGGCTGCATCCTTATAATAATGAGCGCCTCAATCGAGCACTTCATCAACTCAAAGCACTAGGCAATACGCTTCTACTTGTCGAACACGATCCACTGACAATAGAACTAGCTGACTATGTGCTCGATTTTGGCCCTAGGGCAGGAAAACAAGGAGGAGAGATCATAGCTCAAGGCTCTCTTACTGAAATTAAACGTGATCCTCGCTCCCTTACCGGCTCCTATCTTAGCAGACAAAAAATCATCCCCTTGCCTAAGCAACGTAGATCAAGCAAGCACTATTTAGTGATTGAAAAAGCACAACTACATAATCTGCAAAATCTTTCTCTTTCTATTCCCATTAAGGGATTCACTTGTATTACAGGGGTTTCTGGATCAGGAAAATCGACGCTCGTTGGGGATCTTTTGCGCCCTGCTGCTGAGCTTGCCGTCGCCACTCATCAAGATGTCTATTCTTATCTTGGTGCAGAATTTCGAGGCCTTTCCGCTTTTGATCGAGTGCTCTCTCTTGAACAAGACCCTATTGGACAAACCAATCGAGCTGATATCAGCACCTACACCGATCTTCTCACACCTCTTAGACAATTGTTCGCCAGCCTACCTTTAGCAAGAGCCAAAGGTCTTGAGCCAAAACATTTCAGCTTTAATCATAAAAAAGGGATGTGCACAAGTTGCCAAGGTCATGGGCACAAAACCATTGAATTGCAATTCCTGCCCTCTGTCAAAGTGCTCTGTGAAGCTTGTCAAGGTTATCGACTCAATCCCTTAAGTCTTGAAGTGCGTTTCAAAGGTAAACATCTAGGCGAGGTACTACGCCTCACCCCAAGAGAAGCACTTGATCTCTTACCTCCTCATAGAAAAATGGTACGCATTCTAGAGACTCTTATCGAAGTGGGGTTAGGTTATTTAGAACTAGGACAAGAAGTCGCGACATTATCTGGGGGTGAAGCTCAACGTCTTCGACTCACAAGAGAACTCTCTAAACGCTCTACAGGAAATACCCTGTATCTCATCGATGAACCCACCGTTGGATTACATATGGATGATGTAGCCCAACTTCTACACGTATTCCAAACCCTCGTCGATCGGGGTAATACCTTAATTGTGATCGAGCATAATCTCGACCTCATCGCTGCAGCGGATTATCTCATCGATCTTGGACCTGATGCCGGCTGCGCTGGAGGCCATCTTATCGCGTGCGGAACTCCAGAACAGGTGGCCTATTCTCTTAACTCTCGTACCGCTCCTTATCTCAAAAACCACCTCCAACAACTCCAGGTCCTATGAAAATTGTCAGGCTCATTTGTATTTGTTTACTAAACACGCTACTGTTACATGCTGAACCTCTACTCATTGGCATCTCTGGAGGTTCAGGTTCAGGTAAAACCACGTTTGCTGAATGTCTAGCTGAAGAACTTCAGCATAATGCCATCATCCTTAGTGAAGATGCCTATTACCACGACCTTTCTCATCTACCCCTTGAAACAAGAAAGGCAGCCAACTTCGATCATCCTGATGCTATCGATTTTTCTTTGTTTGAACAGCACCTCATGCAGCTCAAACAAGGCCAATCTATTGAAGTCCCCATCTACAATTTTAAAACCTATTCTAGAACATCAGAGACAATTACCGTGCACCCGGCTCCTGTTGTGATCGTTGAAGGAATTTTATTGCTTGCCGTGCCTTCCATTCGTCACCAACTTGATCTCAAAGTCTTCATCGATGTCGATGATGATATAAGGGTTCTACGAAGATTAGATAGAGATATTCAAGAACGCGGAAGACAATTCTCCGACGTACAGGAGCAATACCTAAGAACAGTTCGTCCCATGCATCTTACCTTTGTCGAACCTAGTAAACAACATGCAGATCTTATCGTCCCCGTCGGTGGACATAATAAAAAAGCATTTCAAATTCTCTTAGACACGTTAAAAAAAGATTTAACAACCGCTACTGCTTTCACAGCTTCTGATCATTCACTAGAATAAAACGGGGATTTTCTGTATGTTTTTAAAGTTTTTTAATAAAAACAATAACGAATTGGAATTCAAAGAGAAGAGACTGTCCACAAATTATTGAAGGAGACTAATACATGCAATCCTCTGATGTATCACTGAATAAAAACGAAGAAAAGCATCGAAAGCACTGGTTGATAGCAACAGTCATTTCTCTCCTCATACTCCCGACATGTCAATTTATGTTTCTGGCAATTTTTTCTACTGAGATGCCTTTTTCCGAGGATACCATGCTCGAGCTTCTTGCCACCGACATAATCAATCTTGTCGCTTTTTGGATAGTTTGGCGCTGTGCATATAAAAAACCAGGTACTGCCATCTTGAATCTTGGATTGATATTGACTCTCTTCGGCATGCTTGTAGCACTCTTTAAACTGTTCTCTAATCCTTATGATCTTTGGACTGTGGGTTTGATTCTACCGACTCTTGCGATCAGCGCCTGGTGGTGCAAGCTTAGCTTAAAGCTGAGACAAACCAATAAACTCTTACAAGCGCAACTAGCATTGCAACAAAGCCCCTCAGCCTATGGGGATTCTATACAGGAGCTAAGACAACTAGACAATCTAGCAAGCCTAGATGCCACATTTGCAGAATTGGTAAAACAATGGCCTCAGTTTGAGCCAAACTCTTCAAAAGAATACACCTTGAAAAAATTAGACTTATCCAAAGCACCCATGTCCTCAGAATAGTGATGGAACTTCGTGCCTGGGCCATTCATATCCTTAGCGCAGATCGTCTTGAAGATAAACTCCTTACCCCAGAAATTCTCACTGATGATCAACCAGGCTCCGCCATCCTTTGGCAAGAACCTACGCGCCCACCTGGAATGCATTTTCAAAGACACTCCCGCCATGAGAAACTCCCCCCTCTTCATGAACATGTCGATCCCGATAAACGAGCAATTTGCTTACACCGTTTTGCTGGTCATGAATTACTAGCCGTTGAGATTATGGCTTTTGCACTACTTGCTTTTCCCGATGCCCCAAAACATTTTCGTCGGGGTGTCGCTAATACTCTACGTGAAGAACAAGGACATGTCCGACTGTATTTACAAAGGCTAGAACCGATGGGTCTTCATCTTGAGGATTTACCTCACTACCGCCATTTCTGGGCTTATACCCCTTTTATGAATTCTCCACTGCGCTACGTAAGCGTCATGAGTTTGACTTTTGAAAATGCTAATCTTGATTTTGCCCCCATATATGGCTCTTCTTTTGCTCAGCATGGAGATGCAGAATCTGCCACATTAATGCAGCAGATTCTAAAAGATGAAATTCGACATGTATCTTTTGGTTGGCAATGGTTACGTAGAATCAGAGAACCTGAGCAAACATTATGGTCTGCTTGGACGGATAATCTACCCCCTAGAATGTCCCCAAGTCGCGCTAAAAGCAATAAGACCTTCTTTGAAGAACATCGCCGTCTAGCAGGAATCCCAGATGACTGGATTCATCAATTAAAACACTCTTAATACCAAACGCAACAAATAACTTCACATTTGAGCCGCGTCAAAGCGCCGAAAATCGGCGATCGTAAACGGCATTGTATTGCATTAATACTATGCTGTTTATGATCGTCAATTTGTCGACAGCTTTCACGCAGCTCAAATATGAAATTATTTATTGCGTTTGGTATAA
>JAGXTH010000004.1 GCA_018333475.1 Simkania sp. | reverse complement strand
ATTGAAGGGCTGTTTGTAGTGCGTCTTTTGCTTTTTTTGTGGTGTCTCGATGTCCATTTGATCTAGCTTTTTCAGTAAAATAGGCAGTGATTGCCTGCTGCTCTGTTTCTGAGAGTTGCAATCGATTCCAAAAAAGATTTCTCTTAATAGAGACTCTAGGAACAGAAATAGGTTGAGTTGTATCGAATGTTAACTCGGAACATCCCTCGTTCTCCACGGTATCATAACACCGAACGATGGGAACGCCTAAAAAGGCAGCAAGTCCCGCTTCTCTTTGCTCCCCACTAGTAGAACGATGTGGAGTGGCTGCGTGAGCGTCTCCCACCCAGATGATGAATTTTCCATCTTCAGGTTTATGTTGGTTCAGGATCTCTAGTGCTTCGTAATTCATATTACGACATCTGTTTGTCCTATCATCTTGATAATAAGCACGGGCGGTGTCGATAGGAACTAGACGGATCCCCGCAGCATGTGCAGCTTCACAGACGACCCTGTATCCCACCGACTCGAGCATGTTCTGGCCACCATCCGCGCTATGACATCTCTGGGCTATGATGGCAGGTAGAGGGGTGTCGGGAGGGGAAGCGTTGTACTCTTCCAATAACTCTTGGGCAGAGCCAAATAAAAGAGGCTCCATATATAACGTGGAAACCCCTTGTTCGCGAAAAAAGGGCATGTTGTCGATTAAAAACTGTTTAGGGGAAAACAGGGGGTGCGTTTCTCCAAGACAAAAGCCAGGGTAGTCTTCTAAAATTGCCCGTAGGATGTTTTCCTCGATCCTTTTTAAATCGCCATTGGGAGGGATAGGGTCTGATACAAGGGGTGTTTGGATCGCAATAATGCCTGCTTCAGGATCATCAGAAACTGTTTGCGAGAAATAGGTTTTAAACCGTTGAGACCACTCGATGGGGTAAGGGGAGGTCTTATCGTAGTAGTCTCCTGATTGCTTAGAGAAGGTTTCATATTGCTGCTCAGCAGTGTCGAGATAATCCTCGGGCCTGAATAGAAAAGAATAGTCTTTTAGCAAGTCTGTAAAGACCTTAGACCGCATATCCTGTTTTAGTATTTTTAGCCGAAGAAAGGCTTGCGAAGGATGGACCTTTAACGATTCTTCTCCGATGACACGCAATGGACCGGAGATCTCTTCCACGACACAAAACGGGGCGAGGGCTTCCTTGACTTCTTCCGCGTGATCCTTGGGGACAATCAAGATAGGGTGCTCAAACGAACTGTCTATGTGTGGAGGGGGAGGGGGTATTTGCCTTCTTACTACGCATTCCACCTCCTGAGCAGCAGGAGATAACTCCTCCAGCCAGTACCGATAAGAGTAGGTTCGGGCCCTACCCTCTGCTACGGGAGCCCCTATTTGTACGGGATCGTCTGCTTGAAAAAACGGAAGATGTTCTAAACCAATAGGTTCTGGGACATTGGATGGTCTAGGAGGTCCTACTGCTCCTGTTGCTGCAGAGGTCGGTAGGATCGTAGGATCACATTTCATTTAATGCCACGCAATGATTTTTGTTTAAAAATATAAAGAATATTGTACAGTATTATAATTAATACATCAATTTAAAAATACAAATAATAAAAATTTAAGCTAATCTTAAACATTTGATTGTAAATAAACTAAGAAACATAAGCCAATGTAAATAAATTTTTTTATATGACATGCCTTTTCTGGAGTGCCTAGGACTTATACCAAACGCAATAAATAATTTCATATTTGAGCTGCGTGAAAGCTGTCGACAAATTGACGATCATAAACAGCATAGTATTAATGCAATACAATGCCGTTTACGATCGCCGATTTTCGGCGCTTTGACGCGGCTCAAATGTGAAGTTATTTGTTGCGTTTGGTATTAATTCCAAGAATCCAACAGAGGATCTTAGATAGTATGCTCTGGAAGTGAAAACAGGAAGCCTGGATTGCAGGGGTTCAAAAATCGACGGAAATTTAATTCGGAGATTGTCTCTAAAAGAAATCGCTATGTAGTTGATAGAGTGGTCTGGTAGAATTTCCTCACTATGGAGATTCTGGACACCGGATCCAAATCAGCGGAAGAGAACATGAGGATCGATGCAGATCTTCTGGGGCAACTGGCTGAAAGAAAAGATCCTGTTTTGCACTTATACGACTGGAGAGGCAAGTGTGCTACATATGGGTGTTTAACAAATCCACAGCAATACCTAGATCTCAAACAAGCTGAGAGAGAACAGTTGCAGTTAGCTAAGCGATCTACCGGTGGAGGGATTGTTTTTCATCTTTGGGATCTGGCTTTTTCTGTGGTGATTCCTTCGAGTAGTTCATTGTTTTCTCAGAATACGCTGACAAACTATTCTTTAGTCAACCATATGGTGCTTAAAGCGGTAGAGACGTTTACTGGAAAGTCTTTTAAACCTACATTGGCCGCTGAAGATTCAGGTGTTCTTGATGCCTCTTGCAAACGATTTTGTATGGCTCAACCTACTCAATACGATGTGGTATGGAATGGACAAAAGATTGCAGGAGCAGCGCAAAGACAAACAAAATATGGATTCTTACATCAGGGAACAATTTCCTTAAGAAAACCCGATTTTTCGTTTTTAAGTGCTGTGATTTCTCAGGAGAGTCGAGTTCTCGAGGCGATGAGAGCGAATACATGGACTCTATTGCCTGAAGAAGCTTCGGAAAAAGATTATCAGGATGCACGTACCTATCTAAAACAACTTCTTTCTTTCTATTTTACAAAATTATGAACAAAAAAACAGCGATTCAACCTACACGCCAAGAGAATTATCCTGAGTGGTATTTACAAGTCATTAAAGCAGCGGACTTAGCTGAACATTCCCCGGTACGAGGTTGCATGGTGATCAAGCCATGGGGTTATAGCATCTGGGAGAATGTGCAAAAAACGCTTGATGGGATGATCAAAGAAACTGGGCATCAAAATGCCTATTTTCCTCTTTTTATTCCTTTGAGCTTTCTTGAAAAGGAGGCTCAGCACGTAGAAGGATTTGCTAAAGAATGTGCTGTGGTGACTCACCATCGTTTAGAGAAAAATGCGGAAGGTAAGTTGGTTCCTGCGGGCCCGTTGGAAGAACCGTTAATCGTACGACCCACTTCTGAGACCATTATTGGTGAAATGTTTGCAAAATGGGTGGAATCGTATCGTGATTTACCTCTTTTGATCAATCAATGGGCAAATATTGTCCGTTGGGAGATGCGTACGAGATTGTTTCTTCGTACTGCAGAAATTTTGTGGCAGGAAGGGCATACAGCACATGCTACTAAGGAGGAGGCCATCGAAGAGACTCTTCTCATGTTGCACACATATAATCGGCTTGCATGTGATTACTTAGCGATTCCAATGATCTGTGGGGAAAAAACAGCTAGTGAGAGATTTCCAGGAGCAATAGCTACATACACGATTGAAGCAATGATGCAGGATCGTAAAGCTCTTCAGTCGGGCACCTCCCATTTTCTCGGGCAAAACTTTGCTAAAGCATCCGGGATTCAATTTAACGATAAGAATGGAGAACAGGCATTTGCTTGGACTACCTCTTGGGGCGTCACCACCCGCTTAATCGGAGCTCTCATTATGACTCACGGGGATGATGATGGTTTGGTGCTTCCTCCAAGAATTGCCCCAGCTCATGTGGTTCTTTTACCTATCTTACACAGGGATGAACAGCGTTCAGAAGTGCTAGCATATTGTCATGCGCTTGTTAAAGAACTCAATCAATGTACCTTTTATGATCAACCCATTCGAGCTATTGTAGATGAACGAGATTTGCGTGGAGGAGAAAAGGGTTGGAGTTGGATTAAGAAGGGGGTTCCTCTGCGGATTGAGATTGGTCCACGCGATATTGCTAGTGATCAGTTTGGTATGATGCGTAGGGATCGTCCTCATAGAGAAACCAAAATGTATTCTAAATCTGAACTCAAGGCGCAATTAGGTAGCATATTAGAAGAGATGCAACAAGCTCTTTACGATAAGGCTAAAACTATGCGTGATGAAAATATTCATCGTATTGATTCTAAAGAAGAGTTCTATGCTTTTTTCACTCCAAAAAACCGTGATAATCCAGAAATTCACGGGGGATTTGCTCTTTGTCATTGGAGTGGAGAAGAATGCGTAGAGGAGATCGTAAAAAAGGATCTTAATGTTACCATTCGATGTATTCCTCTAGATCAGCCAGAAGAGGAAGGACGCTGTGTGATCAGTGGGAAACCTAGTAGGAAAAGAGTGATTTTTGCAAAGGCGTACTAATCTATGTTACATTTTTTGCGTAAGCATCAGAAAGTTTTTTTATCCATCGTAGCAATTTTTACAATTGCGTCATTTCTTTTCTTTGGCAGTTATAATGCCATGCAACCAGGCACTACAGCGCCTGATCGTATCATTGGGAAAACCCTTCAGGGCACTCCTTTAATGTACGATGAGTTGATTCTCTTAACACGATTTCTGAATACGAGTCCTCATGAAAGACAACTCTTTGAGAAAGGAGCCATGCCGAATCTTCTTAATGATGGCGTCGTTCAAAAAGATTTTTTAGAAACTGGCTTTGCGGTGATGTCTTCCGAATGGCATTTTGATTTGATCAAAACGGAAATAGAACAAAAATTAGAAAGAGTAAAAAATTATAGCCCCTATGTACACCCACGAGCGTCTTTTCTTTCCGCTGAGGCTATTTGGCAGCAATTTCTACCTAACTTGCACCGGCATTATGAAACTCTTCTAAAAAAGAGGGACGCAGATCCCGAAGCTATGGCTCTATTGATCGCTCTATATCTAGATCAAACTCAATTCCCTCCTGATATGCTTCGTAATATCCTTAAGTATCATCAGGGGTTATATGATGGGGTTGTACCAGATCCCATATTGAATCAGGGGGATTTATCTCTTTTTGGCTTCACGACTCTCGAGGATTGGTTAGGGAAACGGTTTGTCAATATCCTTGCGCAGGTCATTCTTCAGGGGGCTGCAATAGCAAAAGAGCAAGGATACATTGTGACTGCAGAAGAGGCTAGAGCATCGCTCCATGAAAACGTACGCACAGCGCTTCATCAATTAGGTAACAAAGAAATTACACTAGGGCAGCTTGAACAAGTTTATCAAAGGCAAACTACGGCGCTCCACTGGCAAGAGGAAAAAGTGGTTGCTATTTGGCAGAAGGTATTGTTGTTTCGCAAGATGTTTCTTGATCAGGGATCTAGGATTGTAATTGATCCACAATCTTTAGCTGCAGCTGCTGTATTTGCAGAAGAGCAAATACAGATAGACCTCTATCGATTACCACAAGAATTGGAGCTCAAAAGTTTTCGTGATCTTTTAAAGTTACAGACTTATATCGCAGCAGTATCTATGGGTAGTGGGGGCAAATCAAAGAATGGATCTTTGGGATTGCCTGTGTTCTACGCCTCTACACAGGAGATTGAAAAACGAGTTCCTGAGCTTGTACAGGAGAAATATGGCATAGAACTGCAGAGCGTTAGCATGGGTCAACTAATAGAACATGTTGCTCTTAAAGAAGTGTATGCTTGGGAATTGAAAGAGGCGCATTGGGGCCTGCTTTGTGAAGCTTTTCCTATACTGCGGAATGCACCTTTTGCAGCATATGAGGAACGTTACAAAGCGTTGAATTCCTTATCTGTTATGGAACGGGCTACAGTGGATCTTTTTGCCAAACAAGAGATTGTAAAAACTCATCCAGAATGGCTGATAAAAGCTTTCGAAAAAGCACCAAAACACCAGGTGGCATTGAATATTCGTTCTCAGGGAGGCGATTTGCCTTTTGAAGGAAATGTCGATCGAGAAGAGTTGAAACAGCTTCTTAAAAATACTTCCATAGGAGAGATGGTTTCTTATTCTCCAAATCCCGAAAATCATTACCGTATGACTGTGTTGAGTTCAACGGACTCTCAAGAAATTGTGACATTTGCTGAAGCAAGACGAGATGGAACTTTAGATCGTATCCTCGATCGGCAGTTAGCTCTGGCGTACCCGGATGTTCGGAAAAAACACTCGGCACTTTTTGCTCTTAAAGAAGGAGGGTGGAAACCTATTAAAGAAGTACAAGATCTTGTCGGGGCTGAGATATATGCTGAGGTATTGAAAAACATTGAAATGACAAGTCAAAGCTTGGGTATTTCATGGTCGGATCATCATAAAGATTCTTTAGATGAATATGCTAAATACCGTTTTATAGGACATATCAATGAAGCACGTCTAGCTCTTAGTGCGGGGGCAGCAGAAGAAGGATGGGTGCAAGCTTCTACAGATGTTGGAAAATCTATTGATAAGCAGTGGTATTTGCTAAAAGAAAAACATACTCTCAATAGAACAGAGGCCAAGCGGATGGATCTTCAGAATATGTTTGAACTGGAAATAGGTCAGTGGTCTTTTATGCAACTGGGAACGGTAGGGGAAGAGCGTTTCTGTTTTCTACATGAAAAAATCAGTAAAAAAGCAAACACTGATCCTGTTCTTGATAAAACAAGAAGACTTCTCTCTGTGGATGCCCAACGGGTTTTGTTTGCAGACCTTCTAAAGAAATTAGCAGAACAAAATTTGATGGTGATTAGTTCTTTATCTGATGATGAGACATAGATATGTCCATTCTAGACATAGCGCTGCCTCCTCTATCTCCGGAGACGTTTTTTGAAGTTTCTGCGGATGTGTTTAAGGCTTCAGTTCTCCCATCTGGAAGGAGCAGGAAAAGGTTTTCTCTTCCGGATACCTCGCTACTCCTTGATCAAGAAACTTTTGCTGTATTCTATATGTCCTGGGATGTGTCTGGAATTTCGATTGATTGCCAAGTGCAGCAACCTTTTTCTGACTGTGTGTATCCAAAGTTTGATGAAGGAGACGGTCTTGAGCTCTTTATTGATACACGCGACCTTAAAACTGTAGGGGTTGTTCATCGATTCTGCCACCAATTCCTCTTTCTTCCTGTGGAAGTGCAAGGTGTAAAAGCAGTGGAAATTACGCAGTTTCGTGGAGATGATCTTCACCCTTTGGCGGATCCTTCTGAACTCGTTGCTAAAACAGTGCTAGAGAAAAAAAGTTATTCATTTTCAATCTTTCTGCCAAAAGAAGTGCTTCATGGTTACGATCCTATTGGAGTGCCGCGATTAGGGTTTTCTTATCGATTGCATCGTCATAAGGGAGAGCCTCAGCATTTTACTCTCTCTACGCGAGCTTGTTCTATTGAGAGAAATCCTGCGTTATGGGCTAGCCTTCAATTAAAGGAATAGGGATGAAATCTCTATTGGTATTGTTCTTTTTTTAAGGTTTTTGGCATTCTTAGTCTTTTCAGCTAAGTAACACAAATTTTTATCCAATGTTCTTCTAGGTGTTTTGCCGCTGAAAGCAAAGATAAAAAAGACATCTTGCGTGACGTTCTTTGCCTAGAAAAGAACGATTTTACCGGGTAGAACGAGTGATGCAAGATGTCTAATACCAAAAAGCCCTATCACGATCATTACTTAAATAGAGAGAACGTCCCATGCGTTTTACCGAGTCCCACGAATGGATCCTTATCAATGGCGAGATTGGCACAGTTGGGATCACTAGCTATGCACAAAAAGAACTTGGGTCCATCGTCTATATTGAACTTCCAGAGATAGGAAGACGTCTTGCATTAGCAGAAGAGGCTGTTGTCCTCGAATCTACTAAAGCAGCAGCGGATGTCTATGCTCCTGTATCAGGAGAAGTCATCGAGGTGAATGAAAAACTTAAGGTTAGCTGTGATCTGATCAATCAGTCACCGGAAAAAGAGGGATGGCTTTTCAAAATGAAGATCACTGCACCAAAGGAATTACAAACATTGATGGAGCGCGAGGAATACTTACAGTTAGTGGCTTCATAGATAATGAGAAAATACTCTTCTCGACGGCGTGCTGTTTTTCGATTTTCTTTGATTTTGGTGAGTTGCTTAACAGTACTAATCGTTACGCGTCATAGGATTGCTGGGTGTATTGCCAGTGGGGCATTACACTATCTTTTCCCAAAACATAGTGGAGTATCTATCGGATATTCCTCTGCGAAATGGGAAGGGTCTGTCATCAGTATCTCTGGAGTAGAGATAGATGATCCGACGCAGTCCATACATATTGAATCTGTTGAACTTGCTTTAGGGTGGCAGCCGCATCTTTTCGTCATTCATCCTGTTTTAAGGATTCAATCGCCTTGTCAGGAAGAACCTAAACAACGCACTGCATTGCCTCTTACCTTTTTGCGAGTCCTTAAGATGGACGTGCTCGAAGGAAAATGTACTGTTTTGCCTTTTCAAAGTGGCAACAGGGAAGAGAGCTTTTGCTTTTCCCTAGAAAGCCAGGATTCGAAGGGATTGAAGTTTACATGCTATGAAGAGATCGACCGAATAGATCGAGTATTTCTAGAGGCATTTGCTCACTGGCAGAGTGATGAATTAAGCATTGGCGTTGCAGCGAAAACAATCACATCGGATGAGTTAGTTGCTTTGTCTCGTCTATTACGTTTACCTTTTCTAGACAAGTTGGAGCTTTCTAATGGCTCTTGGGAAGGCTACTTACAAGGTGCTCTAAATCACGAGGGTACATGGGTAGGGTTAAGTGGACAAATCTCTGCAGAAGGGGTTGTTTTACGGAGTATTTTAAAGGATTGGGCATTCGAAGCTGGAGGGTTGAAGCTTGTATTGGCTTCCGATGGAGCGGAAGCTAAAAAGAGCTGGTACCATAACTTAGGGATGGATGCTACCCTTGTTGGGGGAGCCTTTCATCTTTATAATGAAGAGAAAGCATATCACTTTAGAGATCTTACTGGAAATTTTTCCTGTCAGAAAGCTTCTGAACCTACCTTCCACCTTGAGGGGAACTTAGTTCTTAACGATTGCGTTGAAAAGGTTCTAGCTTTTGGTCTTGGACAAATCGAAGAGACGGGAGGCTGTTGTTTCAAATCCCAAGTATTATTGGGGGACAAGGAAAGCGCCGTTGCTATTGCAACTATGCAAATCACAGGTAGTGAAGAAGCTGATCATATCATCGATATCAATGTTGAACGAGCTGAACTTCCTTTTCTTAAACGATTGAGTGATACGTTAGGTTGGACGGCTCCTTGGATGTTTTCTGCTACAGAGGGAAAGGTCGCTGGGGCTTGCCAGATTTTGATCCATCAAGGGGTAATACATAGCCTTGAAGTGAAGCCAACGACGGTGGCACAAGCTACATTGAAAAAAGAGGCAGAGTTTCAGGCCACATCGATGTCTTTACAATTTGGCGGAAATTGGGATGTCTCCAAAGCTCATGGATGGAAGATTCGAGAATTTAATGCTCAAGTGTTCTCTGGAGACATCGATCTTAGTGGCTTTAAGCAACTCCGTTTTCAAAAGATGTCTGGAGAAGTTGTCCTTCGGGAAGAGGATATTGAACAGGGGTCTATTAAAACTTTGATCGAGGGGATTCCTCTTGAAATTGTTTTATCTGGTGCATGGCAAAGGCCAAACTATCAGATCTATACTTCGACCACCTGGATGCCATTGATGCACGTTCTTTCATCTCTAGGATTGCAGGTGAAGGATTCATATCTAGGAGAAGAACTTGTTGAATGTGTCTGTGAGTGCAGAGCATATCCGGAAAATTATGTAGTCAATGCTCAACTTAATATAGAGGGTGAAGGGACGCTGGAAAGTCAGTGCGATATCAAAGAAGATGAAGTACAAAATGGTACCATCAAATTGTCCAGCTTTCCACTAGCACCACTGCTTTCAATAGTGACAAAAGAATTTGATGGGAAGGGAAGAGTTGATCTTGAGGGAAAGTTTGACAGTCATGGAGGCAATGCTCTTTTTACATTGAATGAGATGGAATTGCAGACAAAAGATCTGGCATTAGACATGTTAGTAACTTCCAACGGGCAACTGACTTGGGGGCCTCAAGGAAGTGATATAAACATTCGATTACCATTGCGCACAGCACAGTGTAGCTTCAAAAACATCGAGCTTTCTTTAGAGAAGTTATCAGCATTATTTGTAGCGACAAGCGAGGGGATGTATCTAAAAGACCTAGAGGCTTGTTGCAGCGGTATTCAGTTTAAAGGGGATGTAGAGATCCATGAACAAAAGGTAACTGTTGTTTCACAAGAAATACAGGGGAACCTAATAGATTTAAGACGATTACTGGCGGTTGATTCCAAGTTTCCACAGCTTCCAAGAGGGATTCAGGGTCGGTTTCTTGTAAAAAATCAGGGGTTTCATTTAGAGCTCCCCAGTGCTTCTTTAGCTTTGCACGTTTTGATAGAGAATGCCTTTATCCCTATTGGAAATCTTGGGGCATTGGATCGGGTAGTCACAGAATTTATTTTTGATAGTACAGATAGTAAAATTGGTCTAACAGGTTTACGAGGAGACCTCCATCTAGCTAATAAGATGTGTTTCCATCTGGAACTCCAACCATTCATGTTGTACAAACAACAAGAGGATATAACGGGGGATCTTGAGGCGACTTTAGACCTTGGCACATCGAGAATTGCCCATTGTTTGGGACAATTAAAGCTTTCTTCCAAAGAAAATACCTTTGAGCTTTTGAGTTCAAAATCTCAGCTTTTTGGTACAGCATTACATCAAGGCAAATTCAAGGTCAGACCGGATGGAATGGGGTGTTATTTATCTGGAAGTTTTAAATTAGAAGAGCTTGCATCGATTAAGAATCTTCTAAATACGGCTCAGATAGTTGCTTTTCAAGGTGCATTACCATCGATATCTGGAGAAGTGGCTTACACATTTAATTGGGATAGTTATTCGAATCTTTTAGATACTACTTTACGGAGTAAGCAGCTCCATATCGAGGGGAATGAGTTGAATCACGTTCTTGTTCATTGTGTGAAAGAACCAAGAAAACTGGATATTAAAGAATTCATTTGGAATGACTGTAAAGCAAGTGCAGAGATCTTTTTAGATCGTCCATCAGAGTATCCTTTCAGTTACACGGTATGTAACCCGTTGTGGAAAAGTACTGGTGAAGGAAGCATTTATCCATCTCAATACGTGATTCGATGCTTACCGCAACTGGATGTAATGTTCTCAGGTAAAGGAACCTTATCTTTCAAATCCAAATCTCCATGTTCGATCGATTATAGTCGAGACCAGCAGATTTTTTTGACTGGGAGTAAGTGGGAAGAGCCTATAACGCACTCTACTATCGAAATATCAAAAGCTATCTGGAATCCAGTTGAGAAAAAAACAGATGTAGACGGTATTGCATTTTGTATCGCTGATTCTTTAGTCAAACAGTGGGCTCAAGAGATTAAGTTGCCTTCGAAATGGTTAGAAGGAACGGCTCATTTTACGCACAGTACGGAGGGATTTGAAGTAACTGGTGCATTACAAGATGGAGAGTATGGCTGGCTAAAGCATACAATGCCTTGTAAGGTACTCCAATGGCGTCTCATCCCTAAGACATTTCTTTTAGGTGCCAAGCTAGAGTTAGGTGAGATCGCTTCTCTTGGAACTGTACAAATTGACCTAGTAGAGAAGCTTGCTTTATTTAAACTACAACAACAAGGGAGTAATGGCGTTCTTAATATGCTTGTAAGAGGGTTGGAAGGTAAAACTCCACTAATAGAACGGTTCCATGGAGATTTTGTTGGTATTCATGCAGACCTAAGAAACATCGGTAAAGAGAAGACTCTTCTTCGGGGAAGAGTAGACATGGATTTCAAAGAGCTTTCTCGATTACTTTCTCCTAAAACACAAAAATCTTGGCAACGGTTTAAGGCGGGCAAGGGATATACCTTTGAAGGTGATATTGCTTTTAAAACTCTCGATGATTGGCGGATAGAGGGTAAGTTCTTAGGAAATCATTTTGAATTATTTAATTTTGAATTGTCTGAAGTAGTGAGTCATATTCAAGCATCTCCAAAGAAAATTTTGCTCAAACAATTGCAACTGAATGATGGAGAATTTCATCTGGCGATTCCTTCTTTTGCTCTAGAAGAAGTTTCAGAGCAATCATGGCATCTTAATTGTCCATTGATCCAAGTGAAAGATCTTCAGCCGAGCCGTCTACAATTACTAGGAGAAAAGAATAGAGAGATAAAACCCTTTGTCATTCGCCATTTAACTATGAGCGATTTACGTGGTCGTCTAGGCGACTCTGAAAGTTTTAGTGGAGATTGCATATTACGATTCACGAATATGGGTAGTAAGAAAGAGTCAAATATTTTTGATATTCCTAGAAATATTCTCAAAGATTTGGGATTAGAGCCTAGTTTGCTTGTTCCTATCCAAGGAGAATTACTGGGGGTCTTTGAGGGGGGGAAGCTTCTTTTCAGAGAGCTTAAGAATTCTTATAGTGAAGGCAAGCGTACACAGTTTGCGCTTTCTGGCTCTGGAGAAGGTTCCTATATTGATTTTGATGGTAAACTCCACATAGATCTCGTGATGAGACAAATGGCATTGCTTAAGATCATTGAATCTTTGACTCTAGGTATTAGAGGCAATCTCGAAAAACCTCGGTATTTATTACTGCCTTGACATGGATTTTCTAGATGCTTTAACTACGTTTTTTTTTCCTGCTAACTGTTTGCATTGTGAGGAAAGGCTTCCTAAAGCCGAATTATTTCTTTGTCCAGGATGTAGTAGCGCTCTTCCCTGGCTGGAAGCGTCTTCTCGGTGCCCTCGTTGTTTTTTGGAAAGTTGCTCTTGCAGTACATTTACGGGGCCTTTATCCCGTCGTCTTGCGGTTTTTTCGCATTTTGGTCCTGCATTTAGCTTAGTGCAGCACTTTAAATTTGCTGGGAGAGAAGAGATGGCCTCTGTGATGGCCTCTTTGATGCTTGTCCAACTAGAGAAGGCTGGGATGCCTTGGCCCGATTATATTGTTCCAGTTCCGCATGCCCCGTGGCATGCATTATTGCGTGGGTACCATCCAACAGATCTTATTGCAAGAGCATTGGCTAAGAGAATGCATGTAAAAGTAGCAAAAGTTTTAAAGCGTCATTGGACAAGTTTACCACAACACTCAAAGACAAAGGGGCAAAGGATATTAACACCGCAACCTATGTTCTCTTTACGGGGGGCTTCTTTGATGGCAGATCGTACAATTCTTTTGATTGATGACGTGACGACCACCGGAGAGACCCTACAGCAATGCTCGCGTGTTCTTCAGCAAAGTTTCCCTTCTTCTATCTATGCCTGTACATTGACACTTGTTGAGTAATACCAAACGCAATAACTTTTCTCACTTTGAACTGGGAAGAGTATATGCGAGACCTCTCATAGGGGGCGAGCAAAAAACGAAAGATCGCAAAACGAATCATTTTTTCCAAAAGAGCAGAAGATTCTTGATCTTCTCTTAAAGAGAATCGCCTAAGATAGGCTGGCATCTAGCTTGTCTATGAAAAAAACGTCATCCTAGAGTCATTAAAAAAATATTATTAAAAAATTTGTTAGGCTGGTAGAGTCCGATCTTAACAGTTTCTTGTTGGATGGAGGTGTCTATGTTAGGAATCATGTTACTAGCCTGTACCAATGTACTGCATATGCCTACAGAAGAAGCTTTTGAAAAGATCGTGACGGGTGACATGGTGCACATCATGGAATACCAAAAAAGCGTAGATGTAGTGCTTGTTCAGGATTTTCCAAATCAAGGAGAGATTCAATCTCCTATAATCAATTCTCATCTTGAGGGGAGTCATGTTCCTTTGCGTTTTAGTATTGAAAGCCACAAAACTTGTAAATTTTGCGGCTCTCAATACATTCTTCGCTGTCGAAATGAAGAATGTCCTGCAAATAAAAAAAAGAAGCAGGGAAAGCTACCTGGTCTTGAGCAGCTACAATCACGAGTCGGAGCAATGAGTTTGTGAGTGTGAAGCGCTGATAAGGAGTTGACCAACAATGGTCACTCCTTCGTCAACGCTAAGTCGGGGAGCGGTGATATTGCCATAGACCTCGGCTCTTCCTCGTAGGACGAGACGTTCTTTAATGCAAAGATCTCCTTCGATTTTTCCAGCGATAAAGGCTTCGTCAAGATGTGCATGAGCCTTGAGGCAACCTTTAGGACCGACAATGATTTTTTTCCCGTGTTCAAGAGTTCCTTCAAAAGTACCGTCTAGTTGTAATAAACGATCAAAGTATAAGTTGCCTTTAAAAGAAACTCCTTCTCCAATGATCACATCTGGGGTGTCATCGATCTCTTCTAGTTCTTCATTTTGAGGTGGTTCAGATACTGGGCTAAGGTATGGAGTAGCGATAGAAGATGAAGGAGAAATCATAGAACTCACAGATCCTCGGTCTTCTCGGGTAATGTCTTGGTCTAGAAAACTTTTGGCATGTTTTTTGAAGAGCATTTGTTCCTCCCTGGGTAGTGCATCACACTTTATTGTGTGGCACCCCTTTATCAAACTCTCAATTTTTCAATATACTTGAGAGGTGGTTGTAAAACACTCCGAGAACCAATGGAACTGGAGTTTTGCAGCCACCTCTTGGGCATAAATAAGCATGCTAAGAAGAAAAAAATTACAATCGAGTTACATTTCCAGATTGCGTCGCGCCATCTGAACCTGTCTTCTTAGTAGCTCATCCTTTTCTAGTTGCTCTGCAATTTTTTTCCAAGCATGTAAAAGCGTCGAATGCGTTTTACCACCGAAGGAAGAGGAGAGTTTCATTAGAGAGTCATTGATCATTTCTTTAGCTAAGTACATAGCAACTTGTCGAGGAAATGCGATTTCTTTAGTGCGCGAGGTTCCTCGGAGATCGCTAACACGCACATCATAGATCGTCGCTACACTTTTCATAATATTTTCGACTGTGATCCGTTTTTGTGGAATATGTTGAAGAAGTTCACCAAGAGTTTTTTCAGCCATTTCTTCAGTTACATCGATTCCCATGAGTCGGCTATAAGCATTCAAACGATTGAGTGCGCCTTCAAGCTGACGTACGTTATGATAGATGTGTTCAGCGATGAAAAAAGCCACTTTTTGTGGAATACGCAATCCTTTTTGGTCTGCTTTATGCTGTAGGATCGCTACCCTAGTTTCAAGATCAGGTACACCAATATGTGCAACTAATCCCCATTCCATACGAGCGATCATACGTTCTGATAAGGAGAGTTGTCCTGGCGGTTTATCGCTTGTGATTACGATTTGCTTATTCTGATTAATAAGTGCTTCAAAAGTATTGCACAATTCGTCTTCAAAGTTTTTTCGGCTTTGTAGAAATTGGATATCGTCAACAAGTAGAACGTCGAGCGATCGATAGAAACGTTTCATTTTATCTACAGATTTATTGCGAAGATTATCTACTAAATCATTAATAAATCCTTCTGTCGTAATGCATTGTACGCGCAATTTTTTTTGTTTTTCGCGTACTTCATGTCCGATAGCATGTAGAAGATGTGTCTTACCGAGGCCCACTCCTCCATGGATAAAGAGAGGATTGTAAGAACGGCCAGGTCTTGCAGCAACGCCAAATGCAGCAGATTTAACAAATTGATTAGAAGGCCCTTCTATAAAATTACCAAACAAGTAATTCGGATTAAGGAGACATTCGTACTGACTTGAGCTATTATCGACGGGTTCGACGATTGGGTCGAGAGTTTCAATAGTGACATTAGGTTTTTTCGGGTCAGCAACCTTGAAGATAATGGCCGGCTCACCAGTAACGCGTGTTGGAAGGAAAGCGACAAGATCACGACGATAATTATCTAAAAGATATTCACGTACAAAGATATTGGGAACCTCAAGAGTAATTTCCTCTGTAGAAGCATCCAGTACTTTAATGGGCGCTAACCAATTCTCATATTCTGCGGAAGAGCAACGCTCTTCGATATACGTTAAAAACTGCGACCAAGCATCTTGTGAATGACGGGCGAGCATAGCCATATTGTTCACGCTTCCTTATTAGTTTCCAGTCAACTAGAAAGTTATCAACAACCTTTCCACAACAGTTCCTGGGGCTGTTTTTGTGATGTCAATCTAGCATGGGATCTTAAACCTCGCAACAAATTTGTCCTCAAAAAATTTAAGCGATTAAGGCAGCAGCAATTAAGTCAGAAGCTCGACGATTTTTTATCGGTCGATTGGCGACTTTTGAACAGAATTCTTGGGTTATATGTTCTATTTCTAGGAAGATTTTTTAGCGACAATGGTTGGGAACATATGCGCTTCATCATAGAAAACTTCGATCTCTTGAAATCCTGCTTGGTGTAGTTGAGATTTGACTGTTGCTTCTGTTCGAAATGCTTGCCATTTAGAATCTAAGATATTGAAAAACAGGATTTTTTGCAGAAGAGCATTTTGTGCATTGATATGGTCAAGTTTCCATTCAGTTACCAGGCCAGGGGAAGGAGGTGGCGTTAAAAAGCTGGTAACAAGGATACCCGTAGATTTGAGGGCATTATAGAATTGGCGGTATAGAGCGATAACTTTCGTGTCATTGGGTTCGTAGAAAGCAAGACCATTACTTGTAAGAAGGTCGAACTTTTCACTGATGTCGATTGCCCAAGCATCTTTTATCCCTGACGCCGTAAAACCCAGTCCTTTAGGGCTGGGATACAAGGCGCTTTTTAATCTTCAAGAGGAGATTGTTGCTCGATATACTGTCGGATCACAGTAAGAGGGGCTCCTCCGCATGACCCTGCAAAATAGCTAGGAGACCAAAGACTACCGCCCCATAAACCTTTTTGAATACTCGGGTATC
>JAGXTH010000003.1 GCA_018333475.1 Simkania sp. | reverse complement strand
TCCTACTAAGAAAACTATTGTCAAAAGGAGATAGGTAATTCTCATAACACTCAAGAATATCTTTTAAGTTCTTAGCAAAAGTTTCCTGACTTAATTTTTGTGAACAAGCTTGAGGGCTTCTTCGTAAGATTCTTTAAAGCATTTACCTGAAAACTTCCCCTGCTCATGATCGAAAAACGTGTAGTAAATTCTTCCTTCTCTCAGCCAAGCATGAGCCACAAACTCCTGTGAAACTAATTTGCGAGGAGTCTCCCAAAAACTCAGTTCCATGCGGATGTTGTTTTGATTAATGGGAAATATACACAAATACGGTCTAATCTCTTCATTGCTATTCACTTCATCCTTAAACCTCTCCGTAAATTCAATAATAAGCTCTCTGGCTTCAGGAATGGTAAGTCTCAAAGGATACGGCGATTCAAAATCAAGATCGAATTCACTAATGCAGTCCATCATAGCGCCTCCACACCCGGAAAGAATGAATTTCTTTTCCCCTTCCATCTCTTGAGCAAACTGATTCATTTGACGATGAGCTAATTGTGTATAAGAAACTTTCTGTGTTGTGCATCCAGATAACGCTAAAATTGTCAAAAAGAGATAAACTATCTTCATTGTGGACATCCATAGTATTCATTAAATGTATCAGCCAATCGTGAAAGAGTTCTCCAATATGTATCTCCCGTGAGGGCGTGATCAAAGGGAAGTCCATAAAAATCTCCGACGAATTTGACAGACCCATCATTACTGAAAAGTGCTCTGCCATACCCAATAAGATCTGTGAGAGGAATTGGATCTCGTACAGAAACATGGTGCCGTACAAGTCCGGCGAGATTGCTATCGAAAAGACTTGCGGAACCGAAAGTGTACACCTCGATCATTTTTCTTTCTGATTGGGAAAGTCTTTTTAACGAACAAGCTGTGATAATGCCGCCTTCGCTGTGAGCATAGTGAACGATTTTTCCTGATCCATTCACTCCTCCCATTTCTTGGATAAGACTATGCCAGAGTCCAGTGAGAAGTTTTGAGGCATGGGTTTTGACATCACATTTTTCTAAAGCTGCATCGACTGTATCAACAAAAATGCCATGAGTTGCGTTGTAGCAGAGATACACTAAGCAATTGTTGTGCAATTTAGATACTTCTCTTCCTAATTTTTGGGCCTCTGAGCGTCGGTTAAGAATGCCGTTGACAATGCTGATGCGTACTAGGTCGCTTGCATTTTGATCTCCAAATCGTAGGATTTGTGATTTGGAATCGGCTTCAGGATAAGCATCTCTGAGGTGGGGATAGCGATCAAGTAATCTGGGATCGCATACCGTTTGCATGTAATCCCCAGCAAAGCGCAGAGCGCCTCCGCCGAGAAAATCTGGAATTGCATGAAGTCCCATTGCAGTAAAACAGGACCCCATGAGATGGATGAGTTCTTGACTTGCCACGGTAACATTAGCTAATGGGGAACCGGCCCAGTTATCAATCAGGCGACCTCTAGCATCCCGTTCTCCAACAACATCTCTGAACACATCATCTCGTTCCCATTCTCCAAAATCATCGTAAAATTGTAGGGGGTTATTGCGTACAAAGGCATACAGGTTAACACCTGCAGATAATCCCCTAGGATCTGGGGTAAGCCATCTTCCCTCTTTGGGACAATAATAACGTTTGCCAAAGTACACTAGACCAGTGAGAGGGTCGTAACGTTTGCCAGAAAACTTCCAGGGGTTTCCACAGCGAGAAAATGCTTTACCTTCACCAAATACCGTATAGGAGTAGGTCTCAATGGTTTTTCTCGTAGCTCCATCGATTAGACGATAGACATTTCCGCATAGATCGTGCATTGGGATGTAGATTTTGCCTTGTAGTTCCATGGCAAGAGTACGGTTTCTTTCCGAATCTCCTCCCAGACCTAAAACTCTAAGCTCCTTGATCTTTCCTTCTTGATCACACGCGCCAATCTCACACTCATGATCCCAGAGGTAATAGACTCGATCTTTTTCTTGCCACGTTCCTTGATCAAAATGATATACGGTAGAGCATAGTCTTCTGTGCCAAGCATCGTAATAGTACTCCATTCTCCAAACTGAAGCCTTCTCTGCTGCAATCAGTCTGCCAAGGGCATCGTAAGAAAAATGGATTTCTTCCTGGGGTGAATTTCTTACTACGGAGTTGCCATTTGCATCGTAGGTAAAAGAGACTTCTGTAGAAGAATGTAATCGGTTGAGTGCATCAACAGTGTAAAGCTGTTCATCTTTGCTCCGACGATTGTGTACACTATCAAAACTATACTTATGCTGCGGTTCTTGGATAACTCGACTAAGTTCATCGTATTCGTAGTTCTTTGTGGAATTATCAATGGCGATCTTAAGTACATTACCAATGAGATCTTGCTTAAGCACTGCTTGAAAGAAATAAGGAGAACGCTTTTCCATGATCCTTCCTAAAGGATCATAACAACATTGCTCTTTACCTAGATTGAAAGGCAATTCTGAAGAAATTACTCTTCTTAGAGCATCATAAGTACTGTAACGATGGGTATAACATTCTTTGCCTTCACCATCTATTCTAGCGACCTCTCTTAAATAGGTATGGTCATATCTGTAGACAATAGAAGATTCATCAGGAAGTATGAAAGTGCTCCTACGTCCAAGTGTGTCATAAGACACTTGAGTTCCTATACCAGTAGCTAGTGTTTCAGCAATTAAACGTCCCCATGAATCGTAATCTCTATAACTTGTCAATTGATGAACCCGATCTTCAATAGAAAGCACCTCATCTAAAAGATTATAGTGATATCGGTAATCGATAGTGCCATCGCTTGACTTTTTACTGATACATCTACCCAAAGGGTCATACTTCATACTAATAAGAACTCCATCAGGTTTGCAGATTGATGAGAGTTGTCCTCTTGGGGTATAGGTATATTGTGTGTTCCTCTGATACTCGGTTCCTGCGGCTTCTTTGAGACACACAAGTCTCCCCATGCAGTCCCAGTCTCTTACTACGCACTGCTGGCTCATGGAAGATGCTGGCGTTACTTGTGTAGTGATTTCTTGGGTTTTTAATCCTCTGGAATTATAGGCATATTCGACGCGAGAAAGCAGTGCGTCAGCGATACCTATCTGCTCTATGTGCGATGGCCTATCGAAAAGATCTCTTGTTTCGATGGTACGCACTCCGTTCGGAGCTGTTGTAATGACTCGAAGGAGCGTATTTCCCTGCGGATCAAGGCATGACTCATCGTATGTAGTGGATATGACACGCCCACAAGCATCGGTTTCTTCTATGATTCTGCCTAGCCCATCATATAGATAGGTTTTTTCTATATCCCAAGTGCCATTCCACGCCCATTGTTCAATGACCTGTCCATCTAAGTCATAAATGGTTTTACGATGAGAAAGGAGTTCCCCATTCAGGGTTTCTTCTTTTTCCTCGACAGCACGATCTACGAGATCGTAAACACAGAGAGTTGAGCTTTCTCCGTGAATCGTTTTTTGTAATCGACCAAGCTCGTCGTATGCATAGAAAGTTTCCTGTATTCCTACTTGATGAATCTTCCTCCCGGCTTCATCATAATCAAAGCGTGTACAGTTACCTGCTACATCAATATGTTCTCTCAAGAAAAAACTGTCGTAAGTGTATTGTTCTTTTTTCAGTAAATTTCCATGTACATCGACAAAACTATGCGATAGCTTGCGTCCCAGAGCATCGTATTCGAAAATCTGTCGATTACCTTCGCAATCAATAGATTCTTTTAGCATCCCATTTGGATCGTAGGACCATTCTTCTGTATAGCCATTTGGATAGGTCACTTGAGTAGTGCTGCCACGAGCATTGTATTCTGTCTTCTTGAGATTTCCTTCTGGATCACAATATGTCAGTTCGTGACCGAGTGCATTAAAGGTTCTTAGAAAGGAAGAGGTCTTATCAGGAAGACATGTGGCTAGGGGATGACCAAATGCATCCACTGTAAGGGAGATTTCATGTCCCAAATAGTCGATAATATGTGTTGGATGACCTAGCTGGTCGTGAATGATCGTTGTCTTATGGCTCATCCCATCGGTGGTTGCATCGACTGTAGCACATAGATGCCCACGGCTATCGTACATGCTATGCATCGTTTTTTTTCCGCTTGGAGTGGTTTCTCTGATCTTAAAGCCGTCGACATCATAGGCATAAAGCTTTGCTGCTCCAAAGGGATCTATTTCTTTAATAATGCGCCCTTTCTCATCGCGCTCATAACCTAGAGAGTGAGAATATTTTTCTTGAGCATCGAAAATATCTCTTTTGATTACATATCCGTGGTCGTCATAGTGAATCAGAGTTCTCTTAAGAAGAACTTCCTTACCACTAGATCTCTCCATCATGAATTCATCAATCTGTTCTGGAAGTCCACAGGCAGGCATTTCCTGTTTTGGTCGAATGCGAAGTATTTTCCGATACAGTACATCCCTGAAGATTTCAGGATTAGGATCTTTCCCATCATCTTCAATGTGGCAAATGGGGATGTTGTCCTCGTTATACTGAATAAATTCTCTGCGAAGGAGTCGATGTCTATCCCATGTGTACTTGGCAGAAAGAAGAGTGGTCCCTGGTAAATACTCATAAGTGACTACAAGCCCATTTTCCTCTTCAGAACGAATCAATAAATGCTCTTTAGAATACGCATATTTGGTTGTATACGTCTCACATCCATTGGTAACAGGCAGATATTTATCATTCAGGTTAAGCGGCGCACCAGATCTCCCAGACAGATTGCCCCAAATGCGTTTTTCAAGAACATTTCCATAAGTATCGTAGAGATAAGTTCGCGAACTATTAACGTTTTGATAAGAAGTTTCTATACTACATGCAATCAGTTCATGCTCTCCATGGGGCTGACCTGAACCGTAAGCAAAGGTCCACTTATTTGAGAAATTCAATCGCCCATTTTCTAAAACGTATTGTGTGATGGAAAGAGGCTTCCCTTTGTCATCATAGCTGTATATTGTTTTATTACCTTGTGGATCGAGAACTTCTGTGATGTTTTTGTACTTGGAGTCGCCTTGATAAATGAACTGATAAGCAGGGTTTGTCTCTTCTAGAGAACCACCTGAGAACTCGAGCATCTTGATACGATTACAGCGATTGTCAGTACTGCTTGATAACCTAATCTGTAGATCTCCAACCTGGTTTATACCTTTAGAGTAATAGTGGAACTGCGTCCAATTTCCACTAGGCAAACTCTTTTTTTCTAATAATTTTGATCTATGTGAAGTCTTACGATATTCAAATCTTTCTTTAGGTGTTTCAGGACTGTCTGTTTCTATGAGATATTGACTACCTGTGAACCGATAATAAAGCCGTCTTCCGTCTGAAGCTTCGATAAAAAAATTGGGGTGTTTGTAGGATGTACTCTCATAGATAAAATGCACCCAAGCAAATGTTTTAGTCTTCGATGGATTGGTAGATCGAATATTGGTAATTCTCATCTTTTTGTCGTAAGAATATAGGTACCAACAACCATTAGGTAGGCGCTCTTCCTGCAAATAGAAGCTATAGCTGCCTCTATCTTTACCTACATAAATGCGCTCTCCCCCATCGCTAGTCTTAACGCAAAAAGTTCTTTTTCCATCGAACTCCAAACGTTGATTTTTTAGATTCGTTCTCGCACTAATCGACCCCCCATTCCTATTGATAAACCCATTGTTATGTCTAACAAAGTCAATTTCGAAGCGTTTTCTATCTGTTGTTTTATAATAGACAAAACCACCTGAGCGCTCTGGCACAACGGCAAGGCATTCTTCGTAAAGAATTTCATCCCCATCTTCTTCAATAATATTTGTGTAGTAGTTGAGCTCAAGATAGGAAGAAAAGTGCCATCCTTTATTTTCTTTGTCGTAGTCATCTGAAATGTAGGTCTTTTCAATGACAATAGGAACAAACCCCTCCACCCGTAGATCCTCTGTATGTAAAAAACAGGAGCCAGTAAAGGGATCGACAATATCGCCTACAAGAAGATTAGGTTCTCCATCCATCTCTGAGGGCGCTTGTTCATGAGAAGGATTGCAAAATACAGAGGAGGGAAAAACAATCACTAAAAGCAGTAAACGAAATAGCATGTATTTGAAAACGACAATTCAATTTAACGCAGTATCTTGTATCTTTAATAAGATTTGTGCAAGTCAGAGAGATTTTTTTATTATAAATAGTAAAATAATATTATAAAAATCAGGGCGATTGTCCGATAGACTATCGGATTCCCGGTTGGCCGAGAATCATGGCATTTTCTGGAGCCCTAGGATCTAGCAAAGTGGCAAATATCTATAGTTGTCCCCGGAGATAAAGAACAACAAGAACGAATTAGACTTTGGTAACTGGTCTACCTGCTAAGGTCGATTTTTTCTTGTAAGTTCGAATGCTGATTTTTTGCTTACAGGCGTTGCGTGGATGTCTCGTTGTTGGAGATCGAAATATGGATGTTTTCAGGTGAACGAGTTATATAATAATCCAATGTAAAAATCAGCTCCTAGCTTTACGGGTTTCACTGCAGCTGCGTTTGTGCAGCGACAGCTTCAACATCAGAGCAGGATCTGATTCAAAGGATTAATTCTTTTTCTTCCCAATAGAGGAAATAACAGCTTCAGTATCGAGCACTTCAGAGATAAAATGCTGGAGTACTTTGAGGATGTACTTGGGAGTGTTATACACACCTGCTGTAGAGAATACAATCTCTAGGTGGGGTTTTGCTCCATTATTCAGAAGTGCAATGAATGTAAGAGTTGTTGGTTGATCATCGATAAGTTTGGGCACGATCCATACGGCGAATTGTTGATTGAAGAGTGTTACTTTTTCTTGCGTTTCGAGCACGTGAAAGAACTGAGCAAAATTATCACTGGTGCTCTGCTCAAAGTGCTCATGATGTAGCAACCCGAGGTCATGGAGTAAAGTCAAACTCACAGGGATGACACCATCAGGAACCCATTTTCCAAAATTCTCACTAAAGTCCTTGAACGCATCTTCAAGCTCAGCTGGGCTAGTCATTCTTTCTCCTAGAGTTAAACCACTCGGCCGGTACCCTCATTGTACCTCGCCAGAGTTTGCTTTGTCAAGTAGGGCTGCTAAAAACCCTAAGGAAGCAGCTCATCATTTTTTTCGCAATCCTTCTGTGGAGAAAAAATACAATTCTGATAAAAAGTTTCCCATGGATGTGGGGTTTGTATGAAGTGGTTGGTTCCTTTTCTGCTCTTTTTTTGGACAATTTTAGTCGATGCTGGACAAATTAAATTGTCGACCCGGGCGGAAGCGGCCATTTTAGTGAATGCAGATAGCGGCGTCGTTCTTTTTGAAAAAAATGCTGACCTGCCGGCGTACCCAGCAAGTACTACCAAAATAGCCACCGCTTGGTACATCTTGGAAACATTTGGAGATCGACTTGATGAAAAAGTGAAAGTCAGTCAAGAAGCGGTTGCGTATAGTCCAGTCCATCTTAAAAGGAGCGACCCTGCCAAATATCCCTCATATCGCATGGAGGCGACAGCTACAAATATGCATCTGCAGGCCGGTGAAATCGTGTCAGTTCGAACGTTGTTATACGGATTGATGCTTATTTCAGCCAATGATGCAGCTAATGTCCTTGCAGAGCATTTTGGAGGAAATATAGATGCATTTATGGAGAATGTGAATCGGTTTCTCATAGAAAGAGGGATTGAGAACACATGGTTTACTAATCCAGGTGGATTTCATCACGTTGCTCATAAAACCACAGTTCGCGATATGGCTTTGATGGCGAGCCTAGCCATGCGAAATCCCATGTTCCAGACGATTGTATCGGCACTAAGTTATGAGCGTCCGGCTAATAACAAGCAACCTGCGACGACTATTAGGCAAGCAAATGGTCTGATGAAGCCGGGACGAAATTTTTATCCAAAGGCGATTGGGATTAAAACAGGGCACTTGCAGATTGCGGGATTTAATTTGGTAGCAGCTGCCAAACAGGGGGATAGAACATTAGTCGCAGTATTACTGAAATGTAAGGAGTCGGATGAGCGGTATCAAGATGCTAAGATGCTTTTTGAAGCGGCATTTTCCGAGAAAAAAATGAATCGGGTGCTGCTTTCAAAGGAACATGAGCAGTTTAAGCTGGAGATTCCCGGTGCTAAACAACTTTTAGTAGCTAGGCTTCAAGAGGATTTAAAACTAACCTACTACCCTTCTGAAGAGCCTCAAATACGTTCTATTGTAAACTGGATGGTTCCTCAATTTCCGATTGAGGCTGGACAAACTGTTGGCGAGGTGGTGTTATTGGATATGCAGAGTACGCCTTTAGGCAAGGCAGGATTGATTGCAAGTCAACGTGTTGAGCCTACGTTATGGCAGACTTTGCTAGTGCATTGGAAAACGTTTTCTTCAGCCCCTCTGACGATCCCACTTCTTGGCATGATGGGGGCGGTTACGCTGGTAACGGGGGGAGTTTTGAGGGTTCTTCATCGTCGAAAAGTTGACGATACAAAGAAGTAAACTGCTCAAAAGAGAGTTCTTCAGGTCTACAGGAAGGATCGATACCAGTGTGTTCGAAAGCTCTTGAAAGAACCTTTGCTGGGTAAACCTCTTTAAGCGAACTTCTAAGCATTTTTCGGCGTTTTTGGAAGGCTGTTCTTGCTAGACGCTCGAACTTTTCTGGATTGATGCCTGGAGGGGGATGTTTTAGATCGAAATGAATGACCGACGAAACCACAGAGGGTTTTGGATAAAAACAGTTAGCTGGAACATCAAAGCACCATCTAGGCTCGCTAAATAGCCGAATAAATAAAGAAATAGAGCTGGAGTTGGGGGTTCCTGGTTTAGCGACAAAACGTTGCGCAACTTCTTTTTGTACCATGACGGTGATCGAAGTTATCTCAGGATATAGAGGCAAAAATCTCGTAATAAGTGGTGTGGTAAGGTGGTAGGGGAGGTTAGAAATGAGCTTCCTCGCAGAGCCTTCTTTTAAGAGTTTAGAGGTGTCGATGGTTACTGCATCATCTTCATAAACAGTTAGACAATGGTCAGTGTTTTGTAAACGGTAAAGGGCTGCAGCGAATTTTTTGTCTTTTTCAATAGCTATGACGTGGGCGCCTGCTTGAAGTAGAGCCTCGGTTAGGGCTCCTGGTCCAGGTCCAATCTCTATACAGGTATCAGAGGGGCAAACCGCAGCTGCAGCAAGGATTTTTCTTACAATGTTGCCATCGATCAAAAAATTTTGAGAAAGACTCTTTAGAGCTCCAGCTCCCTGCTCTTCGAGGAAGGTTCTTAGTTCATTAGGTCGAAAAATACCCATCAAGAATGATTAAATTCTAAACTGAATGGTTCAAATTGGTTTGGAAGTTCCTCAAAGACAAATAAATAGCTAAAACGGTGTCGGAGGCGGTCCTTGTAGGCACTGTCCTCTCGTTGCATGACGAGGTCCAAACGCTGCTGTCGGAGCTGGTCTTTGAGTTCTTTAAAAGGAGGGGCTTGTTTAATCGCATGGCTCTTTAGATGGAAAATCCTCTGTACGGGAGTTTGTTCAGCTCCACTGATTTGAGTGATAGGAGAACTGCATTCGCCTTCTTTAAGTCCTTCCAAGCCTTTTCGGTGGGCTTTAGAAATAGTTCTTTCAGTGGCAACGAGCAGATCGGAAACAAAAAATGAAAGCCCCTCTTGTTCTTTTTCTTTTGTGTGAAGCTTTTCTTGTAAGGTAGCCATGTCGATTTTAGCTTCATGAAGTAAGGAAAAAGCCTCTTGTGCAAGTTTTTCAGATAGATCTTTCTGGGGGGAACGAATGGAAACCACTTGGTACGTCCATTCTTCTTCTCTGGGATGTTGTTTTAAATACTCCTGATAGGCCTCTCTAATGTCTTGTGGTCCTACTTCATGTAGGGCTTTTACCTGGACTTTAAACCAATTCATTCTTTGTACGACAAGATCGTCGCGGACAGTTTGACGTGCCTCTTCATAGGTTAACCCGCATTTATCCAACGTGGCCATGACGTTAGGTCCAAATCGAGCCATGAGAGTTTCTCGTATTTCCCCATCGGAAATAGAGAAATCTTTTTCTCCAGCATCATGGAGCATTAATTCCGTATCGACCATTTGGTTTAATACATCTCGCCAATTCGAAGTGTAAAATTGAAAACGAGAGAGTTTTGATTCTAGGACTTGGGGATAGTTAGAATTGAGAAAGAGGTCCATCTTCTTAACGAGGTCGAGGACAGAAATGGTTTTATTTCCAACTCGAGCCAGAATTCTATTATAGATGACGATCTCTTGAGGTTCTCCATAGGCAGAAATAGGAGTTGACAATGAGGCACAGAGAGTTGAGGCTCCGGTGAGCAAGGAGAGAAAAAGAAACAGGTGAAAAATCATCATAGCCTCACTTCAAGTCAGATGGTTATTTGGACATTATAGGGTTTTACGTAAAATGACTCCAAAGAATCCGTCCATAGCACCTTTTTGAGGGAAGGTTCTTAATGGTGTTTCCACTAACTCTAAAGGGAAATGGTTAAGAAAAAAATCTAATTGTTGGTCATTTTCTTGGGGCAAAATACTGCAGGTTGCATAGACACAGTGTCCCCCAGGCTTAAGAAATGTTAGAGCTTCAGAGACTATAGTTCTCTGCAGCTCGATCAGCTGTTGGAGATGGTCGATCTGAAACTTCCATTTCATGTCGGGGTTTCTTCTAAGAGTTCCTGTCCCACTGCAGGGGGCGTCGATTAAAACCCAATCCATTTTTCCTTGGAGGCCTCGCTTATAAAGATCCGCATTAAGGAGAATTTGGGCATTTTGGATACCTGCCCTTGCAAGCCGCTTTCTAGCTTCTGTTAAAGCTCTTGACCGGATGTCATGGAGGTAAATTTGCCCCCTTTTTGCAAGTTTATGAGCAAAACCTAAAGTTTTCCCGCCCGAACCAGCACAGAAATCGAGCACGAGTTGGCCAGGTTGCGCTCTAACAAGATCGGTGATAAGTTGACTGGCTTCATCCTGTATTTCAAATAAGCCTTCCTTAAATTCAGGAAGCTCTAAGAAATTCACTTTGCGATGAAAAAGGATTCCATAAGGACTGACCGTGGTAGGAGAAACTTGGTGGATGGGCGTCCAACGTTCTAAAAGAGAGGCTCGTGTGGTTTTAAGTGTATTGACTCGTACCGTAGTTGGTGCAGGAAAATTACTTGTAAAACAAAAATCTTTGGCTAGTTCTTCTCCTAAATATTCAGAGAGCAGATCGTAAAAGAGTTTTGGAAAGCTCACCTTGACATGCGGGGGAAGAAGGGGGTTTTGCAGATGAGATTCAGGTTTAAGGGAAAGAAAGGTATCAATCCTAGCTTGCCAAGAGATGGGATCTTTAAGAAAATGATCAATCAAGCCTTGCCAACGAATGATTCCATATGCAGTGTCGCTAATAAATCTCCTGTCTTTAGAGCCGATGGCTTTGTGTGCGCGAAAGTACCCGGCAAGGAAGAGATCAAGAGGACAGGTAGGTTGAACGAACAAATTTAAAATGTTCGTCAAATGATTTTTTCGGAATGTGTTGATTTCAGCAGGCATAATCTTGCATTAATAATACCGACATAAAAGGATTCTTTCTAGAAAAATAAGGTCCAATCTGTCATGTCAAAAGTTGATATTACAAGAGGGTGTATGAAAGCAATTCAGATGGTTTTAGCATGTGTAGGTAGGATATGCATGAGTGTATTGTTTATTTTGGCGGGTTTAAATCATCTTCTTAATTGGAATGAATCGGTGCAAATGTTGCAAAATGGATTATGCGTTTTACTGGATCGAAATAGTTCTTCGCCGTTGGCTCGAGCTTTAACAGAAACGATTTTACCTTGGAGTTCAAGTCTAGCAATCGTTGGAATCGTATTGCTTATCCTAGGGGGATTATTGGTGTTTTTCGGGGTAAAAACTCGGTTAGGGGCTTTTCTTCTCATTCTTTTTATTGTCCCCACTACACTCATTTTCCATGCTTTTTGGATGATGTCTCCAGAAGAAAGTGCAGCGCAAATGCCTCATTTTATGAAAAACTTGTCGGTTTTCGGTGGACTGCTTATTTTATTAGCATTTGGTAATGGGAGTTGTGCCAGGAAAGCATCGCCAAAGGTTGCACAGGAACATTGAAGTGAGAGTTTCTAATTTTTTTAAAGTTATCTTAAGTTTATTGATTGTTGGTTTAGGGCAGCCGGCTTGGATTAGTTGGATAGCCCCGGTGGCAGCGGCTCTAGGCTATGCTCTTTTTTGGGATGCTTTAAAACAGTTTTCTCTCCGGAAACAACATTTTTGGCTTTCATTTTCTTGGTTTTCGATAGTTCAAGCAATCCAGCTTTCTTGGATGACTTCCATAGAGTTTCAAGGGTATTACATCTTAGTCATATACGCCTTGCTCTCATGTTGGTTGGGGCTGCAATTTGGATTATTGAGTGTCTTTGTGCTGGAATCTCCAGTGTTATCAGTCTCAAGAGTTTTAGCTTTGGCTGGTGTTTGGACTCTTATGGAGTGGATCCGTTTCCATATCCTATGTGGATTTAGCTGGAATCCTTTGGGAATTGCTCTTACTAGTTATGCATTGGGTATGCAATTAGCTTCAGTAGGGGGCGTGTTGGGCTTGAGTTTTTGGGTGATCATGACCAATTTATTTGCCCTTCGAGCTCGCACATTAGTATTATCGAGAAAACGAGTGGTTGTATGGGCTGTTGTTGCCATGTTTCCATATCTGTATAGTGGAATGCTTTTCTCGTGGCATTCTGGAAAAGTAAATAGTCAAGGGACCCTCCAAGCGCTTTTGGTGCAGCCGGGGATGTTGCCCTCTCAAAAAACCCCATTAGAAGGGAGAACTAAAGAATTTATGTCTCCATGGGAACAGTGGAGAGGTATTTTTCAAGGTCTGATTCCTCATCAAACAAGGCAAGTGGATCTTGTGGCTTTGCCAGAGTCTGCAGTGCCTTTCCGTTCGAACCAGATGGTGTACGATTATCATACTGCACGAGATCTTCTTGCCCAGGAATTTGGCCAGGAAGCTCTCAAGGCTCTCCCTATATTGGCACCCCCATTTTTTCAGGAAGGCAAGGTCTCTAATGCTTTTTTCAGTCAGTTTTTGGCTAACCATTTGCATGCGGATATTATTATTGGGATGGATGATGAAGACTCTATGGAGCATTGTTACAGTGCTGCCATGCATTTTACGCCTTGGAAGAATGAGATTGATCACTACGAAAAACGTGTTTTACTTCCATTAGCCGAGTATATTCCTTTTGAGTGGTGCGCGACTTTTACCAAGGCCTATGGCATTGAATCCTTTTACACGCATGGGAAGGGTGCTAAAGTTTTTTCTAGTCCATTACCGCTTTCTGTTTCTATTTGTTATGAGGAGACGTTTCCTAATCTGGTTCGGGAAGGTCGGCTAATGGGTGCTAGGTTATTTGTTAATTTGACAAATGACAACTGGTATCCTGAATCAAGACTAGCTCAACAACATTTTGATCACGGTAAATTACGAGCAGTTGAAAATGGCATTCCAACAGTACGAGCTTGTAATTCCGGGATAACGGCAGCGGTGGATGCTTTTGGAAGAACGGTTGGGCGGCTTACTGAGGCTAAAGGAGTCTTACATGTTGAGGTTCCAAAGTATCAAATGGCTACTTTGTATACCATAACTGGCGATGCCTTAATTGTTGGGATTTGTTTTGGGTTTATTGCTTTTTATTTATCTTTTAAAAGATTTTCTGATTCTGTTTAATCTAGTAGTTGTTTCGGGTTGTATTTTTTCTGTTCATTTGAAAAGCGGATGCGAGCTTCTTTTAGAAGCTGGCTTGCTCAAAAAGGGGTATTTTAGCTAATCTCTCGACGGTAACTTTCAAGCCGACTACAGAAATAGAAAAACACAAGGATAGGGATTGTCCGCAGAAGTCTTTCCAGTCTATAGACCTTCGAGCAGTCCATTGCCATTACGGCAGCGTACGCTGCGGCGCTCTGTTTCCCTTTCTGGAGAGGGACTTTTCACAGGACAACCCGTTCAATTAGTGATGCACCCCGCTAATGCAGGACATGGCATTGTTTTTCAGAGATTAGATTGTCCTAGCGCTGCGCCTCTTCGCGCTACACTACACTCAGTAAAAGCAACCCCTCGATGTACAATACTGGGCCATGACCAAATCCAGGTGCAGACGGTAGAACACCTTCTCTCTGCGCTGCGTGCTTTCCATATTGATAATGCATTAATTACCCTCACAGGGCCAGAAGTGCCTATTGCGGACGGTAGTGCTTTGAGTTTTATAGAAATGATTAAGAAAACGGGGATTGAAGAGTTAACGGAAGAGAAGCTGTCGAAAATTTTAAGAGCCCCTGTTTTTTTCTCTCAGGAAGATACGCACATCATTGCACTGCCCGCTCAAGAGTTTCGGATTAGCTACACACTACACTATCCCCATTCTCCGCTCATCCGATCTCAATTTTATACAATTGCTGTGGATGAGGAAAGCTATGAGAAAGAAATAGCTCCTTGTCGCACATTTTGTCTATATGAGGAGATTGCCCCTCTATTAGAAAAAGGATTGATCAAAGGTGGTGGATTAGAGAGTGCTGTGATTATTTCAGAAGATCGAGTCCTAAATCCGGAAGGATTGCGATTCCCCGATGAAATGGTTCGCCACAAAATTCTTGATCTCATAGGAGATCTCTCCTTAATGGAAAATCCTCTGCTAGCGCATATTATAGCTATTCGATCTGGCCATGCTACGAATGTTGCTTTTGCGCGACTTTTGCAAAATCAGATTAATAGGGAGCCTTCTTAATGAGCACTCATACAACGAATCTTACGGGCGCCACAAGTGTCCTTAGCATTAAAGAGATATCGCGTATTTTACCGCATCGTTATCCGTTTTTACTCGTTGATAAGATTATTTATCTCAATCTTGAGGAAAATCAAATCATTGGGGTGAAGAATGTTACGGTAAATGAGCATTTTTTTCAGGGTCATTTCCCCGGCGTTCCCATCATGCCTGGAGTTCTTGTCTTGGAAGCGATGGCTCAAACCGGCGGTATTCTTATTCATCAAAAAGGGCATATAGAAAGAACTGCAGTGCTCATGACTGTTAACAATGCAAAATTTCGACGTCCAGTTCAGCCTGGGGACACATTGCACCTCCATGCCTCGAGCATGCTCCTTTCTGTAAAAGGGGGGAAAGTACAAACAAAGGCCACCGTTAACGACCAGCTCGTAGCAGAAGCGGAAATTGGTTTTGCTCTGGTCGATATGGACCAACTCTAAGGAACGGGTTCTCATGTCAAATATTCATCCTACCGCAATCATTGAAGACGGTGCTCAGATAGGTGAGAACGTTACGATTGAAGCGTACGCTATAATCAAGAAGAATGTGACTCTTGAAGATGGTGTTGAGATCAAATCGCATGCGTACATCGATGGGTATACGACAATTGGTGAGGGCACAGTGATTTGGCCTTCCGCTAGCATTGGAACAAAAACGCAGGATCTAAAATTCCAAGGCGAGAAAACCTTTGTCGTTATTGGAAAGCATTGCGAGATTCGTGAATTTGCTACGATCAACTCCTCCTGTCAAGAAAACTCTGTCGTGCGTATTGGAGATCATTGCCTTATTATGGCTTATTGCCATGTGGCCCATAATTGCGAAATAGGCAATAGGGTGATTATGTCCAATGCTGCAATGTTGGCGGGTCATGTGATTGTTGAGGATTGCGCGATCATAGGGGGTATGACGCCAATTCATCAATTTTGTCGTATCGGTGCTTATGCGATGGTTGGTGGATTTAGTCGCATAGCTCATGATGTGCCTCCTTACACTATTGGAGCGGGTTCTCCTTATAAAATTGGCGGGTTAAATATCATTGGGCTTAAACGTCATGGGTTTTCTTTGGCAGCGCGTCGAGAGTTGGCGCGAGTCTTTAAAATCACCTATCGGGCAGGGCTTAAATTAAATGAAGCGCTCGATGCCATTGAAAACGAGGGGGTATCTAATCCCTATATAGCACATTGGTTGCACTTTTGTCGTACAACCAAAAGAGGATTGATTGGTTTCCAGAACCCTCTTTTTGATAATCCAGAAGAAGAAGCAGAGGAAGATCTGGAAGAAATTGAAAAGCTTCTTGAAGAACGATTGTAAAGTGAACATCGTTTTTTTTGGGACCTCTTCTTTTGCAGGAGAAGTTTTCGCCTTTTTGCAGAAACAGCCTGCATGCGAAATTATAGCACTAGTCACTCGGCCCGACCGCCCGAGGGGTAGAGATCTTGAACTACAACCTTCCCCTCTTAAAGCTAAGGCACTTGCGCTTGGAGCGCAAGTCCCTCTCTTTCAACCCATCAAGGCTTCAACGGAAGAGTTTGCAGAAACATTAAGAGCATTATCTCCAGATCTATTCGTCGTCGTAGCTTATGGGGAAATTATTAAGCAAAATCTCCTGGACATTCCTCGTTTTGGATGTATCAATATCCACGCTAGCTTGTTACCTAAATATCGTGGTGCTGCTCCGATTCAACGGGCTATTATGAATGGGGAGAGAGAAACAGGGATCACGATCATTGAAATGGTGCAAGCATTAGATGCTGGGCCTATGCTGAAGCAAAAAATGGTGCTGATACAAGACAGTGCAACTTTTGGAGAGGTAGAGCAAAGTTTACTAGAAGCGGCTTGTTGCGCAGTCTTGGAGACAATCCATGATATCGAAAAAGGCTCTGTTCTTAAAATAGAGCAAGATCACGAGCAAGCTACATATGCTTCTAAATTACGTCCTGAAGACGAAAGGCTAGATTGGAATAAGCCGGCGGAGGCGCTTTATCATCAAATTCGCGCCTTGTCCCCCTTCCCCGGGGCTTGGTGCTTTATTCGCCTTGGGCAAGGGGAAAAGCGGCTTAAAATTAGACGTGCAGCATTACGTAAAGATGTTGCAGGCCTTCCTGGTGAGATTTTGGAGCGTTCGAAAAGTAATCTTATCGTCGCTTGTGGAGAAGGTTCTTTGCAGCTTTTGGAGGTGCAAATCGAAGGCAAAAAAAGTATGCCCATCCAGGAATTTCTTCAAGGTTCTCAGCGGTTACTTAATTTTTTATGAGCAACCAGCCCGGATTTCTGTTTATGAAATTCTTTTCTTGCTAGAGGCTTATTTTGAAAAAACGGTTTTAGTCCTGCAATAGACAAGGAGTTTTTCAAAAAAAACCTTTTAGGCGCCTTCCAGGGCCATTAAAATAATAAATGCAATTGCTCTTATCGATGGAAGAGTCGATAATTGACGCGACTTCATTATGCATTTAACTAGGGGAATTTATGCCTGTTGTTCGTGCGTGCGCTCCATGCGCAGCTCCGCTAACCACTCATGTCTCTTCGTCCAAAAAAAGCGTTACTTCTAAAAACGTTGCTATTTCAGAGACGGCTCTTGCGTACCTCAAAGAATCAAGTGGTATGAAAAACATGGTTTTCAAGCCAGCGGCTCTTGCAGCAGAGTGGACTTTAGTAGCTAACCCTGGTTGTGCTGCTGCCAGCAATATGCACCGTTTAGCCAAGGATGCCAAGAATCTTGGTGAATTAGCTGCTCTTCCTGGTAAGGGTGTTGAAACGGGGCAGAAGTTGGTGACTTTTATTCAGACCCCTTCGCTCTACACCTTTGGCGATGTTCTCAACAAGGTTTGTGACTTTTTTGTGCCATTTGCAGATGTTGTTAAAACGGTCTCTGATAAGATATCTCCATTAGGGCGGCGCGCCGCTCAGATGTTGAGCTTAACAGCTGCTGGAGCTCTTGTTACTACAATGAGTTTTGGTACTTTGGAAGAATTGGGGAAAATAGAGCAGGCTGAGAAAGCAGCGGCTAAGGGGCGGCAGTCCAAGGTGTACGCTGAGGCGCAGGCTGTAAACAGCCTATTCAATATTATCAGAAATTCTTCATTTCAGTCTTTGGGGGCTATTACGTTAGCTGCAGCCGTAGTGCCGATTTCTTTAGGGTGGCCGATGACAGCGTTAGCTACAAATGGGCTCTTTTTCACGCTCTTAGGGCATTTCCACAAGAAAACGGTCCTAGAACCTGCGGAACGGGTGTAGCTTAAGCGCTCCCTGCCTCTAATAAGATCTGTTTAGGCATCATAAAAAAACCCGCGGTACACGTGGGTTTTTTTGCTTAAGCCCTTCCAAAAGTACTGAGTTGTGCAGGAGTCTCTTAAATAGGAAAAGATCTCTTTTAACAAAGAGGCTAAGTTTTCAGAGGTTTCAATAAGCTCATTATACCAAACGCAACAAATAACTTCACATTTGAGCCGCGTCAAAGCGCCGAAAATCGGCGATCGTAAACGGCATTGTATTGCATTAATACTATGCTGTTTATGATCGTCAATTTGTCGACAGCTT
>JAGXTH010000002.1 GCA_018333475.1 Simkania sp. | reverse complement strand
GCCCGAGAGCAATATTTTTCCAAGTTTTTTTCTTTAAGCTTTGGGATTGATGTCTGTGAGGCGTGTAAGCCTGGCGCACAGAACCTTACTTGGGAACCCTTAGCCAACCTGTAGTGTTTTACACTTAGAGGGTTTTGCTAAGTAACCATGAGCACACGTTAAGATAGCGTGCATCGTCTAGCGATGCTATTTTGGAAAGAGTGTACAGAAATTAGCGTTTTAAGAAAAGGCGGCTTGTATCCCAGTTCTGAAGAACTGGGTTTTACGCCGTCAGGGATAAATCCAGAGGAATGGATTGCATTCAAGGAGCGAGAACCGGAGGATGGTCAACTTATCGTCTATCGTACCGATGGAGATATTATAATTAAATTTTCAGGAAAATATAGCACACAAAAAAAATGTGTTATAGGTGCTCCTACCGGGTTTCCTTGGACAAGAGGGTCACATTGGGTGGCCGTGACAGGGGTGGAAAATGGAAATCCCTAAAACATGTCCTCATTGGGTGGATCTTTTTTCTTGTGGAATTTAAAACATTTCGAACGATTGGGAATGCAGATGGATTTAGAAGAGGTAGAGAAATTAAAGCAGGGTAAGCAAGTGGCGCAATTCATCAAGTGGAATTTAAATCATTTTTCACGATTGAGTATTTAGATGGGTGAGTGGATTAGGATTGAAGATGCATTGCCCCAGGATTATGAAACAGTGCTGATTGGCAGTAAAAATGACAGAACAATCAATATTGGATACTATGTAGGGGAAAATAGGGTTCAGAAATCAGGATTTTGGACGGAAAAGTTTGAAACTTCAAACATAGAAAATGTAACTCATTGGATGTATATTCCACCGTTGTTTGAGGGTAAGTAAGTGGCGCAATTCATCAAAAAGTGGCGCGATTTTAATTATTGCGCCACATAAAGATAGGTAGGAATTTGTGAGTGATGATACTGAATTTTTAATTTACTTTTGTAGTCAACTTTTTGGACTCGTATTGCTGATTTTTTTCAGGGAAAACAAATCTCTAAACAGAAGAGATTTGCCGCTGTTTCTTTTTTTGCTTGTGCTGGGTGGGCTATTTTCGAGAATGATGGGTAATTGAAAAACTAGCCAAGAAATGGGACAAAACTGGACATTCCGTTTCTGGTTGAAATTAAGTTCGATAAGGGTCTACAGTAGGCCTAAAAAAGGAAAACCTCTAGCTAGAACTAGAGGCCCCTGGATCGGAAAACGATCTATTTACTATGACAGATCGTCTACGATTCTACTAGATGTTGAATTAATCGCAACACTAAGTAAATTCTTACCAGGGGCCAGCGGCTAGAGGTTTTCCTCCAACCAAGAGGAATTCTTTATGACAATCATTCGTTGCCAACACAGCAAAAATTATTCTGTTATCAATAATACTATACTTTCAGACGTCCGATTATCCTTTAAAGCCAAAGGAGTTTGGACGTATGCCATGTCACGTCCTGATGGATGGACTTTTCATATTAGCCACCTAGCTACTATATCCCAAGATAAAGAGACGGCTATCTATTCAGCTATAAAAGAGCTCCAAGATGCTGGATATTGCCATAAGCAGCAAATCAGGGACGAAAAGGGAAAAATCCTTGGTTTTGAGTATGTGTTCTATGAGACTCCTATAGTAAAAAATTCATTACCACAACCAGAAAACCCAGACGTGGGTAATCCAGACGTGGGTAATCCCCCACTAACAAGTACTGATGTTAACCAAGTACGGAAAGAAACTGTTTGTGCTGTTTTGGAGGAATTCCCTCCTTCCGTTCAAAAGAAAAATTTAAGAGGGGAAGCTTTTGAGGTCAAATTGGATGATGTATATAGATTTTCTATACAACAAAATAAAGATTGGACTCCTCAAGAAGTCAAAGAGTCCTGGAAATGTTTTCTGGAAAGTCAGGAGCCTTTAAATAATTGGTTTAAATATTTCGAAGGAATTATTACAAAAACCAGAAAAACCACTCAAAAACATGAACAGTTAAAAGAATCAGAAAAAAAATCAAAAAAACCACAACACAAAGGAATAAAAGAATGTCCTACAGCTCCCATTCCTCCTTCAATAGATTTGCTGAAGCGACTCTAGCGGATTTATGGCTTCCCGAAGAAAGTTGCGAGCAAGTGTTAGATTGGATGACAGGAAACAAAAATTTTTTAGTCTATCTGGGTAATCCTGGAATTGGAAAAACCCATTTGTCCAGAGCTGTTTTGAAGGATTATACTAAAGGAATTAATCATAAACGTTACTGGAAGGAAGCGGATTTGCTAGCTCGCTTAAGATCGGGAATGGACGATAGGGGAGATTACATAGAAAATCTTAAATATCTTTGCGATGATGATTTAATAATAATAGATGATTTAGGAAGCTGCGGACTCACGGATTGGAGAAAAGAAGTGCTTTTTGCCCTCATAGATTTTAGATATGAATCAATGAAACCCACTATGTTCACCAGCAATCTTTCAAGGAATGACTTCAAAGAAAATTTTGAACCTCGTGTTTTTAGTAGATTGTTCGACAAGGAAAACACTATTTTAGAAATTTCAGGGAAAGATAGGCGATTAAATTGAATCACTCTTACGAAAACCTCTTAGCAGCCTATTGGGCGTGGTGGTCAGAGTACAACCGAGTCATCGAGCCCAAAGATCCAACCAGAAGGCTAGATGAAACGATTAAGGAGTTTATGAAAGCACTTAGGGAGTACAAAGATGCCAGATCAACCTAAGACTCACTTTGATGGCTGTGATGCGTGTGCAGGACACCCCGCATTTCTCTTTCAAAGGCTACTTCCTTCGGGTTTATTTGACATACTGGTACTGTGCCAGCAATGCTCTAAAGAATTCGAGCCTGTGGCAGATAAAAGGGGTTATGAGAGAATTGCATTGGATGTAACCTATGAGTGATACACCCATATTCGCAGTCCTCGCGGTCATCATAGTTTTAGTTGTCGTGTTAACGATATGCATGGAAATTAACAAAAAATAGAAACCGCCAAAAAGCGAGGATTTTCTGCCACTAGGAAGCAAAAATGATTACCTTTGATGAGTTCATGGAGAAAAAGAAAAAGTCCAAGTTTAAGAACGTCCGTTGCGAACGAGGGGAAGCTAAATTCGCCAGCAAGCTCGAACGATCCTACTACGACCTCCTCGTGCGTATGAAGCAAGAGGGTAAGATCCACATGTTTCTTCGCCAAGTCCCTTTCCACTTGCCCGGAAATGTCCGCTATGTTGCCGATTACATGGTATTCATGAAGACCGTAGATGGCTCTTTTTTGATCGACATTGTGGATGTTAAAGGGCGCCCAACCGATGTGTACAAGTTGAAAAAAAAGATGGTTGAGGATTTGTACGGGATTAAGATCAGCGAAGTTAAAAAGGGGGATTTTTGAAATGCAACTTTGGGAATTTGCTCTTAGCGAAGAATCTAGAAACTTGGGCCAGTTCCTGTCGGGAATCTCCATGCTTTTAGGATCTTTAATCCTGCCTCTGGCCGTCTATCTAGCCAATCGAAGAAAGTAGTTGTGTAAAAAATATTTCTAACCCCATAAATGCCTCATGCTATCCAAAAACCGAATAGGATCTATCATGGCTAAAAAAGCACCCGTCAAAAAGATGATGTCTAAACACATTGCCGAAGAAAAAAAAGAATTTAAAGACCTTAAAAAGATAGAGAAACAAGACGTGGCGATGTCTAAGAAAATGAAGGGATGCAAGTAATGGGCAAGAAGTGGATTCAGGAAGCTCTTGTCCCTTCAAGCAAAGGCAAGCTCCACAATAAGCTTGGGGTGCCTGAGGGGGAGAAGATCCCAGCGAAGAAGCTAGAGAAAGCATCTCATGCTAAAGGAAAGCTTGGCAAAGAGGCTAGATTGGCCGAAACCCTTAAGGGATTTCGTAAGAAATAGTCCAGGGTAAACCCCTGTCATTTCTCTTTTTTTTGCATTAAGTGTTTGCATAAAATACACACATGTGTAATTATTTGGTATATCCGAATAACGAGGACAAATGGAAAAAGATCAGAAAAAGTTGGAATCTACTTCAGAGGGTTATCAAAAACTTGATCAATGGATTGATTCGATGAAACCAACCTGGAGCCCAGCGGAAGTCTCCGGAGTGTTAATAAGCGTGGGCGTGCAATTGGTATATGAGCACATGTCGAGTTACAAAGCAGCGAGACAATTTATCGAAGAATTCTTAGCTTTTTGCATTAAGCAAGAAGAATCAGAAGATTAACAAAAAACCCCTAGTGGGTGCTAGGGGTAAAACTAACGAGGGAAAAATACATATGAACAAGTCAAAGATAGCCTTATCGTACTTAGCACGCAAGGAAATAGCGCGATCGTTTTGCCAATACATCTACGATTACCATTGCAAAGAGTTTTGGAGTCTCGTAGAAAAGCAGGATTGGGAGATAGAGGATGCTTTAGACATTTTTATCGAGTTTTCTGAGGATTCTAGATGTTCTTTTTTTGAGACTCTCTACGAAGATAGTAAAGCTGAAATTATCCATCTGCTAAAGTACGAATTTGCCGATGATGAGTATATCGAGCATTGGCGATGTTATCCAAAATATAGGGAGAGGCCTGATGAGTAAAAATGGAGTTACAGAGATCATCGTAAAAGTGTCGGGTGATGATAGGACTCTCACCCAACATTTTTTGTGCTACGACGTGATCGCAATCTCTCATGACGACCCCAAAGTCAAAGATATGGTAGATATGGTAATAGGGGCTTTCAAAGGAAATGTTGAATCTGTTACGGTTAAAACAAAAACAGAGTGGTAGAAATGAAATCGGAAATTAGATTTTACGTCGATGCAACAAGTTATATCCCATACTTTGTGGATGCAGAAAAAAAAGAGTTGTCATTGAATAACATCAAAAATGCCATCCAACATCCCGAATACGGCAGGACATTAAGTTTAGAGATAAACCAACTCAATACTCGTTTTATCTTGCTGCCTATTGCAAGTATTAAATTTATCTCTATAGTGGATCATGAGGAAGATCAGAGCGCAGTATCTGATACAGAGCCTCAAGTACAATCTTGAGATCGTACTGGGTTACAGGAGCGTGTTGCTCATAATCTGGTAATTGAGAGATTGATTCAATTATTCTAACTAAAACATAGAGTTTATTTTCCATGGATAAAAAACCTAAAAACGGTAGTCGAGGTGGCGGTCGTCCTAAAATACCAATTATAACAGAGTCTATTGGAGATTTGGAGGGAAAATTGCCTCCTCGTCCTATTATATTAGAGCAAGTTATGTATTGGATGGACCTTGGCGGCACGGCCGAAGAAATAGCCGGATCTTTTCATGTTTCTGTTGATACTTTAGATAGAAGATTAAAAGAAGTTACTAACCTCGGATTTGCGGAATTAAAAGAAAAGGTTTGTGGAGATGCTAAACTTAAATTAAGACAGAATCAATTTAAACTATCTGAAAGTAATGCGACGATGGGCATCTGGCTTGGTAAACAGTGGCTTGGCCAGAAAGAAGAGATTAAAGAAATGGTGAGCGAAGAAGTCTTTTCTGTTTTATCTAAATTATTGGAAAGAAAAAACATTTCGTAAATGACCCCTCTTTTTTCCCATCGACAAAACGAATTCATCGATCATTCCAATTCTAAATTCAACTTAGCTCATGGCGCAGTTTCGTCGGGCAAGACGGTTGCGTCTCTATTTAGGTTTATGCAAGCGGTCGAGGTGTGCGAGGGTAACTCTATTTGGATTATCGGATACTCTCAAGGGACCATCTATCGCAACGTCATTTCTCAACTGTTTGACAGAAATAATCAGCAACTAGGATTTTTTCGCTACTTTTGTACATGGCGCACTGGCAATAGTAATCGTCTCATATATAAGGGCAGAGAGATCCAATGTATAGGGGCTGGAGATCAGGGAGCATTGGGTATCATACAAGGAGCCTCAATAGATCTAGCTTTATGCGACGAGATGACTCTATATCCTCCCGTCGTGCTAGATATGATCACTACAAGGATTAGACCCCCTGGCTCTCAACTCTTCGGCACGATGAACCCTGTAGAGCCGTCCCATAAATGCAAAGAGATGATTGATTCGTCTGAGAAAGAGCCTGAATTGTATTATCAATTACATTTTAAGATAGAGGATAATCCTTATTTAGAGACTAACTACATAAAACTTCTCCAGAATTCGTTATCCGGCCTGTTTTATAGAAGATACTATTTGGGAGAATGGTGTTTAGCCGAAGGAGCTATCTTTGACTTCTTCGAGCGAAAATATCACACAGTTGCTCGCCCTCCTCGAGCAGCTGAATTCTACCTGGCAGCTGTCGATTATGGAGCATCCAACCCTTTCGCGGCTCTTATCGTGGGATATAATTCAGGAAAATCTACGCAAACTGGCGCTGTGATGTGGGTGGAAAAAGAGTATTATTGGGATCCTAAAGCCACGAATAGGCAAAAAACTAACTCTGAATTTAAAAGAGATTTGGAAGTGTTTTTTGAGGCATATCCCATCAAACATTTCTACATCGATCCTAGTGCCGCATCATTTAAAGCTGAGATGAGATCTAGCAATTTCCACTTTTCCGATGCTGATAATGACGTATTCAACGGCATCCAACTAATGACTAATTTGATGAAAGATGGATCCCTGTCAGTGTGTCAGTCCTGTACTAACTTAATCAGAGAGATAGAGGGATATTGCTGGGATAGTAAAAAGTCTGAGAAGGGAGAGGATGCTCCGATTAAGAAAAACGATCACCTCTTGGATTGTCTTAGGTACGTGATTAAAACTTTCGTGGGAAATAAAAAGACTATCTCGCCTCCCAATTCCTCCAATGACTTTGGTAAAACTCTAGGATCACAGAATAACAACTCTCCATTCATGCCAAAAAGGAGTCCGTTTTAATGGATGACGAAGAAATATTAGGTGAGGATTTCGAAAAAGTGCCAGGAACCTGGGCTTATGAATTAAAAAATCACTGGGAGGTATTTTCTGCATATTGCTGGAAGACATTTAACAAATGTTCAGAACACACAGTTGAAGAAAATGTAGATTTCCTAAAATGGAGAGAGTACATGCTTTGGGATATGTGCAGACGACACAAAGAGGAATTACAAAATGGAATACGAAACAATAGGGATGAAATCTCTAGCTGAGAGCACGAAAGAAAGGATCCAAGCGCGTGAGCAAGATGTGATGGCTTCTGTTCGCCGTAAAGTGGGCGAAACCTCTGATCTACTCCCATTATCTGACACGATAGACCACGATTATGTGATTAATCTGCTAAAGGTATTGCTCGATCAAATCCAAAAGCATCGCCAAGACAATAGGGCGCTGGAGTTTTCACTGAAATCTAGCATTACGTCTTTGTTAGCTAAACTAGAGGTAGACAAGATGCAACCAAGGGCGATGCCAGATTATATTAAAGAGGAGATCAAGAAGCATTTGGAGGAGATGGGAATCGTCCCTAAGAAAGGAAAGAAAAAAGCTGTTGTGGATTGATAACAAATATTTAAATAGTATGAAATTATCAACTGTGGAGTTTCTCCGTGTCTATTTTCACCCCTCCTTGGCAGCTTCAAGAAACAGAACCCTCTAACACAAACGTCAGTCAATGGTTGACGGGCACGTTTATGAAACTCTCCACGCGAGAACAACCTCGGTGGAATCAGTCGCACATTGATACGCTTTTTAAAGCCGGTTGCCAAAAGACAATCAACCAGACATTCAACTTCGCTCCTGGCTTTAACTCCTTTGACTATCACTTCAACTTGATGCAACAGCCCATAAACATGGTAACGGGCTATCAGAGAGAACATCGCAAGTCTATTTTCTACATCCCGTCTGAAGGAGCTGACCCCAACACTACTGATCAATACACGCGCATAGTCACCCATGTTAACAACGCGGAAGGAATCAACGAGCAGTACTCTAAAGGGTGCGAGCTTGCTGCTATCTCGGGTCTTTGCTTAGCACAACCTTATCTAGATTTTACCGGCGATGATCCTGCGCAAGGCAACATGCGCCTAAAGATTTGGGAGTACAATAGTTTTGTAACGGATGGTTATGCTCGCAACGCTGATTTTAGCGACGCGAACCTCATATGGACGCAGGAATATATCTCACGCAAAGAAGCGCAAGAGAGATTCACTGGAAAACAAATCACTGCTGTCCCATTTAATGGAGCTCCTCAACGCTATGGTAACTTCTATTTCTTGCCTGAAAATTACAATCTCACGCGTACAGATCTAATGATTGTTTCGTATGTTTGGTATCGTTGGAAACGCAAAAAGAAGCGTCTATATAGCCCTTCTCGCAATCAATTCTTCGACTTTGGCGGTGGAGAGGAGCAACTAGATGCCATCCTATACAATATCCCCGATTTCGAGGTGGTTGAAGTAGATACTCCTACCTGGAAATTGGCTGTCATTCTCAACGATCAATTGATGTGGCAAGGGGTCAATCCCCTGGGCTTCGATGAATGCCCAATGGTGCCGATTTTCTGGGAGTACGATCCACACATTGGTGATCCTAATCTCTACGTGCGCTCTTTAGCTCGTACGATGCGATCGCCTCAATTCCTAATGAATCGCCAGATCATTATCTCTCACGAGCAGAAAGAGACCACGATCAATTCTGGCTGGATCAGGACCATTGACGCGGTGGCTAACGAGGATAATCTTAAGAAAGGACTGAATGGCTACGATATTGTCCTTAATGATGGCAAGATCATAGGCCAAGATATTCAGCGTATAGAGCCTACTACCGTTCCGGAATCTGACTTTGCTCTAGCTGATCGTATGTCCTCTCTCATCTTTTCTACTTCAGGAGTGAATCTAGAAAACTGGTCGGCTCAAGAAGATCCAAAAGCATCTACTCTTACTACTCTGATCAAGCAAGCCGCCAATCTCATGGTCTTGCAAAAGTACTTCGATCAGTGGGACTATGCTCTTAAGCTGATAGGATCCTTAGAGCTTAAGATCATCTTAAACAATTGGAATGCAGCTAAAGTGGGCCTCATTCTAGGCGAAGAGCCAAGCGAACACTTTTATTCTCGCATCTTTGCTAAGTATCAAGTGATCGTCGAAGAGGGATTGAACACAGCTACCCAAAAGAACATGCAGGCAAGTCAGCTGCTTGAGATTAATCAGATCTTTGGCAGAGAGGTATTTCCTCCAAGCATGATCATTAAAGACATGAACCTATCAGGCAAGGGTGAAGCACTACAATTCCTAAAACAACAAGAAGAGCAGCAACAAGCGGTAGCTCAAGAAGCGCAAACGATTTCTCATGCTTTCGAAGAGGCTAAACTCAAAGAGCTCTATAGTAAAGCTGTAGCTAACGTGGCTTCTGCAAGAGAAAGGCATGGAAGGGCGCAATCAGATCTTGGCCTCTACGAAGAGCGTATTTCGGAAATTGCACAGAATAACTCTCTATCTCTTAAACACAAAGCCGATGCGATGGCTAAGCTAGTTGAAACCATCGAAAAGTATGGTCAGATAGAGGCGCATCTTGCGATGAATAAGATTCAGTCTCTAGGTGTGCAACAAGACATGGAAGAGGAGAGAGCTAAAATTGATGCGCAAAGGGAATCTATGGCTAATGATTTTGTAGCTCAAATGCTAGCAGGGTTGCCTGCGCAATCCCAGGCAATGTGAAATAGCTTGCAAGAGATTTTTTTAAACTTATAATAAAACTTGTAGACATAACCTCGAGGTATTTATGTCAGGTAAGAGATTAGATGATCACTCTTTTATGTTTGGCAGCGGGAACCAAAGTAGCCCGTTTCCTAAGGGAGCGCACGAAAAGGTTTATCCGGCGGCTGATGGCGCTGGTCGTGTCGGGACGGAATATCCTGATACGTACGAAAAAGTAAGATCTGACCAAGATGGTGCAGCTCGTACTACCAAGAAACATTCCCAAAAAGATGGATTCAGGTACAAATAATGAAAACCCCATTTAAAGATCGTATTTCCGATAAGCAAAAGAAAATGCCTTATGAGTTTGCAGCGCCAACAGGCGATCAAATTAAAATGGCTGCGGGTACGGGATATGGAATGGGCGATTCATACGGGACTGGGATTAAAGCAAAAATGGGAACAACTGAAGGTTCCTCGTCTAGTCCTGTTCCTAAGGGATCGATGAAGATACCTCCTAAATCCTTAGCTTAGTCCGGAATAGCAGTCTCACGAGGTGCATAGATAGGTATGCGCCTCACTAGTTTTTTTCGTTGTGCTGGCGTCTTGGCAAATTGATTCATCAATCCGGTGAACTCATCTTTAGTCTTGGGGTCATCTTCTTCCAGAGCTTCTAACCCTCTTTTGTTCATTTTGTACATGTTGATGCTTCTGCTGGTGAGATCGTCTCTAAACATGCTGGTTTGAAACAGATTCCAGAGATGTTCTTCGGGCAACGACCAGATGATTCTCACCTCTTCGGCTCCAGGGGTGATTTTAATCAACGTGGTATTGGGAGTAGCTTCTGGTTTAGAGAGTCGTGCTTGCATCCACATACAAGCTACAGGGGTATCCTCTATATTGTCGTATTCTCCCTGGCGTACTAAAGCAACCCTCTCATCTTCTCCCACTGATCTTTTGTGTATGATATGTAAATAGCAGGGTCTATTTCCGAAAGGTTTGTTATCTATGATATCTTGTAGAAATGCTCCAACATCAGTTTGGTGTTTCTGGAAGCATATCTTGCGATCGTGAGTTTCTAGTTTGTTGAGTTTTTTTAAGGCTATGCCTTTTATATCTTTCATGCTTGACCGTTATTAAATTATTTAGTTTAAATATAGTTTTCAACCCCAGGGATCTCATGACAGTACCAGCTCAAAATGCAGAAAATCAACCACAAATCAGCGAAAAAGAGCTTAACTTCAGAGCTATGCAAGCAAAATACGAACGCGACTTGGAAGCTGAGAGAAATGCGAGATTGCAAGCTGAACAAAGAGCTGCTGCCTATGAGAAGTCCAAAGCTCCCGAGGAAGAAGAGGACGACGATGATCAGTCATACATTGATAAAAGAGTGCTCTCTAAGACTCTATCTAAATTCGAGGCGAATCTAGAAAAGAAGATCGATCAGAAAGCGGAAGCTCGTGCCCGTGCTATGATAGAACAAGAGAGACAGAGCACTTTCTTCAAGTCCAATTCCGATTTTAACAATGTCATGTCGGCAGAAAACATCCAAAAATTCGCTGAGAAATATCCTGGCATCGCGGAAAACATTTTGGAAAACGTACCTGAGGGATTCGGTCGTCAAAAGCTCCTATATCAAACAATGAAAGAGATGGGTATAGGCAGGAAAGAAGAACCTAAAGGCTCATCCATCCAAGAGACGATCGATAGAAATAGACAAACTCCTTTTCAGCCTTCCTCCTTTAGCACTCCGGCTTATCAAGGACAAAAAGGGGACTTCTCTCCAGCTGGGCAAAAAGCTGCTTGGGAAAAGATGCAGTCTTTGATAAAAGGTAGAAGAACGTAAAGATCTAGCGGATTGTCCACGTTAAGGACTGACGTATCGGCTCTCGTCAAGCCATGACGTATTGTAGCTCGTCACTACTGACGTATTCGCCCTTTCGCAGAGGGTAGAACATACTTGAGTTTGGTGTCTATCGCAGCCGGCGTTACGGCAGACTCTAGATTCAAGGGATTAATGGTTAACACAGGTTAATCATGTCAGGCATTACAACAACAAGCAATCTAGGACCGATGATTCTACAATCGCTGGCGCCTGCGTATCTATATACGCCGACACCAACGATGAATTATCGCCTCATTGCTGATACGGTAAATATGCCAGTGGGTGGTGGTACGACTTGTCGCTTTATGCGTCCAAGAGCGTTGCAGCCCCCGACTGTGCAATTAGGTAACAGTGGCATAGATCCTCCGGCGCAAGTTCCTCAGCGTGATATACTTGACGCTGAAATGGCTTGGTTTGGTACAGGATGTATAATTAACTGGCAGGTACTTTTACAAGATCAAGAGGGTAAAGGACTTACGTCAAAAATATCAGCATAACACGCCCTCTTAGTTTGGCGCAAATGGTGTTAGCATGGGTGAGTGAAAGACTTGCCATGTCGATGCGCCAAGCCGAGGATAGAGATAATGTCCTCGATAAATCTAACCTGATGGAATTAAAAGCCCATATAAGGTAAGATATATGAATGTTAAATAAAGCTATCCTAGATTTAAGTTTGGGTGACGGGTATATATCAAAACCAAAAACCGAGAATGCAAATTGTTTATTAAGAATGCATCATTCTATAAAACAAAAAGAGTATGTTCATTTTAAGATGAATTACTTAAGGGAAAATGGAATTGAATGTATTTTTAGGGAAAGGATAGATAAGGGATTTCATGTTTGTTATGCAATGACAGGAAGAAGCTCAGAAATAAAAAGAGTAAGAGAAGTGCTTTATAAAAATGGAAAAAAAACACTTTGCCCAGAATTAATAGAATTATTTGATGAAAGAACCATTGCATTTTTGTTTCAAGATGACGGTCATAAAGCCGTTATAAAAAAAGACAAAATGAAGCTTAAATCAGGTATTATCTATTATGAAGTACATCCGTATATTCATCAATTTTGTATCTCTACCAATGACTTTGACAAAGAAAGTCTTTCTTTGTTATTAGAAAAGCTTTTGGTTTATGGTGTAGAAGCTAGAATATATGATAGAAAGGGACCTACTGTTTGCATAAGTAAAAAAGAATCTAAAAAAAACTTCATTTATCTTGTGAAGCCATATATGTGCAGTTCTATGATGTATAAAATTGAAGACAATTATTATAGTCATGGGCGTATTTAATTTTTAACTTGGAAACCCGATGGGGCAACAAGGGGCAAGCAGCGAAAGTGTGCAGCCTGAACGCAGCAAGCGGTTGGACTCTGTAAAAGGAGATGCGGTGCTCTGAACTCGGACTATAGATGAAATCCGAGAGGTAGGCAGAAATGACCTATCCACGCCGAAAGGTGGGGTAACAGAATGCTTATCCTCCGCGACTACGTAGTATCCGCTAGTTCGGATATCTATGCAGGCGGTGGGAACAATGGCGACAATCCAAGCAACCTAGGAGTCTCTGACTTCTCGTTGGTGGCATCGACCCTTGACACTAATAATGCGATGAAATTTATCGCAGGTGAAGAAGGCTCGTTGAAGTTCGGTACAGGCCCAATACGCCCATCCTATTTCATGCTTAGCTCTACAGAGCTACAGCCTGATTTTGATGGACTAACAGGCGCAGGATTCTTGTCAGTCATGAATTATAGTAGCACTATTAGTGCTCTATATTCTGAGTACGGAAATGTGTTTAACACACGTATCTTGACAAGCTCTGAAGCGCCAGTGGCTAGAAGTGCATCAGCAGCTAGCCGAGATGTGTATTACAACACTGTTTGCGGTAAACAGGCTGTAACGCATATCAGTCAAGATGGGGATTCTATGCAGCTTCTGTATAGAGGCCCTGAGTATTCAGGCATGCTGATGCAAAATGCTACGCTTGCGGTACGGTTCCCCCAGAGCCAATTGATTACTCAAGATACAGCTATCCGAAACCTGCTCTGCACAAGAGCTGGTAATAATGGAGGTGTATAATGGCTGAGTATTCAAGATTTGCTAAGGGAAGTTTTACTTCAACAGGCGCTGCTAAGTCGCTGTATTTGCCATTCCAGCCTACAAACGCTAGATTGACAAACTATACAGCCGCTGGCACTCCTGCGCAGAATGGTGTGCCTTTTGCTTATTGGGATGTCTCGATGGGGCAAGGATATGCAGTGCAACAAGTGTTCAATGCAACTCCTGTCTTGTCTACGGATATAGTGACCTCAGCTGGATTTAGCACATTTAGTGCAGGGCTTGCCTTGCAGTATGGTGCGCAAATTCAGATATCTGGGATTACAAAAGCAAGTCCGGCTGTTGTCACAACAGCGTCTAATCACGGCTATTCCACAGGGGATACTGTCATTTTCCAAGGGCTATATCAGTCTTCAACAACTGGTATGCCTCAGATTTGTACAATTCCTTTTGTGATTACTGTGACAGGCGCTACCACATTCACGATCATTTGGAATACCAACCAAAGCAATTATACTGCTTTGAGTGCATCTCCATCTGGTGCTTACGTGAAAAAGGTGTTGTATCCTGATCTGTACGAGCCTGGTGTGAATTACATCAGCGCTATTACAACAGGTACGACAACTACTGTTACAACAACAGCTAACCACAACTACGTAGTTGGTCAAGAAATTGCATTTAGGATTCCGTCTCTTTGGGGTACAACCCAATTGAATTCGCTTCCTAACACAACGATCCCTGGATCTCCGATCTATGGATATGTAACTTCTGTGACTAGCAACACGATATTCGTATGCAGCATTAACTCGACAGGATATACAGCCTTTAACAGCAACCAGACGGTTGCAAGTGTTCCTGGCCTGAATTTCCCTCAAGTTGTGGCTGTGGGCGATATCAATAGCGGTGGTCCAGCGTATAGCGGCAGTGTCCTGTATCCATCTCCTCAGTTCCCAACTTCCTCCGGTGGAGTTTCCATCGTAGGCGGTCCTGGAATTAGTGGAGCGTTTGCCAATAATACACGTCAAGGTTTGATCATCGGAGCAGGGGCAGGTGTTTCATTCACCTCTTCTGTACTCGTTGGTGCAAACGGAAATACGATATTTTGGGAAGCTTGGATTCCGGATTTTGCCAATAGTTAAAAATTGGAAGTAAAAACCCCGATTCCGGCCTCTATATGGGGCCGGTTTCTTTTAAGGTGCCTATGTCAAACCCGTTTAATCAGCCTCCTATAGCCCCCTACAGAAATCCTCCTATTCACCCCGAGTATTACGCTCCTAGAAAGTTCACGATTTCCAATATAAGCTTAGGACTCTCTACTACGATCACAACGAGCTCTGATCATGACTATGTTGTAGGACAGCTCGTTAGAACATGGATCCCATCGTTCTACGGAACATTTCAACTCAATGGCCAAGAGAACTACGTAACTAGCATTCCAGCTTCGAATCAGGTTGTCATCAACCTAGATTCTAGAGCCTACGATACATTCATCCCTTCTCCTGCCTACGGCCCTACGCCCCCTCAGATTTGCGCCATTGGTGACGTAAACAGCGGTCAGACCAATATTTCTCCTAGCAATATAAATTTGAATATACCAGGATCTTTTATAAATATTAGTTGAGGAACCATGACCAAACCTAGAGTAAACAGTGAGAGCCAAAAAGAGCTAGACAAGGCTCAAGAGAATTTCAATGCCTTCGAAGAAAATTTAAGAGAATTGGCTAAGACTGATACGTCTAATCTTCCGTTAGCAGAACAAGAACCTTCTACAAAACTTAGCTCTAGAGAGATCAGAAACTCTCAAGACATCTACTTGAAGCCTAAACGAACGATGTTTGCTCCTGGGCAGAAATTCAATGAAGATTTCCGTGCAGAATGGGAATACAGAAAACAAATCGTCCGTTTCATCGTTGAAAACAAAGAAGCCGAAGGGGAATGGATTCGAGATATTTGGACTCGTCCTTATGGTGGAATACCAGCGGAACTTTGGGATGTTCCTGTAGGCAAGGCGGTATGGGGTCCAAGACATTTGGCCGAGCAGATTAGAGGTAAGGTCTATGATCGTCTTAAAATGAAAGAAGATGGTCACATAGGGCATGAGCAAGGTGTAGATTTCTACGGACAGATGGCTTACAAAGACAAAAAAGCTCGTCTAACTGCGGAACCTTGTCCAGATGTCGTAACTGTTGGTGGATTTAAGAGCGCATTCCAATGAACTTGTTAGGCGATGTAATTACTTACGTCCGAAGGATAGTCAAAACACCCTCCAATACCTCTTTGTCCGACAACCTTATCATCGACTATATAAACCGTTTCTGGTTGATGGATGTCGATGCTAGAGTGCAGCTATTCGATCTCAAGACTGAGTATGGTTTCCAGACATCTCCTGGCATAGATCAATACAACATGCCTCTTTATGGCATCAACTCCTATCCGGCGCAAGTAGAAGGATCAGATCCCACAACAGCAATCTCTTACTATCCTGTCTATCAAGGGTTTTTAGCGCCGGCGTATGCTAATGGCAGAAAGGTGCCTTTTTATACGCAAAGAGGGCCATTCTTCAGCAACTTCTCTAAGTATATGCAGCCACTAAATCAATCAGGTCTAGGGGATGGAACTGCTACATATACTCTTAATCTCCCCTCTTTCCCTGCTTTACGAGGACACGTAGATAACACAGGCATCATCGCTGCCAATGCTCCTAGCGGTACAGCTGACCCTCTATATGTGTCTACTCTTAACACTTCTGTGCCTAAAACCAGCGTATTTCCGGCTGTATTCATCACAACAGTAGATTCCACAGGACGTACGATCGTTGTGAACGATTCTGGACAATTCTTGACAACCGATGTCAATCTTGGACTTTTGACAGGTAACACAACCAATTCTTGGGGTGCTACGACAAACGTTGTGAACTACGACACTGGCGTTATCTATGTGACGTTCAGCACTACGATTCCAGATCAAACCCCTATCAACGTGCAGTGCTATTTCTACCAGCAAGGCATACCTAGAGGGATCTTGTTCTACAACAACATCATCACGATTCGTCCTCCTCCTGATATTTCTTACTATATCGAGATGGATGCCTATCTCACCCCAGCTGCATTCTTAACTTCCTCTACGGCGATTCCTTTTGCCTACATGAGCGAGTATATCGCTAGGGGAGCCGCTCGAAAGATCCTCAGTGATACAGGAGATGTCGAGCAATTCAACTTTTACGAGCCTTTGTTTAGAGAGCAAGAGATGCTTGTTTGGAAAAGAAGCCAAAGGCAATTCACGAGCACTAAGGCAGAAACAATCTATAGTCAGCCAATGGGTCAATCTACATTTTATGGAGCTTCAGGAAGCGTATGAGCTTTACTTATACTAGAGATATCCCAGCTACTAACAACAATCCGTCTTCAGATCAGCCAAACATGAAGGAAAACACCAATTCTATCGATGATCTGATTGCAGTAGATCATGTGAGTTTTGGAAATGCTACAGGGGGATTGCATAAGCAGGTACACTACGTTTCTAACCAAGCAGCTCCTGGGGTAGGAAGTGCAGTAGGTGTAGAGTTTGTCAATAGTGTAGCGGGATTATTAGGAACGGTATCTTCTCTTTTCTTCCAAAATGGAACCTCTACCAAACAGTTGACCAACCTTGCTTTGACCACTTCAGGCACAAACTACAGCATTACGACCCCATGGGGATTGATTCTTAATTTTGGATTCAACGCGGGGGCAGCCACTTCAAACGCGATTACTTTTTCCACAGCTTTTTCAACATCTGTACTTGCTGTATTTATGACTCTTTCCTCTAACAGCGCCTCAGGCTCTCAATTAAGTGTTAGAGCTTCTCCTGGTCCTTCCACAACAGGATTTACAGGCATTCTTTCCACAGCTGGTTTTGGGTTCTACTATTTAGCTATAGGGTACTGATGTCTACCCAGTATATCACTGTCGGTGACATTTCTAAGGGTCTTACAACAGATCGTCTCCCATTTAATATCGATAACGACGCTTTTCCTGTTCTTATCAACGCTTATCAATGGAGAGGCAGAATAAAGAGGAAAAGAGGAACAGCTCTTCTCAATAGGATTAAACGTTTTTTCAACTCTGCTTCGACTGCATATTCTTCAACAGCAACACTTACTTTAAGCGGTGGCGGGATAGGAGCCGGAAACATCCTTAGCGGATTCTCTACTTCCTCAGTAACTACATTAGCTCCTAATGCATCGATTATTCCAGGGTCGGTCACTATCACAGCCCCAGGCCCCACTCTCTATACTGATCCCTCTATGGATGGGACTCTTAGCCCCTCTGGGACGATTAACTACGCGACAGGAGCTATCGTTATCGCTGCGCAAGCGGGGAATGCAGTTTCTGCCCAGTTTAATTACTACCCAACGCTACCGGTTCTTGGACTAGAGGATTTCGTCATGGCTTCCTCAGCATTTCCAGGGACCATTGCTTTTGATGATAGTTATTCTTATCAGGTAAATACAGCCTATCCATACTCTAGTTTCGATGTCAGCTTCTACAAGAATCCCGCTTCTTCAGGTTCTCTACCTAGTTATACTCCAAAGACTACATGGACTCCTACCACATGGAATGGTCAAGACTACCAACAGTTTTGGACTACCAATTACCAGGGTGCCTTGTGGGCGACAAATGGAATCAATGTTCCTTTTTCTGGTACGAACATTGGTATGCAATTTAATCTAGTGACTGAAGTGACCATGATAGTGCCAGGTCCGCCAGCTACTGCCAGATTAACCATTGCAGCCCACGGTCTAGTCGTTGGAGATTTCTTATTTCTCAATGAATTCCCGACAGCTACAGTCACAGGAATCAATTTCCAGACTTGTTATGTTACAAACGTTCCCGATGTTACTCATGTAGATGTGGAATTTCCTAATGCTACATTGGGAGGAGCTGGAGGAGCCGTTGCAACAGGTATAGCTCAATACCTAACGAATCGATCAGATACTACTAAAGACTGTCTTCGATGGTATGATGGGGCTCCTGTCAACGGAACTCTTCCGCCTGTGTTTTCTCAAGGCATGGGATGGGTAAATTTTGCGCCTCCTCTTTTATCTCAAGCAACCAATACTTTTATCATATCTGATTTGCCAGTAGGGCAGTATTATTTGGTAGGAGCTAGAATCATAGTTCCTTTCAAGGATAGGCTGTTATTTTTCGGTCCTGTGGTACAAACTTCTTCTGGAACACCAAAATATCTTCAAGACACGGTTATCTATAGCCAAAATGGAACACCTTATTACACTTGTTCATTCACTGGCGACGCAGGCCTTGCAACTACTGTGTTCAATCCTATTCTCCTTCCTACTAATCAGACTTCTTCTGCCAATGCTTTTTGGGAAGATCAAGTAGGTTTCGGGGGATTTATACAGTTAGGAGTAGATCAGCCAATAAACACTGTTTCTGCTAACGAGGATGTTCTTATCTTAGGGTTAAATACAGCCCAGGTGAGAATGGTCTATACGGGAAATGACGCGGTTCCTTTCAACTTTTTTATCACCAACTCTGAATTAGGATCTACGAGCACCTTTTCAGCAATCAACATGGATAAAGGGGTGATTACTAAAGGCAGTAGAGGCTTTGTCATCTCTGGACAGACTGAAGCAGCTAGAATAGATCTATCGATTCCTGACCAAGTATTCCAAGTGGCTCTTACCAACAATGGAACGGAGAGGGTTACAGCACAAAGGGACTTCATCAACGAGTGGATCTACTTTACTTACTTAAGCAATCAGAGCAATTCTGGCATCTATACTTTCCCTACTCAAACCTTACTATATAACTATAGAGATCAGTCTTGGGCTATTTTCGATGAGTGCTATACCACTTATGGAACATTCAGGAAACAAAGCGGATTCACGTGGGGAACTGTAGGTGAAACATTCCCTACATGGGGAAGCTGGAACCAACCTTGGAATGCTGGAGATTCTACTCTATTCCAGCCTGCGGTGATTGCTGGAAATCAACAAGGATTTGTGGTTGTTAGAGACACGGGAACCAATGAATCGAATTCTTTATCCATAAAGAACGTATCAGGCGTCACCATCACTTGCCCAAATCACTGCCTGAATACAGGTGATTACATTATCATCTCTGGATGCTTAGGAGTTTCCAACATTAATGGAAACATCTATAGCGTCACTGTAGTAGACATCGACACCTTTACCATATTGGGCGGTCCCAATTCGATCGTTCCATCGGGGACCTATTTAGGAGGTGGATTGATCAAGAGGATGTACATACCATTAATTCAGACTAAGCAATTTCCTTTGGCTTGGGGAATGGGCAGAAAGACTAGGATAGGCGTTCAACAGTATCTTTTATCTAAGACAGCAAATGGACAAATCACTTTACAGATTTACTTGAGCCAAAATGCCTATGCTCCATACAACAATGGGCCTCTAATTCCTAATGTAAATACTCTTAATGATGGGTTGATATACAGCTCTATTCTTTACACATGCCCTGAATCGATAAATCTGGGTCTAACTCCTGCTAACATCAATCTGCAAACTCCTACAGCTTCTCAACAATCGCAGATATGGCATAGGCAGAATACGAGCTTAATAGGAGATACAGTACAATTGGGATTTACCCTTTCTGACGCGCAGATGAGAGATACTAACTTCAATAACCAATTTGCTGAGATCGAGTTGCACGGGATGATTATCGCAGTCACACCAAGTCAGTTGCTCGTATGAGTACTAACATTGTCAATCAAGTAGCGTTTCTTAGAACCTCTAGGGAATTCCCCGAGGATCTAAGGCAGCTTACCGTAGAAGTTAATCGGGCTTACATCGATACGGCCAATGCGGTAAACAACAGAATCATATCCATATTCCCAACGAATAGAAGTGCTCAAAATGGAGAGACTTGGTTTGTCTCTAGCAATCAAAGGCAGAACGGTTTTAGGCAAGTGTATGCCTTTACCGGAGCCGGTAACGTGGCACATGGAAGAAATCTTTCTCAGATATCTGGCTTTGTTCGATGTTTCGGCTCATTCACAGACGGGACTAATTGGTACGGTGCGGTGTATGCAGGAAGCACAGCGATTGCCGGACAGGTGACATTTTACATCACAGGAACAAATATTGTGATTGTAGCTGGTGGCGGCTCGCCGGCAATTGTTTCAGGAACGATTGTTTTAGAATGGATTGCCAAGCCTTGAGCTTTTCTTGAGTACAGAAATTCCTTGAATGCTACACTAAAATTTCACTGGAGTTTTTATGACTATAGGAATGGCTACGGGGATGAAGAATCCAAAAAGAGTCGGTGGTTACGATGTTGCTTCTCTCAATAGATTAAGTCCTCAGCAACAATCTCTATTCGATCAACTCTATCAGGGATCTATGGGAGGGATAGGATCTGGTCTAGGACACCTATCTTCTTTAGCTTCTGGGGATCAGTCTAAATTTGCCGAGCTTGAATCTCCTGCATTACGACAATTCAGCCAACTGCAAGGGAATCTAGCCTCTCGTTTTTCTGGAGCTGGGAGCTTTGGTGCTCGTAAATCAAGCGGATTCCAAAATGCGATGGGCGCTGAAGCATCTAGTTTAGCTGAGAGATTGCAGGCTAATAGGCTTGGATTACAACAGAGTGCGATCGATCAGCTTTTAGGGATCAGCCAGCAATTATTGGGAAGGGACTCAAGAGAAAATCTACTGGTTAAATCACCTTGGCTTTCTTTTGGCGAATCTTTAGCAGGTGGAATAGGTCAAGGCCTTGGTTCTTTTGCAAGTGGTAAAATGGGGATGTAATTATGGTACAAATCATTGAAGGCACAAGTCCATTTTCTTCTATAGCTAAAGGATTAGGTGGGGGATTAGCATCGGGATTCTTGCAAGGACAACAAAAAAAGCATGAGCTTGCTTTAATTGATGCGAAAGAAGCCGCAAAACAAAAGAATAGGATAGCTTTAGCTCTTGCCACCGGTCTGATAAGTGAAGATGTAGCAGCTAGATTAACAGGAGTAAGCACGCAAGAATCAAAAGGAAAATCTGATTTATCTAAAGAAATTCCTGAAACTTCAAGGCAAGATTTTTCCAATCAAATATTAAATCCCAGGCAAAAAGAAGAGCCAACAACGGAACAATCCGAGCAAGAAGAAACGGCATTAGAATTAATTTATCCTGGTCTGGGCAAACAGAAAACAGAACAAAGAAAGCTAAGAAGAAAAGAATTCGAATCCGATAGAGCATATAACTCTGCTAGATCGGACAAATATCTTGATGAATTAGGAAAATCTACTTCTGGAATAAGAGAACGAGAAATAGGAATTGATTCTTCTATTGCTGCGGTGAATTCTGGTCAATTGTCTCCTTTGGGAGGTAGTTTTTGGGCTGATATATTAAATATTCCATCTCTTAGGGACCAATCTGGAGCAACATTACAAGCAGCAGCTAAAGTAAATTTAATCGGAGCTTTGGACAAAGTAGGAGCGCGTCCTAACCAATTCATAGAAAAACAAATTTCTAGCGCTTTTGCTCAAGTTGGAGAAACCAAAGAATCCCAAATGGCTAAATTGAATATAGCTAAAACGGTTCTAGATTTAGATAAAAAAGAATTGGAAATAGCGCAAATTTTATCAGATCAATATAGAAAAGATCTTGGATATGTACCAGCTAATATAGATTCCTTAGTAAGAACACAGATGAAGCCTTACACAGAAAAGAGAATGGAAAAATTAGCTTATGATCTCCAAGAATCCAGAGAAATGTCTCAAAATCCAGAATTCTACAATACACTACAAAAAGTATATCCAGGCACGCCCTTGACTGAAGGAAAGTACAAAGTTTTTTATCACAAAGCTAAAGGTAATACAGAAGAGGAAAGAGACGCTAAAGCTTTGGAAATGGCTAAAAAAGCAGGGTACAAGATCGTTGATCCTAGCATATTAGGTATTGAATGAGCGCTTATCTAAAATCTTACAAGCAAAATCTTTCAGAGAAAAAAGCCAATAAATCTCCTGAAATTGAAGGAACTTCTTCTTACTTCAAAAAGATGATTTCTACTCCAGAAAAGGAGGAAGAATTTGAAGAAGAAAAAGAGGGAGTAATTGGTAAAAGCGTAAGGGGAGCTGTTAGGACCGCAGAAGATATAAAAGATGTCATCACAGGAGCTCCTGGAAATTTTCTATCTCTTATCCACAAGGGAACGGGAAAAATCAGCGAAGCTATCACAGGACAACCTCCTCAAGATTATGAAAAGACTTGGGTTTCTGAATTATTGCCTACGACTCAACAGTTAGAATCTAGAAGACCGGAATACTCCAAGCCTAAAACATCTGGGGAAGCTTCAGCAAGCGAATTTGTGCAAGGGGTCACTGATCTTCTTATCCCAATTCCTTCTTCAAAAACAGCTAGACTAGCTGGAACAACAGTTTCGATCATAAAGCAAATAGGAAAAAAAGTAGCTACTGCCACAGGATTAGAAGCATCTGGAGAATCCGTTAAAGATATAGCTAAAAGACTTGGAGTCGACGAAGATACAGCTAATTATTTAAAGATGGGAACAGTAGTTATAGGAAGTTTATTATCACAAAATGGTCTTCGTGGAGCTGAAAAATATAAATCCTCACTATATAAGGAAGCTTCATCTCTTAAACCTTCTAATGCAACAGTTGATGCTAGGCATTTACATGCGAAAGCTCTCCGTTTACAGAGGGAATTAGAAAAAGGAGGAAAAGCATCCACTCATTCCTATGCATTAGAAAAAGTAAAAGAAGTCATTGAAGCTACACGTAAAGGTAAAGGGAGAATCTCTGTAGACGAACTAGAAGAGTTTTCTAAAAAGATAAATACTGAAAGAGGCGATTTGTATAAACGTTTTTCTGGAGATAAAAAAGGAATAAAAACCGCTATTGCCATGACAGAAAAAGCAGATGATCTTGTGAAAAGCGGTCTTAAAGATTACGGATCAACAAATCCTAAATGGTATAATAAATGGCAAGAAGCTCAAGGAGTCCATGGCGCTATAGAAGAAAGTAAAAAAATATCTAGATTTATAGAGAGAAATGCAAAAACTATAGGAGCAACAGGAATAGGGACGATAGTGACAGAAATTTTTACAAATCCTGGAGCTATTGTCCCTACTAGTGCAGGCGCATTAATCGCTTTTGCTGGAACAAAAGTAGGAGAATTAGGAGCCCGAATAGTTAAAAATAAATCCTTGCGTAAGTACTATTTGAACGTTTTGGATGGGGCTGCTAGAGGAGATTCTGCCTTTATGAATCATAATCTCAACAAACTATCCAAAGCTATAGAAGATGATCCAGATCTTTTGTCCGATTAAAGATTAGCGATTATCGCCAGTCCTAGGCCTACACAAAAACAAATCACAAGAAAAATTAACATAATCCCTCCATTAAATTACTCTGCAAAAGCCCTAACAGCCCCTTTCATATCCGCATGAAGATGCTCAGCATCCCACTCCCAAAGCTTATCAAAAGCATCGCATAATTCTTCCCAAGTAGCTCTAGGACATTTTAGACTAGTGCTTCTATCAAAGATCTTGTCAACGATGAGAAATTTCATCTCGTCGTCGTTCTCAAACATCTCCTCGAATCTCTCAAACATATTCTCTTGAATCGCTTTGTTGTCCATACATCACCTCGTTGTTTCCTAAATTATCACATTTGGTGTGATTTAGCGTAAGTCCGAATCTTTCTTTTAAACATATGCTTGCAAAATATTTTATCAAGCATATGCTTGCCTGTAAAAAATGCAAGCATGGGGCATTTATGAAAGATGTTAAAAATTCTGCGGGCGGATATGCGAGAGCCGAGAAACTTAATGAGACTGAAAGAAAACTGATAGCGCAAAAAGCGGCCAATGCTAGATGGGATAAAAATAAAAACGTGCCGCAGGCGCAATACTCTGGAGAACTCATTATTGGCACTATGAGATTTCCTTGTTCTGTTTTGTCTGATGGAAGCAGGGTTTTGACGCAAACGGATTTCATGGAAGGAATGGGGATGTATTATAGTGGCTGGATTTCTGCCAATCGTTCTGTAGAGGATATTGCTGCAGATGTTCCTCAATTTTTGCTATTTAAAAATCTTAAGCCATTTGTAGATAAACATTTAGGCGATCTGCAGGAAATAGTAGTAAATTATAGAACGGAAAAAGGAGCATTAGCTAGGGGAGTTAGGGCTGAAATTGTTCCAAAAATATGCGACGTATGGCTGGATACCGATGAACACGGTCAACTTGGAATTAGACAAAAACGAGTAGTATCTAAAGCTAAATTAATCATGCGCGCTCTGGCTCATGTCGGCATTGCTGCATTGGTGGATGAAGCAACAGGATACCAAAAAGATAGAGCAGTAGATGCTCTATCGAAGATATTAGAACAATTCATTGCCAAAGAATTGCGTCCCTGGATCAAAACTTTTCCTTCTGATTTTTATGAAGAATTGTGTCGATTAAGAAGCGTTGAATTCCCTGCAGATAAAGAAAAAAGACAAAATTACCCAAGTTACTTTGGTCATATAACAAATGATATAATATATAAAAGATTAGCACCTGGAGTTTTGGAGGAATTAAAGAAGCAAACTCCAAAAACCGAGAAAGGGAACAAGAAACATCAATTCCATAGAAAGCTATCAGAAAATATCGGTCATCCTAAACTATTGGCTCACTTAGATTCTGTAGTGACCGTAATGAAACTTAGTGATGATGGGGATTACCAAGGTTTTATGAAAAAATTAGATAGAGTTAAACCTAGGTACGATGAAACATTAGATCTTCCTTTTAAGGAAATAAGTTGATTTTATCCCTGACAGCGTAAAACCCAGTTCTTCAGAACTGGGTTACAAGCCGCCTTTTCTTAAAACGCTAATTTCTGATCAGACAGAATCTTTATTTGATTTTCCCCTAGCGTCTAAATCCCTCGTCAACTAAATTTTTGTTTACAACGTCAGGAGTCATTATGACCAGTCCCACAGCAGTCAACGTATATGGAGTAGGAGTAGGTTCCGCATCTTCCAATTCTTTCGGCATCATCCCCGTCGTACAAACAGTCGCCCCCTCTTCCTCTAACGTCATTGGACCTAATGGACCCTTTAAGATTGGTCAACAGTGGATCAACTCTACTACAGGATCCACTTATAATCTTGTTGCTCTCTCTTCCTCTAACGGTCAAGTAGTAGCTACATGGTCAATTCTAGGCGGTTCCTCTTCTGATGTGAATACATTGACTGGGGATTCTGGTACAGCAACTCCTGTTGCTGGCAACATTCAGGTCGCCGGAACGGCTAACCAAGTGTCCACTCTAGGAGCAGCTGGAACTTTGACCATTTCCTTACCGGCCGCGATGACAGTTCCTGGATCTCTTGCAACAACTACAGGTTTATCAGCTGGCACAACTCTTTCCTCTGTTGGAGCTACAACTCTTGCTACAACAGGAGCTAGTGTTAACACGTTTGGTAATGCGACTGGGGCAACTTCGGTAGGTATTACCTCAGGATCTGGCGGCATCACTTTGACGGCCACAAACGCGGCTTTGACGGCCAATAGTGGGACCGGAACGATGGGTATCTCCACAGACGCCACAACAAACACGGTGAATATAGCTACGGGCGCTGGGGCTAAAACTGTCACCTTAGGCTCTACGAATACTACCAGTTCTTTAGCTTTACAATCTGGATCTGGTGGCATCTCCTATTCCACTGGAAACGGCGCAATTACTATAAATTCAGGCACTGGGGCTATTGGTATTTCCACAGATGCCGCAGCTACTGCCGTGTCTATCGCTACTGGCGCTGGAGTTAAGACGTTAATATTGGGATCCACTAATACAACCAGCGTTTCTACTCTACAATCTGGATCTGGTGGAATTAGCGTTGCAGCGACTAATGGTGCTGTGGCTATTACTTCAGGTACAGGAGCTCTAGGCATCTCTACTGATGCCGCAGCCACTGCCGTGTCTATCGCTACGGGTGCTGGGGTTAAGACTGTCATTCTTGGATCAACTAATACAACCTCTATTACCACAGTGCAATCTGGATCTGGTGGTATAGCTGTTCAAAGTAATAACGGTGCGTTGGATATCATTTCTGGTACTGGCGCTTTTGGAATTTCTGACGATGCTGCAGCTACTACTTTGAACGTTGGTACCGGCTCTGGGGTTAAAACTGTAACATTGGGATCTACCAATACCACTAGCTCTACAGCTATACAATCTGGAAGCGGCGTTCTCACCCTTACGTCATCCAATGGAGCTATGACAGCTAATTCTGGTACAGGGGCTCTAGGCATCTCTACTGATGCAGCAGCTACAGCAGTATCAGTTGGAACAGGTGCTGCCGTAAAAACTTGTATTTTCGGTTCAACGAATAGCACTTCTGCCACTACTTTGCAGTCGGGAAGCGGCGCTTTAAATATCACGGCAACTAATGGAGCTTTGTCCATTGCTTCAGGAACTGGATCGATTAGTATTTCTTCTGATGCAGCAGATACGACAGTCACTTTGGCAACAGGCGCAAATGTTAAAACATTGACAATCGGCTCTTCAACGACGACTTCTACCACTACCATCCAAGCAGGGACTGGAAATATCAATCTAGTTGCCATTGATGAAGTGCAGTCGGTATCTTCAGCAGGAAGTAACGTCAATCGTCAGATCACCAACTCAGACAACACAAACGGTGCTTCTCATGCATCCTTGCAATTAGCAACTGGCGGTGCAAGCGCTGGTGATCCATACATTAATTTTCTAGTGAGTGGTGCTGGCGTATTCTCGATGGGTATCGACAACTCGGTATCTGATAATTTTGTTCTTTCAGCTAACGCAGCCGTCGGCACAAGCAATGTGCTCAGCATCACTTCTGCCGGTGCGGCTACAATAGCAAGTGATATCACGTCGACAGCGGGGAACATCGCAGCTTCGGCAGGAAACGTATCAGCAAGCGGTACAGTTACAGGCGGTACCGGAGTTACTGCAACTACAGGGAATGTTACCGCGTCAGCGGGGGCTGTTTCAGCTGCAACGACTGTCACAGCTACTTTGGGAGCAATCACCGCTACAAACGGTAACTTAGTTCTAGGAACCGCTGGTAACAAGATTAGTATTACAACAGGCGCTAACGCTTCAGCCGGAACATCGGGCGCTATGGTGGCCGGTGCTGTCACTGTCTCCACAACAGCTGTAACAGCCAATTCATTGATATTCGCAATACCAGATGCTTTAGGCACTGTTGCAGCTCCACAAGCAGTTTATGTGAGCACTATAGTAGCAGGAACCAGCTTTACCCTTACTTCGGCTGATGCTACAGATACAAGTACTTGGAACTGGTGGCTTATTAATTAAGGAATTTCATGACTACACAATCAACCCGTTTACTTCAAGAGGCTATGCAGAGTTTATCTTTTGGAAGCATTTCAGGAACGTATGCCTTAGTGGGGGAGACTGCTAATCCATCTCAAGTGTATTTCGTGCAGAACTTGACCAATGCAACGATTACATTTTCTCAAGATGGAATTAACGATACTTTCCAGTTGCCTACGCAAGGGTTTTTATTAATCGATGCAGGCACTAATCACGGAACCGCTGGATATTCTTCCTTTCAAGCAGGGACACCATTGTATGCTAAAGGAACTCCTGGTTCTGGACAGGTCAATTTAACCACTTGGTATCTTGGGTAAAACATGTCACAGGGCGGTTCGTATAGTGTAGCGGCAGGAACGGGATTTATAGATACCGTTACTGGCAATGCTGGGGGCGCCGTAGGTCCGGACGGCTCGGACAATCTTAATCTATTAGGAAGCGGAAGCGTTTCTGTTACAGGAAACCCCGGCGCTAATACGCTGACGATATCTGTTTCTGGAACGGGATTAAATTGGTCCGTGATAGGAGCAAGTCAAGCGCTAGTAGTGAATAACGGATACTTTTGTACAGGTGGAGGGGCTTTAAGTTTAGCTCTTCCTGCTGCGTCTGTTGTAGGGGATACGATAGAAATTGTGTTAGATGGATCTACTTCTTGGACAATCACTCAACCCAATGCCGCAACGCAAATAAGAATCGCTTCTTTTCAGACTACTTTAGGAGTAGGTGGCTCCTTAGCTTCGTCGGCTCAGGGGGATACAGTTAAGTTGATTTGTGAATCAATAAACGCTAGATGGGTAGTTGCAAGTATGATTGGCAGCATTACGGTGGTTTAACATGGTACAAGCACTTTCCACGGGAACTTTTTGCATTTCAGAGTATGTAGTTTCCCCAGATGTTACTATTGGTAACTACACCACAATTCAAGATGCTGTGGATGCTGTCTTGTTTACAGGCGTTGCTCAAACCGTCTATTTAAATCCTGGAACCTATGCAGGATTTACATGCGCTGGACCTATTGAGATAACTTCTTATACTACCGCAGGTTATGGGACGAGCGGTGTATCACAGATTAATGGTGCTGTGGTTCTCGATGCAGATATTTCCATCTCTGGGATCTATTTTTCTACTCCTGGCGGATCGGATGCTAATATAGAGTTAATGGGAAATCACACATACAATTTCATCGGTTGTACGTTTTCTAACGCGTTGGCAACAATTTTAAAAATTGAGGCTGGAAATACGCCTAAGGTTAATTTTTACCAATGCAATTTCACTACCGATCCATCCTCAGTAAACACCACGTCTTTATATACTATCGCAGGGAATGCTCAGGTCAAATACTTCAACTGCGAATGTTTCAACGGGTACGGAGCTGCCTCATTAGATTCTTCTAACTCTACTGGCACAGTCTCTTTCTATAATAGTTCCATATCTTGGCCAGCTTCTGTAACAGGGACGGGAATTTTAAGAGCATTCAACTGTCAGTTTAACAACATACATTCTACAGCCGTAGCTTGTAGCAGCGCATTGGGATGCTATTTCACGGACTGCTCTTTTGATGTAGGCATACGACAATGCGTTGTTGTTACTGCGCCTGGTCTAGCTGTTTTACGTAGCTGTTATTTAAGCTCTCTGCACGTGAACCCTATCGCAGGAACTGGGACAGTCTGGTATGACTTCATAAGCAACGATGAAGTGACCGACTCTTCTCCCACTTCGTCTACCGTAGTTGCACTTGGATGTTCTCTAGGCGACGTAAAGATTTCTGAACTCACTCTCACAACTGTATTAGACAACGCTTCAGGGGGAACGGGATTAGATACCTCATCGGCAGCAAATGGAACGATATTAATAGGCGATGGGTCGGGATTTTCTTTAGCTAATATCACAGCAGGTCCGGGGGTTTCTGTAGCTAATGGCGCTGGAACTATCACGATTTCTTCTTCTGTAAACGTGAGTTATACGGAGGAGAATTCCACTTTCTCGGCTCTTAGCAATGAAGGGTATTATTGTACCGGACCTCTTACGGTTAATCTTCCTGGGTCCCCTTCTAATGGGGATGTAATTAATATTATCTGTTTCACCGCTGCAAATATCATTATACAGGCAAATGCCGGTCAATTGATAACCATGGGCAATATATCTAGTTCAGTTGCTGGAACAGCGACGAATACTCTGGTTGGGAATACCATTTCCTTGAGATACAGAACCTCTACAACTACTTGGGTAGCAGAAAACTTCGTTGGCACTTGGAGCTTGGCATGACGCTAATTACACCAGCAAACACCTATGGATTTTCTGATTTTGTAGTCTCCCCTGTGGTTGGCACGGGAAACTACACGACTATACAGGCTGCGGTCAATGCAGCTTCCAGCGGAGATACTATCTACATTGGAGAGGGCACGTACAGCGAAGTGGTCGCACTCAAAGCTGGCATTAATTTAACCTCTTGGAGCGGCAATAGTACTTCTTCAAATGTCACGATCACGGGGGGATTTACATTCTCGGGATCTGGCAATATTTCTATAAGCAATATCACTCTTCAGTCTGATACAACATATAGTCTATCCTATACTGGCAGTTCGGCGGGATCTATCAACTTCTTAAATTGTAAGTTCAATTGCACGAATAACATTTCCATATACTTCTTAAATACTTCTTCTAGCGCCTCTGTATATCTGGATTCTTGTTCATTAATTTTAGTTAGTAATGCAAGTGCTTTACTAGTCACAAGCGGTGCTCCTGGGTATGTTTATTTTGTTAACTGTGTAACGACTAATAACTCGTTCAACTACAACACGCTAACGATAGAGTCAACACAGATAGTAATTAAAAATTCTTCCATAGCTCAAGGGTTTGGAGTTTCTTCCTCTGGTAGTTTAACGTTTATAGACTCTTCTCTTTCTGCTTTATCCACTGCTATATCTTTGGGTACGGCTTCATCCGCATCCTTCATCAATTCTCAAGTATATGGGAATACAAATTCCTCAGTGCAGTCGGTGTTTACCGCAACAGCTGGATGTACTTATAGCTTTATAAATACCGGCGTTACCTCTGTATTTAATTTTACTCCTACGTTTTCCGGCTCTGGAACTGTCAGTTATAACTCTCTATATCAACTAGGCGCTAATGCTATTACATTTGGCACCTCTGTTTTAGATTACAATTCTCTATTGCTTGGAGATGTAACTGCTAACTCTATATCTACCTCTCCATCGGCTTCATCCACATCTACTCTTTCTTTAGGATCAGCGTATCAAAACTCCTTAGGGTATGATGTCATTCTAACGGTATATATAGCTGTAGCTTCAGCGACAGCGGCAAGCATCCTATGTGGGGTAGGATCGACAAGTACACCTACACAGCAAACGATTGTCAATAGCATCACTTTAGCGGCTCTTAATGTCATTCCGGTTACTGTCTATTTACCAGCTGATTACTATGCATTGATTAGCACAAGCGGTGTGATCTCCGCATCTATCTCAGGACAACAAGCTACGGCGGTTTAACATGGTTTCCCCTATCAATGTCAGAGCTTACGGAGTAGGGGTAGGAACGGGAGTCATTCCAGCTCCTGTAATAGACACGCGCTCTCCCAATAATACAGACATTAAATATTCGATAGGTCAATTCTGGATAAATACTGAAGAGGTGAGTCTTTGGTATTTGAGTTCTTTTACGTCTTCATTAGGAGTCGTTACAGCCACATGGATTAGCGTTGCAGGAGCTTTAGCCTCTCTTTCTGATACAGCTGGCACGCCTGTATATCCTTCAAGCGAAGGGGCAAATCCTCCTAGCAATATTCAGCTGACCAATACCGATGGAGCGATCTCGATAGTTTCAGATGCGGCGACTAACAAGATAACATTCGGTCTAACAGGTGGTTCCACTGCTATTGACACTTTGACGCCAGATTCCGGAGCTGGTGTTATTCCAGATGGTGCAGGTGCAGTAGCAATCACAGGATATCCCGATGTCAATGGTCTAAAAGGGATAAAGACCTACAATGGTGGTGTATCGACTTTACAGTTTTCCAACTTACGAGACATCACTCCCTATGTAGTGGGGTCGAATGCTAATCTTTCTGCATTTACCACAGTACAATCAGCAATCGATCAAGCTGTAGCCGATGGGGCTAGTTTAGCTACTCCAGCAGTGGTTTGGATCACAGCGGGAAAGTACTTAGAAGATGTTACTCTTTACCCCTATGTTCATCTTGCAGGAGCGGTAGACTCCTCGGTCTTTGCTTGCGAGATCATTGGTAATGCGGTCTATACAGGATCAGGACAGTTTACAGCTACCAACGTATCGTTCACGACCAACAACGCTTCAGCTGCTCTCTCTTTCCAAGGAGCAGGTGTTAGTAATGTGCATTTACAATCTGTCGATTGTAAAGCCACGGTCAATGGGATTTGCCTAGAGTGCACGGGTGCTAACATGACTCTTAATGTCACCATTGGCACCATGGAAGCAGCTGCCGGTTGCAGAACATTAAATATCTCTGCTGGGGATGTGACCATATTTTCTAGCATCTCTATATACACCGATACAGCTTCTACCATTTCAGGCGGAGTAGTAGGAATAGCAACTTGTAACCTATTCGATTCTATCGACATTACAGGGGGAGCGGTCGTCTCTATTTTTAATGCTGCCATCCAATCCGGTTCTTTGCCATGTATCAATGTGGGTCTGGGGTGTTCATGTGTAGGTCTTAGCTCGATCTTTATTTCTTCCGCTGTTGGAGGAGATTTCATGATAGGTGCCGGTGGTTTCATCTATGCCAATATTGAAGCAGGGGGATCAGCCGCTACCGTCAATGCAACGGTATCCCAACAGGGGCTTACCTCTCTAAGCGGGAATCTCTCCTTTGATGGCGGTACGACGACTATCGATACAGATGGACAGCTTATCATTGGAATGACGGGAGACGTTCCTCAGATCAGCACTTTGACAGCTGGGACGGGGATAGGAATCGTCAACGGCGCTGGATCAATCACGGTTAATTCCGTTGGTGGAGGACTTACATGGTCTGTAATTGGAGCTTCACAAACTCTTGCCGTAAATAATGGGTATATGTGCACGTCTGGGGGTGCTTTAAGTCTAGCGCTTCCTGCAACTTCAGCAGTGGGGGATACCATAGAGGTAAATCTAGATGGATCTACTTCTTGGACAATCACTCAACCTAACGCAGGAACCCAAATACGATTAGGAAATAGCGAAACTACTTTAGGCGTTGGAGGATCTTTAGCATCTACTGCCTCTGGTGATTGGGTACAATTAACTTGCGAGACGGCAAATGCAAGATGGATGGCATGTGCTAAATCTGGAAACATCACAATTGTTTAGGTAAAAATGGTTACTAACAACAGTTTAAACCAGCTACCGTTACCGATACCATTTCACGAAAACAAGACACGCAGGTATAGAAATGGTTATCAATAACGTACTCAATGCACAAGTGCAGGGGTTACAGAACTTTAATTCTACCACTGGAGTATGGACAGGTCGCACTATCACAAATGGAGGTGGTGTTTCTGTTTCTAATGGAGACGGGACTTCCGGAAACCCAACTATTACCGTTATCGGCGGAGGGATGACATGGAATGTTGTAAGCGGTACAAGCGATTCTATGGCAACGAATAACGGTTACATGCCCACAAACGCAAGTTCCACCTCTCTACTCTTACCTGCTACCGCCAACGTCGGAGATATAGTAGCTATTTGTGGAACTAATGCTAACGGAGGATACATAATTACTCAAAATGCAGGGCAAAGCATTCAAATGAGCGCCACTGGAGCAGTGACAACAGTAGGTGTAACGGGTCAATTGAATTGCTTAGGTTCTACGACAATATGTTTAATTTGTATTACAGTAGATACTACTTGGCATATTCTTTGGGCAACAGGCTCAAACTTCCAGGCGGTGTAAAATGACTTCACAAACTACTTACTGGTCTCCAGCTGCACCTAATTTCACACCAGGCATTACTACTCAATTTTCAGGCGATTTCACCTCAGTGAACGCAGACGGCACAATTTGCCTATTTGAGGGTACAGGATTGAATGTACAAGGATTATATCAATTCCAGGTCATAGGAGATCAAAGAGCTCAATGTGTTTTATTATCCATAGGCGGAACATCTAACGAATTGGCGTCGAATTGTGGAACGCTCAATATCTTAGGAAATAGTTCTTATACACAAGGAACCGGATCGCAACAAGTCGTTTTGACCAATTTTAGACTATGCTGGGATGGAGGGGCTAATACATCTCCTTATCTTTTAGCGGATGTGGGTAATAGAAATGGATCCGCTGTTACTATTTTTGGAGGATCTTTCGTACAAAACGAATCGAGTTTCAATTGGTTTCCTGCATCTTTTAATGCTCCAGTTACAATCATTCAGAATAATGGATCAAATCTAGCTCTAGGACAACTCGTAAACATGACATCTTACAATGATTCGGGGGCTTATTCTGCTATTAACACAGTGATTCCAACAGATAACACCATTCCACAAAATACGGAAGGAACACAGATTTTATCCGCTTCCTATACCGCAAGGAATGCTGCTAACATCTTGCTCATAAAAGCTAGTGCTAATTTTAACGTATCGGATGTTGCTAATAACACAGCAGCTCTAGCGCTTTTCGTAGGAGCTGGAGCTAGCGCAGTAACCACGGCTTACAATAGCGGCATCATTGCCTCAACGTGCGAATTATCCTATCAAGCCGTGGTGGGGACAACAAGCGCGGTCACTTATGCATTAAGAGCGGGAATCCAAAATGCTGCAAGCACCTTAGAGATTAACGGAATCGGAGGTCAATTGTATGGATCAACAGCTTACACCAATATGACTATCTATGAATTCAAGCCGATACAGACTGGATTTTAGATGTCTGGTAAACAACTCTCGCCTAAAGGCGAAAGCTTTTAACTATCCTTTCGGATGCTAATTCGGGCTGGTTTACAGGCAGCCCCGCCTAAGGCGATCACATGCGATGCGTTGACATCGGCATGCTCTTCGCCACAGGTTAAACAGTTAAAACGCTCTCCATTACGAGAGCCTAACTTTAAACAATGGTGACAAGTTTGACTTGTATATGCAGGATTAACAAATTCGACAGCAATACCATACGCAGCAGCCTTGTATTCTACAAATTGTTGCAACTGGTAAAAACTCCATCCTGCCACCATGCGGTTAAGATGTTTGTTCCATGTCTTTGTCTTGATTCGAATATCCTTAAGCTGTTCCATGCGGATGATTCCGTAATTGTGCCTTTTGGCTTCCTCAACAAGCTGTCTAGAAAGAACATGGTTTTCGTGTTTAATTCTTCGGTTTTCGTAACCCGAAAGTTTTTTAAGAACTTTTTTAGTGCTTTGCTTTCCTTTAGATTGCAAACTGGCTCGCACTCTAGCTCTCTTTTTTTTAAAATCTTGCCGTGCTTTTCCCTCCACCTGAAACCCTGTAGAAGTAGTGGCAATGTTGTTAATTCCAAGATCAATACCGATTACTCCGTTTCCATCAATGGGGACAGCACTAAACTCAACAACTATATGGATATACCAATCCTCTCCCTTCTTAATAACGGTTGCGGAAGTGGGATTTTGTCCTTTGAGAGACTTTCGTTGATGTTCACCAAGAATCATAGGAACGCGGATTCTTCCTTTCGTTGTAGTCAAAGAAACTGTTTCGTCTTGTTCTTGGTAAGTAAAAATACGAGCATCGTAATCAATGCTTTTTGGGCTAAATTTTTTAGGCTGTTTGCGCTTCCCTTTCAATTTTGTCATGCAAGAGACAACACGGCGGATTGCTCTGACAGAAAGATTAGCCGAAAGGCCAAACAATTCACGAACTTCTGCATAGCAAAGCTTATGCAGTTTAATAGCATTGTGCGTTTTCTCTTCGATAGCTCTTTTAAGAATATGGTTGCACGCATCAGAAAAACGCTCGCTTGTTTCTTTAAGAGCGTCTGCAATAGTGGGCGTTGTAAGAAGCTTGCAACATATGGTTCGTGTTTCCATGTAGAATACTATTCACCACAAAAGGAATTAAAGCAATACAAAGAGGAGCGAGGTTTCCTCCCAGCCCTAAAGGACTGGGTTTCCACCTCGTCAAATGGATGAATGAAGAGAAGATAGGAAATATCGTTTGGATTCTTTGCCTAATCTGTATAGTTTTAGAATATGTCTTGTGAAGTCGATCCTAAGTACCGTCGTAGACTCATAGTGCTATTGCTAGTAGCAGTTGCACTAACTATCATTGCCGCCTCTCTTTAGATTAGAAAACTTCCTGTGATTCCACTTATCCCGAATATCTTGCCAAAGGATTTTCTTCCTCTTGTGATTAGCTGCTCTAAAGCAATCCTTGCAAGTCTTAGACTTTCCTGCTTTGAAATAGATAGTAGAATTCTTAGTTTCACCACATTTGTTACAAGTTTTCACTTGTAGACATGGAAACTCTTCGAGCATATGATTCTCTTTGTGTCGAAAATATTCTAATATTTCAACATGTTCTTGTGATGTGTCGATTCCTTAAGGCAATAGTCAAATGTCCCTTTCCTAGGGATCAAGCGATCTACGTTCTTTGCTGAGATCTTTTGGTAAGAAAAGACAGCGTACATGTCGTCTGTTCTGCGAGTGATCTTGATCTTATGAGTTGGACTAGTGAATCCTAATTCTCTAGCAAATCTTCTAGTATGTTTTACAACTCCATGGACGCTGCCCTCGTAAGATGTGACAGCGCATTTGGATTGATTTGTGCAACTGATTGTGTATTTGTGTCGATCTTCTAATAACATGACTATCCTTCAGGTGGAATCAAATCCACTAAACATTTGTAAAACTTTTTCTCAGCTTCGAGCATGAACTTAACAAACTTTTCATCTCTATGCACATGCACGATGACCCCATTCTCTCCATCGAAAGAAACGTAGAACATGGAATCTATATCGCTGACAACCATATTGTGTTGGCATTGAGGATAATAATAGGCTGGCACTTCACCTTGTTTAGCCAAGTTGTGGTTAAACTCGTTAGTGCACTTGATTTCGATCATCTTGATTGGCGCTTCTGCATTCCAACCATCTAAGCTCGCGATCATATAATCAATCTCCTCGTGTTCCATGCATATAGGCTCATATACCGTTCCTGTTTCTTTAGCTACCCACTCCCTTGCTTTCTGCTCAAGAGCAGAACCTCTAGCCATTCTTGGGGTAATCAATCTCTCTTGCTTCTCCAATGTTCTGTGGTAGAGCTGTAATGGAGTGCAAAACTTGTTCATCCCGCAACAGGAGGCAGAATCACTACCCCCTATCTTGTAATGTCTCCATTCGTGCCACTCGGGTGTATTTTGCTGCAAGTCGATGATCTTAGCCATCGCATGAGCCAGAGCCAGAGCCATAGGCAGATCCAGAGCCATAGCCATAGCCATCGCCAGAGCCAGAGCCATCGCCATAGCCATAGCCATAGCCATATCCACAGCCATAGCCATAGCCATAGCCACAGCCATAGCCATAGCCATAGCCATAGCCAGAGCCATAGCCAGAGCCATAGCCATAGCCATAGCCAGAGCCACAGCCATAGCCAGAGCCAGAGCCATAGCCATAGCCATAGCCAGAGCCAGAGCCAGAGATTAAGCCTTCCATACAGGAACCGACTTAATAGATTTTTCAGATTTTTCGGTACAATCGATAATCTCTACCGCCTCAGTAAGTATGATGCGGTCTACCTCGCAAGGGAATTTGCACTCGTTTGGCTTAGATGTCCCCTCTTGAGCCAACTGACTCAAAGACGCAGCACCCTCCCAATACCAAATTCTCCTAGCATTCAAAAGCTCCACCTCTTTGTCTTTTCTGGATTTCAGGTTTCCAGCAAATACGCCAGCGGAATAGGTTCTAATAATCACGTAAGGTAAATTTTCCATTGTTTTTCTCCTTTAATTTTAAATACAAATCTATTCAAAGTTTTTAATAAGTGACATGTACAATTCTTTAAATCCTTTCGGATTCTCTTTTTCATATTCGTCCATAGATAGAATTTTTTTATCTATCTGACTAAGTACCTTCATTTCTCCCGTATATTCTCCTGGAAAATCTATATACTTAAAAAACTCCGGAGGATTCGCGTTTGCATATTTAGAATCTGTATACGGCATAGGAATCCAATATTTATTAAATCTCTGAGCTACCCAACAATCTCCTTTCCTAAAACAAAGCACTTTCAATCCTTGAGGAGGAAGAGTTTCATCAGAAACTTTGATCCACTTTTTGATCTTACCCATGTATCTTCCTTTAAAATGGCAATTCTTCTTCTGGCTTCTTAGCCATCTCTTCTTCAACCAGAGCCCTATTATGCTTCTCGATAGCAACCCTAGCCGATTCGTACTTATCGGCTGGCAGTTCTCTAAAAGAGGGGATCTTGAAATGGATCAGCAATCTCTTTAGATATTCAGAATCATCCTTTCTGACCATGGATTCTAGGGTATTAGCCTGAATCGCAGAGATCATCAAAACTTTAGCTTCCTCTTGAGGTTTAGCAGAGCTCTTAGCCGCCTGTTGTGCTCTAAAAGGCTGCTCAGCTTCTTCTGCGTCATCATCTTTTTCGCCGGTAGAAACTCCTAAAGCTGCGCATAGAGCATAACGCTTGCCATAGGTGATTACAGAGCCTATTGATTGAGGGGTTGGAGTAGCCAATGGCATTGATAAAGGGCCAAACTCCATCCACTGGCCGCTTTCATGCGCAACTCTTGTTGTGATACTTACCCCATGCTGGTCAACGGTTACGTTTTGCCAAACAGAGAGACCGTTTTTGCTGAGAGGCTCTCTAGTGCAATCTATGATGTCATTGATCGTGCTGTACGACTTTTTAAAGTGCGTATTCTTGGCAGATTCCACAGCGGGTTTCATCTCACCTTGAGCTACGGCCATTGCCTTAGCTAACTCATTAATATTCTCTGATGTTCTCATTTCCCAATTCCCTCGTTTTTTCTTTTGCGTCGTTAGACTCGAAGATCTTTTCCCAAATCAGCATCCACTTTCGAACACTAGCCATCTTTACAGAGACATCGTCTTCGTCAGTTACCAGATACTTCTCCACAATCTTCAAGTCCATGATCAAACATTTCATTTGATCCACTTTCTTTTGGTAGTCCATGCGGTCCACTTTCTCATTTTCTTAAATGTAACGTTTGTGTACATTTAGATAAACATAAAAATGAGGTTTTTTTGTGAATCTTAAGTTGTGGCTAGTGAAAAATAACATTCCTCAGGGCGTCTTTGCAGACAGAATTGGAGTCTCAAGGTCTCATATCTGTCAGATTATTAGGGGTAAAGGATGTACTTTCCAGCTGGCTAAGAAGATATGTTTGGCTACCAATTGCGAGGTGGATTGGTGGACGATGAGAGTAGCGGTTAAAAGAGAGCTGGACGAGATCAAGAAATTTGAGATGCAGGTAGGAAAGAAGATCAATAAGATTAAGCTGAAGCAGATAGATGCTTTTCAGGAGTAAAAAAAAGCCCCAGAAAGACTGTCTTTCTAGGGCAGCAAAAGACCCTGAGCTACGGTAAAGATATCAAATCGTGAAAAAGCAAGAAAGAAGAAATCCTAGGCCCGAATCCTCTGTGATTAAGGAAGCTAACGCGCATTGGCTAAAAAAAAAGCCCAGGAAAAAGTTTAGCTCTATGATGTGCGGTAGATTGTTTCCAAAAAAAGATCCTTTGGAGGATGTATGGTAGGTTTAGGGATTGCAGCTCTGATTTTCTTGGTTGGTCTCGGGGTTGCTGGATATTATTTATGTAAGAAACTAAGCGGGGAGTGACAACTCCCTCGCGTAAACGCGAAGGCTTCTAGGGCTTTTTCAACCCATGCTATCTTGCCCGAGAGCAATATTTTTCCAAGTTTTTTTCTTTAAGCTTTGGGATTGATGTCTGTGAGGCGTGTAAGCCTGGCGCACAGAACCTTACTTGGGAACCCTTAGCCAACCTGTAGTGTTTTACACTTAGAGGGTTTTGCTAAGTAACCATGAGCACACGTTAAGATAGCGTGCA
>JAGXTH010000001.1 GCA_018333475.1 Simkania sp. | reverse complement strand
TAATACCAAACGCAACAAATAACTTCATATTTGAGCCGCGTCAAAGCGCCGAAAATCGGCGATCGTAAACGGCATTGTATTGCATTAATACTATGCTGTTTATGATCGTCAATTTGTCGACAGCTTTCACGCAGCTCAAATATGAAATTATTTATTGCGTTTGGTATAAATTAAAGAGCCCTCAAAGGTGCTAAAAACTTTCACTCCCAGGCAGGAGTTGTTTACGAGGTTAGAATCTTTAACACTCCTGCTCTCACAAAGGGACGAATCAACGCCAACTTATTTGATTCTGAAAGAGCATCAAGATCTTTAGGCAACGATCTGACAGAAAACTGAGAGATCCGAAAAATATGGTCCAAAAATGGTTTTGCGTGGACAGGGGCGCTAAATTTCTCTTCCCCAAACTGAATGAGAGTATATTCATCTTCCATAGAGATGGAAAACTCTACATCCTCTCTTTTTCCTAGCATTGTGGTAGCTGTAATGTTTTCAGCGTTATACATCGCTGTAAATCCCTCGTGAACCACAGATTTTTTTGTTTCTAAGATTTTTTTTCTCAGCTTTGTATGAGCTTTTTCGACTCTATCTTGGTCTTTACATAACGACTCTAACGCTTGTCTTACTTCTTCCTGTATTTGATTATAACCATTTGTGCAAAGCACCTGTCGAGGAAGGGCTTTACGCAAAATATTTTCTTCCTTTGCTAGCTCCATCAAAAAATCCATCCATGTCACCACATGAATACCGACGGTTAAATGAAGAGAATATTCTTTTGCTGTTAATGCCTCATGTACATAACCACGTGGCAGGTAGAGAAGGTCTCCAGGTTTTAAATGAACCTCATACATAGGAGCATTCAGAGTGTCGAAAAAAGGGGTATCTTCGTAAACAATAGGGAATTGGACATGTTGGTCATAGATTTTCCAAATCTTCTCACCCTCAATTTGTAAAATGAGTACATCATGTGCATCGTAATGCGCTTGAAACCCTTGTGCATCAGCAGGTGTAAGATACATATTTACATGCACGGAATGTCCAAAAACATCTTCAAGTTTTTCGCAGAGTTTTTTTAACGGCTCAGAACGACGATGAAGAGAGTTGAGTACGATGGTATTCCCTGCTCTAAATCCAGCCATGACCTTACGAGCATCCAAATACGTTTTCATCTTATTTTGCATAAGATATCCACCGATGTTCTGCTCTTTTTTATTATTTAGAAATCGTATCCATGAGCTGTCAAAAGCATGTAAAGTCGAAAGCAGAGAATCCACATCCTTTAATGAAAGAAGCCCTTCATACCCATCTACATGACGATCTGTCAAAAGAAGAGGTTTTTTCTCCCAATATTGTTCGAAAAACTCTTCTTGCGTAATAGGAGAAATAAGTTTTTTAAAATCAAAAGGGTTAATCAACATAAAAAAATAAACCTTGCAACGGTTTTTTAGTTTTTATTTGCGAATAAACTGACTATTCTCGCTTTAGAATCTATAGATCACAATTGTTGTCTTGCAAGCATTTCAGAAAAAATGCCGGGTAATTTAGAAAGTTCCTTAAAAGTGCCAGAAGCAATAATATTTCCTTTATCTAAGACATAAATCCGATCAGCTTTCTTAACAGTATTAAGACGTTGCGCAATCACGATTCTTGTCATGGAAAGATTTTCAACATTAAGGGAAATCCTATCTTGACTCTGATTATCTAAAGCAGAAGTAGCTTCATCCAAAATAAGAATAGATGGATTTGAAAGAAAGGCTCTAGCCAGAAGAAGCCTCTGCTTTTGCCCTTCTGATAATGTAGGCCCATTTGCCTGAATAACAGTAAAAAGTCTCATCGGCAAGAGCTCAAGTTCTCTATCAAAACCCGAAAGGGCAATTGCCTTTTGAATCTCTTCAGGAGAATAGGAGCCTCCACAAATAATATTTTCATAAAGAGTCCCTGCAAAGATCATTCCCTCCCCCTGCAATACGACTCCCATCTGTCTACGTACGGCTTGAAGGTCTAAACTTGAAAGATCTGCATCATCAAAATAGATGACTCCAGATTGCAGCTCTTCAAACTTGAGAAGAAGTCGAACAAGAGTTGATTTCCCACTCCCACTCCTACCCACAATGCCAATAAACTCACCGGGGCTAATAGAGAAAGAAAGTTTGTTGAACAGTGGCGGATGGTTGGGGTTATATGAAAACACTACGTCTTCCATTCGAATGTATCCTGAAAGCTTTTTTGGCTGACTATTATAAGTAGAAGCTTCTACAGGTTCTGCAAGAATAATGTTTGCTCTTTCCCATAGAGGAAATACTTCAACTAGTTGCATTAAGATATTGCATGCTGGGTACACTGCTAACATAAAACTTCCATAGGCGATGTTAAATGCTAGAAATTCCGCAATAGAAATTCTTTCAATCCGAATCCATTCAAAATACAGAGCCAGATAGATAAGCCACATGGAGAGAATAGGTAATACAGCAGTCATAGTTACCACTATGTTTTGTAGATGCTGTAACTTGATCTGCAGGACTTTGTTCTTTGTAAATAACGATGCCCAGTGAGCAAAAGCAAGATTCTCAGCTCCTGCAACACGCAATTTCTGAATTCCCTGGACCATTTGGACAGCGATACCTGAACTTTCTCCCTGGATCTCCATAGAACGTTTTAAAATCGCTATTTTTGCAACACAGCACACTCTTGTAATAATAAGAGCTAGGATAAAACATCCAATGGCAAGGAAAGAAAATTCTGGGGAAAAAAGAAACATCACAAAAAGGTAAAGAAGGCTAAAGAAAAAATTCAGACAAAGAGTCGCCGAATTCCCAGCACCCAGTTTGCGAATATTTTCGATAGCTTCAACCCTGCTAAATATATTTTCAGCTGAAAATCTTCGGAAAAATCGAGGTGAGAGTCGAAGCAATCGATCCCATAGACCACATTGAACGTAGTGAGTAACGAAACCTTCTATTTTCAAAAATAAAAACCCTCGAACACAGTAAAAAAAAGAGAGTCCAATTGCAGATACTCCTAGCCCAAGAGCAAGATATTCGATTAAAGACTGACTATGTTCTCTAATCGCATGACTAAAAAGAAGGTATGTCGCAATAGAAGGAAAAAGGGCAAACCCTCCCCCTAACAAACTAAACAACAAAATCGCCTTCCACGGTTTTGCATAGATTCTACATGCAGAGTGAATGACTTCCTTCCCACTTTGTACTGAAGCATTAAAGGGGGCATAAAACATAAATGCTGAAGGGGAAAAAAGATGTGCATTTTCTGCACTCACAAAAGTTTTCCCTGATCTATCGAATATTTGGTATGTTGCTCGAAATGTATGGCAAGGCAAAAGAGCCACCGGTGTTTTTTCTGGTCCGTAAAACCCCAAAAGAGGTCCATGATCTTGTTTCCACCATTGCTCAACAATCTTCACTTTCCGATAGTGGATGTGCGAAGCCTCGCAGATTTGATCCAATCTTTGTTCAATATCATTCACAACCTTTGTATTTCGTGGAAATGTGCATTGAATGTTCAAATACTCGCTGAGGCAAAGACAAGCTTGTTCTAAAGGTTCTTCTGCCTGATGTAAAACTCCCACCAAAGGCTCTACAAAAACAGTGCCCATTTGCTTAAGAACGCTATTGAACTGTTGTGTTTCAAAGTCCGATCGAGCGGCCCATGTGCGTTGCTGCTGTTGTTGAATGAATACAGAAAAATGCTGAACGAAAAAATAACTAGCGTTTTCTAAAGCTCTCCTCCATCTGTTTTGCTCGATCAATGTCAATGGATCGATCGCTCGAATATTTGATTTCGTTTCGCAAGTAACCCAACAAGAGCTTGTCAAAGGAAAAAGCTCATCTTTTTTTATCGACAACTCTGGGTTTTCAAAAAGAAATAGGTTTTCTTCTAGCGTCTCAATCCATACCCATTCTTTCGATGCCACAAGAATCTGACCTGGAGACAATAGCAGGGTTTCTTCAGGAGAAATCGGACACTTCGCCTCATTAATAACTAGCAGAGCACATGAGGAGAATAATGCTTCTATCCAATCATGAAGCACTTCTTCAAAATTCTTTTGCAGTTCCTTATGTTGCACAAGAATTTGACTTAGTTGATCTGAAGATAAAGCAAATAGCGTGATTTCTTTATCACTAATAATCCTTATTTCATAGGAAGAATCAAATATTTTTGAAGTAAAGACCACTCCATCGGTCAAATGAGCTAAAAGATGTTGAGGCTCCCCTTCTTTCCTGATGTAGAGCCAAATGGAACCTCTCTCAAAAGCAAATACGGTCTCCTCTCTATGTAAAGAGAACATTTCTCCAGGTAACAAATGTTCGGCTGCTCCTAGCTGTCGAAACATTTGAAATAGTTCTTTTTTGTCGCTCATCCACTACCTTCACTTTCCACAAGAGCTTGATATACACCTGAAATTTGCTTTAATTCTTCATGCGTTCCTCTTTGGACAATACACCCCTGATCAAGGACAATGATCTCATCGCAATCTCGAATCGTACTCAATCGGTGGGCAATCATTAAAACAGAACAACCTCTTTGCCGAATTCTTTCGACAATTTCTTGTTCTGTCTTAGAATCCAAAGCACTTGTCGCTTCATCTAGAATGAGTATCGAGGGCTCGTATAGAAATGCCCTTGCAATTTCTAATCGTTGCCTCTCTCCTCCACTCATGTTACGCCCTCCCTCACTCAAAAGAGAATTATACCCTTTATCTCGCATAGAAATTTCATCATGGATTGCCGCATCTTGTGCCGCATGAAATAACACTTCATCGGAGATTTGATCATTCCAAAACGTCAAGTTGTTTCGAATTGTGCCACTGAAAAGAAAAATCTCCTGGTTTACTGAGGCAACAGAATTACGAAACAAGTCTACTGAAATATTTTCTAGAGGAACCCCATTATAAAGAATTTTGCCAGATGTAGGGTAAAAAAGACCCATCGCAAGTTTAGAAATCGTCGATTTTCCACTACCCGCTGCCCCCACTAATGCAAGCCATTTACCTGGGCGAATCGTAAAACTAATATTTTTAATAGCCGGAGGGGATAATGGAGCATACTGGAATGTCACATTTTGAAATTCTAATTCCCCCATGAGCTTGAGTTTAGTATCTTTTTTAGATCTTCTAGCTAGATAAATAGAATCGACTTTATTTTTCGTTACATCATTTAGGCGTTGTAGGTGAAGTTTCAGCATTTGAACTTGTGTACTTAGCCCAACTAAAGAGTTCGTTGGTAAAAAAAAACTCACTAGGAGGAGCTGCAAACCTATGAGCTTCCCAGGAGTCAGAGATCCTTGGATAATATGTACAGATCCAATCCACAAAAGAGCTGCAACCGCTAGGGATTGAAGTAATACCGGCATCGATGAAAGACCTGCATTATTTTTTTCTATCACCTGAATAGAATTTACAACATTTGTGTATGCTCCAGCCCATCTTGAAAAAACCTTCGATTCTATTCCTTTAACCTTAACGACTTCCATATTTTGTAATATTCCAAGAGATTGCGCTATACTCTTTGCCAAATCCGGCTGTAAACGAGCTCGTTCAATAGACCCTGATTTAAAAATTTGTTGTGCCACTATAAGATTCAAAACGCCAAAAACACAGCCGATGGATGCAATTGCAATATCAATTGAGAACATAATTAGCGCATAAAAAACTACCAAAACCATGTTAATTACAGCGGAAGTTACTGGTCCTGTCAGGATCTCTGCAATTGTGTCATTTAATCCTATTCGACAAGCCACTTCACTAGCATGTCTTTGCGAATAAAAGTTCGTTGGAAGTTTGAAAAGATGCCATAAAAATTCGCTGGAAAATCGCATGGACAGCTTCTGATTAAGACGACTCATGACATATTGTTGCATCCAAGTCAAAATTCCCGTGAAGCAAGCAATGAGGACTATTACCTGGATGTATTCTCCTTTCCAAGGAAAGAACACTCTAGAAAACACCGTGTCAACAATAGCTACTAAAGAAAACACGAGAACGATATTAGGAACCAACAGACAACAACCCGTGAAAAATAAAAACCGAAATGGATTGTGCATCCCTTTGAATCGAATGCGGAGATCCTGAAATAGGGAAGGAGGAGAACCTTCTTTTACAAAATGCGCTGTCTTTTCAAAGCAAAGAATAACACCCGAAAAACTTCTTTGGAATTCTTCGTAAGAAACCCTCCGTGGCCCCATGCATGGATCATTGAGGTAGACGCCTTTTTTTCCAAATCCTTCTAAAACAACAAAATGTTTAAATTCCCAAAAAAGAATTGCCGGAAATACAAAATCAAATAGTTCTGATGCCTGCTTTTTTAATGCCTTTGCAGCTAATCCAAATTTTTCCGCTGCCTTAAGAAGGTTTATGATGCTAGTTCCATCACGAGAAATGCCGCATTCTACTCGCAATTCTTCCAATGTAAGAAACTTTCCATAATACCCCAGCACGCTCCCCAAAGCAGCAGCTCCACACTCCATCACTTCCATTTGAATCATGATAGGCGTTCGGACTCTCTTGCAGCGCATAAATTAGGAAGACCTCATTTCTTTTCTGGAATCTCTGTTATGTTGGGAAGGAAATACGAAACCGGTCTAATGTGATCTAAAATAATTCTAACCCTTCCAACCATTCCAGATTGAATAGCCATAAGAGGATTCTTATTCGAAGACTCCTCTAAAAGAATACTTGGATCTAACAAAGGGGTAATAATCACTAGAAAAGTAGGGAGCGATCCTTCAAGGAAATACTCTCTCAAGGATGGTGAAGGGATCTTTTGCATATAAGAATCTGATTCACTGACCGGATAGGGTAAGATCTCCGTTACTACGCCTCGGATCCCACTTTCTATTCCAGGGAATTCCAAACGAGCCTCCATACCTGGATGAATAGTTTGCGCCTTACCAAGAGGATAAAATCCATATATTAGGAATTTTTTTTTGTTAGTTTCTGTGACTATCTCTATCGAATTGCCTACTGTTGGATCAAAAATTACGCCTTTTCCAATAGCAACAAGCGGGATCGTCCCTAGAAACGACCAAATAACGACTATAAGAGAGAGGATCAAGCAAAATAAAAGAATAAACCACCCTTTAATTCCGACGACTATCAAGGTAGAATCGAGATGTTCAAAAGGCTGCTTTTGTTTCGGTTCATCTTTCTCAGACATAGTCATAATGCTCTCATAATCCCTAATAAGTCAGACGTAGCATGATAATTAAAAAACCAGCAATAAAATATTCTAGACTTTATACGATTTCATGACCGATTTTTCCACTTTCTTCTGTCGCAAAATGGTATAAAATCGAGAATATTTTATTGCTTATTAAAAAGTGTTTTTTTACCTTGCGCTTAAATAGGCAGTGATCTGCCAAAAAATTCGACCAGAATACAAGAGGAGACTTTTATGGATCAGCTAGACAAGACTTGGGCTAAGATCGTCATGAAATGCTGGAATGACGAGAGCTTTAAAAAACGTGCGATCGCCAACCCAGCAGAAGTGCTTAAAGAGCACGGTTTTACAACTCCCACACCAATTCACTATAAAGTAGTTGAAGAAAAAAACGCAAACGAAACCTATGGTTACCTTTCTTTACCTATGACACCTAAGGCATCTGAATTGGATAAAGCCTTAAAAATGCTAGAGGAAGAAATTCGTCAGACAAAAGGTCCAGGCTTCTGCCATATTTGGTCTTTGATTATTGCAAAATCTTGGCAAGATCCAGCATTTAGAAAGCGCACCATTTCTAACCCCGAGGAAGTACTAAAAGAGCATGGTTTTGTAAGTAACTCTAAAGCACGCCTCAAGGTCATTGAAGAAAAAGCTGGGGAACACTTTCTCCATCTTACCCTACCAAAAAAACCTGCATCTACCGAACTAGCTGAAGAAGAATTAAGACAGGTCGGTGGCTGGTGCTACTCCTGCAACGGTATCTAGTAATACTACAGGCGCTCTAGAAATTATAAAAATAAAGCCAATTCTGATACTTGCTGGTCTGACGTATGGACATCATGACGTACGTCAGACTACACTACCGTAATGTTTTAGATGTAGAATTGCGCTAAAATATTTTTTGCAAAACGAATAAACCTATTCGCATCATCTCTATGATTTGTAAACTCCACGGCATTAATACCTATCTATATGGAAAAGTTACTAAGCGACCTTGTTGAATGCGGAAAAACAGTCTGTTTAAAAAAAATTAAAGATGCTAGTAACTCTGAGTTATGGGGAATTTATCTGAGCGCTCAAGCTCATCTTTTTTTTGATGCTGAAGCTCGTTGGATTGAGGAAACAGCCTGGTGGTCCCAAACTAAAAAAGTTCTAGAAATTGGAAGTGGAAACGGTGTTTATCTTTCCAAGCTTGCTGAGAGATTTCCAGAAAAACTATTCCAAGGAATCGAGAAACTTCCCCCTCTAGTGAAACAATCGAATGAAGATTTCGGAAGTTCTAGACTTTCTTTTTATGAAGGAGATGCTGAAGTTTTTCACAAATATTGGGTTGGCTCTGCAGACACTATTCTATTTCGTTTCACTTTACAACATCTTACAGACTCCATTAGAGCTCTCAAAAACGCTTGGCATTATCTCGTACCTGGAGGGTATCTCCTCATCATCGATTCATGCGACATAGCTAGACGAAGCTCCCATCCGATCTCCGCTATCGAAGACGCTCTGCAATTAGTCGCAGAACGCCAACGTGAAAAAGGGTGGGGAAATCGCAGAGTAACCTTAGACTTATTGAAAACGTTGACTATGGGAAAAACTTTTTTGGATCACCCTTATGAACTCATTTTTAGCAATCTTGATCAAGAGGGAAAGGTACTTTGCAGTACCATTCATTTCACAGAACGGCGAAATCCCAAACTAGGCTTTGGCTTGAATCTCTTATTTCTAAATCTTTTGCACCGAACCTATCAGATCCCGATTGACTTGGATAAAGCTTATGATCAACTCAAAGACCATCTCAAAGATGAAAAGGCACGGACTTCCCCAGGAATACATTTCTTAATTTTGAAGAAGGCTACTTTAAATACCTCTATGTCCAAATCTTTAGAAAATCACCTCTGATAAGAGAATTAGATGAAATGCAATAATCCTCTACGATTTAAATCATGTTACCACGTTGAAACCATCGAACCCGATAAAACCTTTCTCCTGTCTGAGAAAGCTTCTCATCTACTAAAGGGAAGACTAATAGCTCTAGTGACCCCTCTTTTAAAATTAGGGGTCTATTCCCTAGATGAAATTGCCGACCAATTATCTGAAAAACTCCACGCAGCAGAAGTGTACTACGTAATAGAACATTTAGAAAAAAGCAATTATATCGAATACGTTGAAAAGGAATGTTCTGAAGAGTTTTCTGCTTTTTGCCACTTGATGGGAATTACGCCAAAAATAGCCCTTCAAAAATTACGTTCTTGCAAGGTTTTTGTAACTGGGCATGGGAATATAGATATACAACCTTATATTTCAGCTTTGAAAAGCTTGGAAATCCCTCTACACCCATCTTTCGAAACATCTGATGTTGGGCTCTTTATCACTGAAGATTATCTCGATCCCATTTTAGAAAATATAAATACCGAAGCTCACCTTTATAAACGACCCTGGATACCTGTTAAACCAAAAGGGAGTGAAATTTGGGTAGGTCCGATTTTTGACCCGAACAAGGCGGGTTGTTGGCAATGTCTAGCTTCTCATTTAAAAAGAAATCAAATAGAGGCTTCTTATGTCCGAAATAAAAAAGGAGACCACCCTTCTTTTTCCACTTCTCTAGCAGCCCTTCCAACGACCAAGGAACTGGCTTGTCATTTTGCAATATCTCAATTGTTTAAGTGGATCATCCATCCGGATAGCTCTTCGCTTAATAAAAACCTCATTAGTCTGGATCTGCTTTCTACAAAAATACAAGAACATGCTCTAGTCCCTCTTTCCCAATGCACCTGCTGTAGCACGAAAGAACCTTCATTAGAATCCTTCCATGATCTAACATCCTGCCGTATCGATTTAGTTCAAAGAAAAAAAGAAAAAGATGCGGATGGCGGCTACCGCTGTTGCTCCCCTGAACTCACGTTTGAAAAATTCTCTCATTTAGTCAGCCCCATCCTGGGCATTATGACTTCGCTGACACATTACCCAATAAGTCCCCTCCTTCATGCTTACTTAGGAGGCTATAACTATGCTATTTCTGACCCTAATATCATTAGTGAAGTCGGTACAGAATCCCTGCGTGAATACTGTGGTGGGAAAGGCCAAAGCGAGATACAAGCTAAAGTAAGTTGTCTATGTGAAGGCATAGAACGATACTGTGGAATTTTTCAGGGTACTGAAATGCGAATCCATGGAACGTATCAAGGATTACAGCCATTAGTAATTCACCCTAAAGATCTATTGTTGTTCAGCGAACATCAATATAAAAACCAACTAGAAATCAACAACAATTCATTTGAAATTAGACATAAAGTCTTCCCCCCCTTTGTAGAGGAAGCTGAAATAGAATGGTCTCCAGTATGGTCTTTAACACACCAAACGATTAAGTATCTTCCCACAGCATTTTGCTATTATAACTATCCTCAACCTCTGGAATCCTTTATTTGCTATGCAGATTCCAATGGAAATGCTGCAGGCAACTGTATTGAAGAAGCTATCCTTCAAGGTCTTTCAGAGCTCATAGAGAGAGATAGCGTAGCTCTTTGGTGGTACAATCGCCTTACAAAACAGAAAGTGGATTTGCAAAGCTTCAATGAACCTTTCTTTCAATTATTCGTTGCGCAATACACGACAATGCAAAGGGATCTTTGGGTCTTGGATATCACAAGCGATCTAGGTATTCCTGTTTTTGCAGCGATTTCACGACGACTAGACCAAAAAAATGAGCAAATTCTGATTGGATTCGGTTGTCACCTCAATCCTAAAATTGCCATCTCCAGAGCACTGACTGAAGTCAATCAATTTCTGCCCCATGTAAGCCAGATGCTATCTGAAAATGCATCCAAAAATAAAAAAGGAGTGCAATGGAGGTGGTTAAAAGAAGCTACGATACAAGACCACCCGTATCTTGTTGGTTCCCACAATCTTCCACTCAAGACCGCCTCTGATTATAAACAAATTGAAACAGATGATCTTCTCGAGGATCTCTTGATTTGCCAACGCATCATTGAATGCCATGGGATGGAAATTTTAGTGTTAGATCAGAGTCGTCCACCCATTGATCTTAAAGTCGTTAAAGTAATTGTCCCTGGCCTTAGGCATTTTTGGCCCCGTTTTGCTCCGGGTAGACTATACGATGTTCCAGTAAAGTTAGGCTGGCTTGATCAACCCTTAAAAGAAGCAGAACTTAACCCTTTTCCCATGTTTTTATAAGATATGTATCTACAATTTAAATCTACAGTCACCTCGGAAAAAAATGCAGATGGAGTCACGATACTCCGTACTCCTTTTTCTCAGATTGATTGGAAAGAGAACTCCTCTATCCTCAACACCTGTTTACAAGATCTTTGGCTAGGTAAAGAAGAAGACACTCTTGCAGCATTTGCACTTCAGGAAGGAGGATCGAATGCACTAGCCGAGCTATACTACTATTTAGATAAATTAAAAAAACACCACCTTTTAAATTTCACAATAACCTCTCATGATCTACCCCTATTTACGCTGAATCCTTTTCCTCCTTTTGATTTTGAAACACACGAAATCCAAGACTCTGCAGTGTATCAGCTGTCCCGATTTTGTTATGCTCGGAGAGAAGGCTCTTGTATTGTTCTAGAAACACCCCTTTGTTCTTCCCAGCTCATTTTGCAACAAAAAGAAAGTTTATTCATATTCCATGCTCTTGCACAGCCATGTTCCGCCAACACATTGTCCGCGGATTTTCCGCAGTTCTCCCAATCTACTATCCGCCAATGTCTACAATTTTTTCTCAATAGTAAGATGATTGATGCTTATGAAGGGGATTCTTCACAAGAAGAACAAAATCCAATCTTCATACAGTGGGACTTTCATGATTTGCTTTTTCATAGCCGTAGTCGCTCAGGAAGATCTCCATCTTATCCGAAAACAGCCTTCCCTTTTCGCGGAAAAATTCCTCCTACACCAGCAATAAAAACTTCGACTACTTCAGAAAGAATCGCATTATTTCGACCTGATATGGAGACGCTTCAAAAGGAAGATCCTCCTTTTTCCCGTGTACTGGAGACCAGAACTTCTCAAAGAGTCCATGGTGATGAGCCCATTACGATTCGACAATTGGGTGAATTTCTTTTTCGATGTGCAAGAATCAAACATCTAAAAACTATCGAAGACTTAGATTTTTCTGCACGACCTTACCCAAGTGGCGGGGCCCTTTATGAACTCGAACTCTATCCCATCATTCAATCTTGTGCTGGGATTTCTTCTAGTCTCTATCATTATAATGCTCAGCAGCATGAATTACACAAAATATCGAATCTCAACAAAATCACGGATCTTATTGTACATAGAGCCCGCCTTTCTACAACAACGGAACATCCACCTCAAATACTGATTATTATTGCTGCACGCTTTCAGAGAGTTTCGTGGAAATATCCATCCGGTGCTTATGCCCTTATTCTCAAAAATACAGGAGTCCTTCTTCAAACCATGTATCTCGTAGCTACAGCCATGGATTTAGCCCCCTGCGCTGTCGGCACAGGAAATGCAGATTTATTTGCTAAAGCCATCGATTCCAATTACTATGAAGAAACGAGCGTTGGAGAATTTATTTTAGGTTCTAAGAAAAACTAAAATAGGGAACCATACCACATGTTAAAAAAACATATCCCAAATCTGGGAATAGGTGTAGGACTCCGCCCTTATCATTACAAAGAAATTCTGAGCCAACTTCCAGCAGTCGATTGGTTTGAGATCATCAGCGAAGACTTTATGAGTTTACAAGGGCAAAACTATGGATTTTTAGAAAAAATTGCAGAACACTATCCCATTGTACAACATGGGACTTGTCTATGTATAGGGAGTGCTGTACCGCTTGATTTTGCCTATCTTAAAAAACTTAAGGCTCTAGCTAAAAATACAAAGACCCCATGGATTTCCGATCATCTTTCTTGGGGTAACCTTAAGGGAATGCATTTTCATGATCTCCTCCCCTTACCATTTACTGAAAAAACTGTAAACTACGTAGCTGAAAGAGCGAGAATCGTCCAAGACTATCTTGAGATCCCTTTTGCTCTAGAAAACATCTCTTCTTATGCTGCTTACAAACAAGATGCTATGACTGAATGGGAATTTTATTCCGCAGTTGTAGAAAAAGCTAATATTTTCATGATGTTAGATGTTAATAACATCTATGTTTCTTCTAGAAATCATGGGTTTTCCCCACAAGATTTCTACAAAAATATCCCTTTGGATCGTGTGATTCAGATCCATCTAGCAGGTCACACAGTTTTGAAAGACTGCGTTTTAGATACACATGATAATTATGTTTGCGATGCTGTCTGGGAAATCTATCGAGATGTATACCCATTAACAGGTGGTGTTTCTACTCTTCTAGAGTGGGACGATCGTTTTATCAGTTTCAATGACACTTGGAAGGAAGCCCTAAAAGCAAAGCAATTTCAAAATGCCCTAGTAGAGAACACTCTTTTATGAATGCAAATGTCCCACCTCCTTTAGAACTTTTACAATTACAAGCATGGGTGGCTCAAGCTATCCAACGTTCTCCACAGGAACCGTTGACCTTAAGCTCTGCATATGAAGCTGCGCAATATATTAAACCATTTAAAAATCTATCCCCAAATGAACGAATCCAAATTTATCATTCTACATACTGGAGCAACCAAATTAGATTTCTAATAGGCCATTTGCGTTTATTAGTTCGTTTTTTGGGCTATGAAAAATTCCAACATCGGATTGCTATTCCTTATCTCAAAAAATATCCACCTCCTCATTGGGCAATGGTAACTGGATTATTACATCTTCCTCATTGGGTAAAAGAAGACTACCAAGAAGAGGATCAAGCAACAATACAGCTTTTCTTACAGATAGACATGGCTTATAAAGACTGTTCTCTTGAGACCGCCTTACAGCCCTTTAATCCCTCTATTTATGAAGATCCATTTTCCGTTCCCGTTTTCCTTCAGCCTCACGTACATATCGCCAGTGCTGATTACAATGTATTTCAATTAAGGGAAACTGCCCTTAAACATACTGTAGAATATTGGGAAAATCATCCCTTTCCAATATTATCTCAAGGACCCAACTACTACATCGTGTTTCGCAATCATCTGAATAAGGTGGTATCTGAAGAAATCAATGAGAAGCAATATTTTCTCTTAAACTGCATCCAAAAAGGATGCTCTTTAAATCAAGCAAAAGCTCAGCTTGAAAAAACCCAGTCCATCGAAAATTTTATGGAGCTATATACTTGGTTCTATCTTTGGATCCAAAGACATCTATTCACCGAATATCCGCCAGATACCTAAGAGCTACCGCTTTCCTTAGCTATAAATTTTTGAAAGAGCGGATTGTCTCGAATGGGATCGAAATATTCCCTCTGGACAACCTCTTTAATAGATGAAACGCCATGTTCTGCTGCCGCATGAAGCCACCCCATCGCGGGCTTCACTTGCCCCAGTTGTGCAAAAGCCATAGCACTGCGCAGGGCCACATCTGCCTCCTGACGTATCTGAAATGCTCGAGGAGAGAGTTCTGTGACTAAGGAGAAATTCCTAGCATCAAAGGCCAACTCATGTAAGATGCAAGCTGTTTCTCCTCCAAGACCATGTTGTACCTCTAAAAGCAGGGCATATGCTGCATCTCGATGACCAGCCTGGTATTCCAATAGAGCTAACTGTTGCGTTGCGGTAGCCCAGAGCAATCCTTTTTTCGTTTGCTCTCTTAGCGTAGTTAAAAGGTTCATAGCTTGGCTTATCTGCCCCATGAGAAGAGCTTCCTCTGCTTTGAGAAGAAGTGCTTGTAAATCCTCATGGCGGTCCTTATCTCCCATTGCACGCGTACGGCGCCACATCTCGAAATTTTGATACGCAAAAAGAAAAAATAAGGCTCCAATAAGAAAACTTTGCATGAGAAAAAAGAAAAGGCTAATCAATACAGCAATCACAAGCCCCGCCATCAGAGCATAACCAAATCCCTTGGCACCAAAAAAACCCTCAAAGGCAATCCGTAAAAGCTGCCCTCCATCTAGAGGAAGTACGGGAATAAGATTAACAACAGTCCAAAATATATTGATCACGAAGATGTCTTGCACTATGGACACATAAGGTTCAGATACAATGCCGCCCCACCGTCCAACCGCCCATGCAAACATCCCTAGAAAAAAGCCAAATACCGGACCATTTAATGTGATGATAAACTGCTTCCAATAAGGAAGATCTTGTCCTTCATGAAATGTCAGGCCACCTAAGGCAACGAGCTCAATGCGCGGCTTTTTACCGAACATCCTAGCTGTTAATGCATGACCCAGTTCATGAAAGAGAACGGAAATAAAGATGATCCCAATCCAAAAAAATGTTCCGACAATACTCTGACTGTAAAGAAACCCTATGATCGCAGCAAAAAGCCAGAACATCGGCCTTATCGTGATGGGAATCGGACCGTGAAACTTAAGCAAGTCGTCTAGCTCCTATTGCAGATTCAACGGCTTTGCCCATATCTGCTGGTGATTTTGCTACAACAACCCCTGCCTTTTCAAGCGCTACGATTTTGTCTTTTGCCAACCCCTTTCCACCTGAGACAATAGCACCCGCATGTCCCATTCTACGGCCTGGAGGCGCCATCAATCCAGCGACAAATGCTGCCACAGGCTTCGTTGCATGCCTTGCAATCCATTCTGCCGCTTCTTCTTCAGCAGATCCACCGATCTCTCCAATAAGAAGAATCGCTTCTGTTTCTGGATCTTTTTCAAACAACTTCAGGATATCGATGAAATTAGTCCCATTTAGTGGATCTCCACCAATGCCCACACAGGTCGTCTGGCCGAGCCCCATTTGGGATGTTTGCCAAACCGCTTCGTAGGTTAATGTACCTGATTTAGATACAATACCGACCTTACCTCGAGTATGAATATACCCTGGCATAATCCCAATTTTACATTCCCCTACAGTGATCACACCAGGACAGTTGGGACCGATCAAACGACTGGTCTTGCTGATTCTCATCACTCTGCTCACTTCGAGCATATCGCGAATAGGAATCCCTTCAGTAATACACACAATCAACGGAATAGCTGCATCTTCAGCTTCAAGGATAGCATCTGCAGCATAAGGTGCTGGTACGTAGATCACGGATGCATCAATAGTTCCCAATCCCTGTTTTGCTTCATAAACAGTATCGAATACCGGCAACCCTAGCACCTCCTGCCCCCCCTTTCCTGGAGTGACTCCTCCGACGTAATGAGTGCCATAAAGCATTCCTTGTTCTGTATGGAATTTTCCAGCTTTGCCGGAGATTCCCTGTGTGATCACTCTAGTTTTTTTATTCACAAGAATTGCCATGCTCTACTTCCCCAATACTTGTACTGCTTTTAATGCCGCTTCAGTAAGGCTATCTGCTGTCATAATAGGTAGTTTAGAAGAATGAAGGAGCTTTTTACCCTCTTCAACATTCGTTCCTTCCATTCTAACGACTACTGGAACCTTGATCCCTAACTCAGCTGAAGCTGCGAGAACTCCTTCTGCCAACGTTGCACAGTTCATAATCCCGCCAAAAATATTGACAAGGATCGCCTTTACATTCGGGTCGGATAGGATAATCTTGAATCCTGCTGCTACTTTTTCTTTTGATGCTCCCCCTCCGACATCCAAAAAATTCGCGGGCTCTCCGCCATAGAGATGTATGATGTCCATTGTCGCCATAGCCAAACCCGCTCCGTTTACCATACAACCAATGTTACCATTGAGGGCTATGTAGGCAAGATCATGTTCTTTTGCTGCGACTTCATTTTTCGATTGTTGTGTTGGATCATATAAATGGTTGATTTCTGGCTGACGAAAGAGCGCATTATCATCAATGCTGAGCTTGGCATCCAAAGCCAAGAGTTTTCCTTCAGAGGTTTCTACAAGAGGGTTAATTTCGCACAAGGATGCATCTTTTTCGATCAATGCCTTTGCAAGCCCTGTTGCAATTTGCATTCCCTCTTTGGCAAGCTCACCTGTCCATCCCATAAACTTCGTCAGTCTTAACAGGTAAAATGGTTTGATTCTGCCATCTAGGTCCACTGGGATCGTAAGGATTTTTTCCGGGTGTTTAACCGCAATCTCTTCGATATCCATTCCACCTTCTGGAGATGCGATGAGAATAGGACGCGCCTGTTCCCGATCGATCACTGCTCCTAAATAGTATTCCTTACGAATATCAGTAGGTTTCGCAATCATCACTTTATGAGCGATCACACCTTCCGGACCTGTTTGATTATTCACCATTCTCATTCCAATAAGAGAAGAGGCTACTTCAATGATTTCCTTAGGGGTCTTTGCAAATTTCACTCCTCCGGCTTTCCCTCGTCCTCCAGCATGCACCTGGATTTTGATCACAGCCTCGTTAAGACCCAAACTACTGATTACTTTTTCTACCTCAGCGGCAGATGAGGCCACTCCGTACTCTGGAATTGGAATTCCATATAGCAAAAGAATCTGCTTAGCCTGATATTCATGCAAGTTCATGGGACAATCGCATTTGGTTATAGTGAATACAACATCTCTATCCATTCTAGAGATAGAAGACACTCACTGGTTAACTTCCTTATACCAGTATCTACTCTATTATGTGAATTTTCTTTAAAACTTCTTGCAAAAGTCAGGTAAAATCCGATGAACCCTAGCGCTCCATATGAGATATTAGATCTCTTGCTTAACCATACGCAATGCTTCAGCCAGACATTTTTTTGAATATTTGACTTTACTACCAATGCCAGTTGTTGCGAAATTTAACGGCTTTTTTGAAATAAGCTGATCCGATTATGATGAAAAAATCAAGACACATGTTGGATAAACGCTATGTTGATTAATCCTTTTAACTTCCAAAAGCTTATTGCACCTATTACGCAAGAAGATTTTTTTAGGCTCTACTGGGAAAAAAAAACTCTTCTTTTAACAGACCGAGGTGCAGAGGGGTATGAAGGATTGTTTTCATTAAAAGATGTAGATTTTCTGCTTTCCACTTTACAGGCTTTCGATTCTTCACAGATACGTTTACTGAATAATAAAAAAGAACAGAACATCAATATGTATCTGACTCAAAATAGACTTAAGACCTGCTTGAGCACTCGTAAGGTCATGGCAGGATTTAGGGCAGGTAATACAATTGTACTCAATTCGATTAATAATCGATTTGAGCCACTAAGAAAGCTCTGTGATAAACTGGAAGATGTTTTCGGGCATCCGGTGAATGTGAATATGTATCTTACTCCTTCCACCGCACAAGGGTTTCAAGCTCATTATGATGCACATGATGTATTCATTTTGCAGATTGAGGGGGAGAAGCTTTGGAAAATCTATCACCAGCATGTTCAATTTCCAATTGCTCGTGAAGATATCCCTTTTGATGATACATTAAGTGCTCCCATACATGAGGTATATTTAAAGCCAGGAGACTTTCTTTATATTCCACGCGGGTATGTACATGAAGCATTAACTGCAAAAAAATATTCCCTTCATTTAACAGTAGGTATTCAGGTCTTTACATGGATTGATTTTTTAACAGAACTTGCAATGGAAGAAAATAATTTGCGAAAAGCTTTGCCTCCACGTAGGTTGCATGCAGGTGGCTATGACCAAATAGACGACGAGGTGAAGCTAACATTAGAATTGCTCTGTAAAAACCAAGATAAAATTAAAAGATCCTATACAAAACTTAGAGGGAAATTTCTAGAAACACGAAACCTACCATTCCATGAGGGGTTTTCTGTGATACATGACGCAGACAATGTCACAACCACTACAAGACTCAAGAAAAAAGAAGACATAGAATACTCTGTAACTGTGGGTAATGAACACACCCTCATCCAGTTTGGACAAGAGCAGTTTACCGCTCCAACTCAGGCTAGGTTGTTTCTCGATTATATTTTTAATACTGCTGAATTTTCCATTGAATCCTTACCTAAGGAGCTCAGTGCTTTTTCAGAATCCAGTAAATTGGCATTGGCGCGTTCTCTTGTACGAGCAGGATTATTAAGGATTTCAATGACATGAAAAAATCGCTAGAAATCCTTATCGAATATGATAAAGCAAAGCGTTCGGACTATTTAAGAAAAGCTAAAGATGACGATCTTTGGGATGGTTGGGCTAATGATTACAGTAGCTCCTATCAGTTATAGAGGTCGCGTTTAAAAAATTGTATTTAATCCTCGGTTACCTGCACTCAGTAACCTCTCGATTGAACTGATGCAGTCTATCTGTTATCCTCTTCATTTTTCTAATAACCATTGACTACTTCTATGCTTGGGTTCTTGAAATCAGGTTTTGATAAAATCAAAAATGCTTTGGCGAAGACTCGTTCTCTTTTGGCCAAAAAAATCCAACAGCTCTTTAGCGGAAAAATTGATGAATCTACTCTAGAAGAGCTAGAAAAAATTCTCTATGAAGCCGACCTAGGCACTGAAACAGCTGTAGATATGACTGAAATCGTACGCCGTTTCTTACGCTCTCACAAAGAGGCTAGCAGCGAAGCCATCTTGTCTTGTTTACGAGACTATGCACTAAAGCTACTCAATGAACCTCCAAAGGTACTAGCCCCCATTCCCAAACCAGGCGAACCTAGGGTGATTCTTATTACAGGTGTGAATGGAAGTGGTAAAACCACGTCCATTGCTAAGTTGGCAAGACTGTTTAAAAAGCAAGGAAACGTCGTTCTTCTGGCTGCTGCTGATACCTTTAGGGCGGCGGCTATCGAACAACTTAGCATCTGGGCTGAGCGGATCAAGGTTGACCTCGTCAAAGGTCAAAGCGGTAGTGATCCTGCTGCCGTTGTGTTCGATGCCCTAGCTGCGGCTAAAGCACGTCACTGTGACATAGTATTTATTGATACGGCAGGAAGACTTCAGAATAAAACTGAGCTCATGCAAGAACTCGGTAAAATCCAACGAGTTGCTAGTAAGACTATCGAAAATGCGCCTCACGAAACGTGGCTTGTCATCGATGCAACGACAGGGCAGAATGCTCTAGACCAAGCGATAGTCTTCAACTCTTTTACTCCATTGACAGGTCTTATCATCACTAAATTAGATGGTTCCGCTAAAGGCGGTATCCTGCTCGCTATCTATCGCAAACTTGGCGTGCCCATTCTTTGGGTAGGTATCGGAGAAGGAGACGAGGACCTTACATCGTTTGATCCTAAACACTACGTCGAAGCGTTATTCGATCTCTAGTAAATTACCTTGTAATTGCTGCAAAAATCCGCAATACTAGGGGCCATGGAGAGCGTACGTTCTATTCTCTATTCCCCCTTTTCACCAAATGATGTGTTTACATTACGTAAACGCTCATTGCTTTTGCAATTTTTCCTCTCTGCGCTCAAACGTAATGCGGCAAAAGAACTCGCAGAACATATCTCGCTTTTCTCTTTGGCTTTTCCTGAAATCTCTTGTACTACACTTAAGAAAACGATGCAGAAATTAGAACACCAAGAGACCATTCCTTCTTCTCAACAAAAACTCCTGTGCACATTACTGACCCCATTTATCCATGCTTGTCATCAAGAAGAAGGCCTCATTCTTTTTCTGTTGCGACACCACCAAAACTTTAAAAAATACATCCCTCTTGGTGTACTTTTACGATCGTGGCATGCTGAGGGGTGGGACCAATTTGTTTGCGATATGAAAATAAAATGGCAAGCTAGAGGTTTTATTCCTATTTCTTATGAAATTGTCGAACTGATGAAAACCTTATGAGTCGTCTTGCAGTACTGACGCTCCTTCAGGATGTCAAACAATTCATTCAAGAAGAAGCGCAACAGCGACCTTATCTCTTCTCCTCTACTCCAATATATTCACCTTTTCCATCGACACCGATCGTCATTCGCAATACACCACGACTTTTTCCTAAGAAATCTGAAGAACAGCCCACTCCAACTCCCCCCGTTGAAAACATCACCGTCTCCGAAGAAATTAAGAAAGAAGATCCTCTACCTCCACCACCTACTCAAGCACCTCTCATCGACAGTTTGAGAATAGCCATAGAAAAAAGCTGCCCCCATCTTCATCTTAAATCCATTATTCCCAACGATGATGAAGCTCTACAGCGCAAAAATGCTTGGAAACATCGAGAGCATCAAGTGCGCGTACTTATTCTTTCCTTTACAAGGACCTCTCTTGAAAAAACATTTTTAGACAACGTGGCTAAAACCATCTCCACGCTGCATTGCAAAGCGCAAGTCATTCATGCATTGGAAGTGGAAAAAGAACGTTCATGGAAAGCATTATTGGAGCTCCCTCAACTCGCTGTTGTTTTTGCTCCACTTTTAGACAGTTGGAAAACGCCATTTCTTAAATCCCTTGTGATTCAACACCCTAGCACAGCAGAATTTCACCTGGGAAAAGCTCGCCTTCATTTCCTTCCTCCCATAGAAAAAGTCTTCGATGACCCTTTAAATAAGCGTAAATTATGGCAGTGGATCGGGCAAAAACTCCAATAAGCGCCTCCCAACCCTTGGCTATTGCTGGTGTGGTGCTCGACGAAGGGCTCGATCGAGAACTCGACTACCTCATACCCAAAGGTTTCAGCAATTATACTGCCATCGGTTCTCGCGTACTTGTACCTCTACGTTCAACTTTTCGCAAGGGAACGATCGTAGCTTTACGAAACCATAGCGCATTTCCTAACGTCAAGGCGATTACACAGCTATTATCTGAAGCCCCCCTTATTTCTCAGGATCTTTTGGAATTAGCACGCTGGATCTCCGACTATTATGCAAGTCCTTTACACCGAGTTTTAAGACTTTTTTTGCCACCCACAATTCGTAAAGGGATGAAGGCAAAACAACAACTCTTTGTCACTCCCACTCAATCTCGCCCGAAACTTATGGAACTCACGACAACTTTGCGAGGGAAAAAGGAGGCCCAAGCAAGGATACTGGATTGTTTATTGGAACACCCGCATGGCGTTTTACTTACTGAGCTTCTCGAACAAGCTAATTCTTCTCGCAACGCTTTAGAGAGCCTTGAACTCCAAGGTGTGATCAGCACATCCTACCTAGAAATAGAACGGAATCCCTTGGCTCTTGCCACCTATGTTCCTACTAAACCTAAATCTTTGAAAAAAGAACAACAGTCCACCTTATCTGCTATCACAAATAGCTTGGATAGTTCTTTATTTGCTGTGCATTTGATTCATGGAGTCACGGGTAGTGGAAAAACAGAGATCTACTTACAAGCCATTGCCCATGCCTTGAAACAAGGCAAATCTGCACTGTTTCTCGTTCCTGAAGTAGCATTGACTTCTCAAACTATTGAACGAATTAAAGGGCGGTTTCCCGATCACGCAGTACTGTTCCATTATCGTCTTAGCGATGGAGAAAAACGCGATAGTTGGCATGCATTATACCGTGGCGATGCAACGATTGCCGTTGGCCCTCGATCTACTATTTTCTCCCCACTGAAAAATCTCGGACTTATCATTATTGATGAAGAACATGATAGCTCGTATAAACAAACAGATGAATCTCCCTGTTATCATGCAAGAGACGTGGGGATCATGCGCGCCAAACTGAGCGGAGCTACAGTCATTCTAGGAAGTGCCACCCCCAGTTTAGAAAGTTATTATAATGCCCTTCAAGGTAAATACCAACTCTCTACAGTGGCTTCACGAGCAGAGGAGTCCTCTCTGCCAAAAGTAGACATTGTCGATATGAGAGAAGAGGCAACTAAACAACAAGGTTATGCTGTATTTTCACAGTCGCTTCTCAACGAAATAGAAAAACGCGTTAAAAGTGGAGAACAGACGCTCCTTTTTCTTAATCGACGTGGTTACAATGCCCTACGTCTTTGCACCTCTTGTGGCAAATCTGCTCAATGCCCACACTGTGACATAGCTCTTACTTACCATCGTAAAGATAGCCGGTTAGCTTGTCACCTTTGTGCCTATGAATTATCACCGCCACCTTCTACATGCTCTTTTTGTGGAAGCACGGAGCATCTCAAATATCAAGGGGTCGGCACCGAACAAGTAGAGCGCACTTTACATGCCATTTTCCCAGAAATCCGCACCCTTCGTTTGGATGCCGATACGACAAAACATAAAGGCAGTCACGAAAAACTTTTCAAACAATTCCGTGCCGGTAAAGCTGATGTATTGATTGGAACGCAAATGATTGCCAAAGGTCTACACTTTCCCTCTGTGACTCTTGTTGGAGTCCTCAATGCTGATGCTGCCCTCAATATTCCCGATTTTCGTTCTAGTGAACGTGTTTTTCAATTGCTTACACAAGTAGCTGGGAGATCAGGACGGGGAGCTCTTCCTGGAATCGTCATCATTCAAACGTGGCTGCCAGAGCATCCCATCATCCGCTTGGCAGCAGAACAAGACTACCTTTCTTTTTATCATGAAGAAATCGAAGGAAGAAAATTATTTACATATCCCCCTTTCAACCGCCTAGTCAAAGTCATGGCTAATGGTCTTAAAGAATTTGATGTTCAAAAAACTCTTGAGGCCCTACGTAGCAAACTTCTTGAACGACTCCCTTCTGTTTATGAACTACAGCCTGTCATCCCATGTGGCCATCCACGCATTAAGGACCGCTACCGCTTTCAGTTTCTTATTAAGGGCCCTTCCTGCTCCCCCGTCACTAAAATTTTGATAGAAGAAGTCCAAAAATCTATCTCTTCAGATATTCGCTTGCTTATTGATAGTGACCCTATTTCTACGTTTTCTTAATCTAAATAATCATCCAATTGCAAAACACTACTGGCCGCCGCGCAACTGGCTTCAATTCCGACCATTAGAATTTTGCAATTGGCTCTAATGACAAAGTCGAGTTGACTGTAAACGTAAATTTCCCTAGGCTAGTCGTCATATTATGGAAAAACCAGACTACCAGCAACACGAAGAATTCCGCCTTCGATCCCAGAAATTAGCCGATATTCGCCAGATGGGGGTTGATCCCTATCCGCCAATCTTCCAACCTACTCATGAAGTCTACCAACTACAAAGTGAATTTTTAGGTAAAGATGTGGGAAGTAGCGATGATGCCGCTGCTGGGACCACCCCCTTTTTCAAAGTCGCTGGACGTCTCGTACTTTTCCGTTCCATGGGTAAAAATGCTTTTGCCACCATCCAAGATGAAGGCAGTAGAATTCAACTCATGTTCAACCGCGATCTAACACGAGTTGAAGGATTAAAAGAGGGTAGCGAACTCTCCCCTATTAAATTCATTGAAAAAAAGATCGATCTTGGCGACATCATTGGCGTTGAGGGTCATCTCTTTAGAACCCACGTCGGGGAGTTAACCCTCTACGTAAAAAACATCACTCTACTCTGTAAAACCTTACTCCCTCTTCCCGACAAACACAGCGGTCTAGCGGACAAAGGAACTCGTTACCGAAAACGATGGCTTGATCTCATCGTCCATCCTGATGTCCAACATACTTTTAAGCTTCGCAGTCGGATTTTAAGATTCATACGTAATTATTTCCATGACCGAGGATACCAAGAAGTAGAAACCCCCATATTACAGAACCTTTACGGTGGAGCCGAGGCACGCCCCTTTACTAGTCATCTCAACGCCCTCGACCAGGGTATGTACTTACGCATTGCTTTAGAAATTTCTCTAAAAAAACTGATCGTTGGCGGCTTGCACCGCATCTTTGAAATTGGCAAAGTTTTCCGTAATGAGGGTCTTGATCGCACGCATAATCCCGAATTCACCATGTTGGAGGCTTATGCTGCCTATACTGATTACAATGACATGATGGTTCTGACCGAGACCCTCTTCGAGGGTCTAGCTCTTGATCTTTTCGGCTCAACCGAATTAGAGATCACCGATGAAGCCGGCAATCCTATGCATCTTCTTGAGCTCAAAGCTCCTTGGAAACGGCTAAGCATGGAGAGCGCTCTTTCCGTCTATGCACAAATCGATGTGGCAAAGTTAAGTGATGAAGAAATGCGGTCCATGCTCATCGAGCATGCTAAGATCGACCCTAAAGAGCTTAAAAATGTTGCCCGAGGCACTCTCATTGCTAAACTCTTTGGTGAGTTCGCTGAAAAACATCTGATTCAACCGCACCACATCATCGACCATCCTGTAGAAACCACACCCCTATGTAAACTCCATCGAGATCCCGATCTCAGGAAAGCTGGCCTTGTCGAGCGATTTGAAACCTTTATTCTTGGTCATGAGTTTTGCAATTCTTACACAGAACTCAATGATCCTCAGTTACAAAGAGAGCTCCTTGAAGAACAAGCTAAGAAGAAAGAAGCCGGTGATGAGGAAGCCCATCCTCTAGATGAAGAATTCATCGAGGCCGTTTGTCAAGGTATGCCTCCCACTGGTGGTCTTGGCATCGGTATAGATCGCCTTGTCATGCTTTTCACACGCGCTCACTCGATCCGAGATGTTCTCTTCTTCCCCATTATGAAACCTGAAGGTTAGAGACTGTCTAATATCAATCCGCAATGATTAACCTACACAGAACGTAAGCGAAAATTCTCGCGATTGGATCTTATCGCAACGTCGCTCGTATTGAGAAATACGGGCTAGTTGCGATCGTCCAACCCTGAGGTTTGGCTACGTCCTAATATAGGTTAATCATTGTAAAGTCTTTTTGTAAGGCTTAGGTTCCTGCTCTACAATAGCTACACCTGCACTGGTACCAATCCTAGTAGCACCAGCTTCAACCATTGCCATCACTGTTGCATAGTCACGAATCCCTGCTGATGCTTTTATTCCAATTTCAGGACCTACAACTTTTCGTATAAGTGCTATATCGGCAACCGTAGCACCAGCTTTAGAAAAGCCTGTAGAGGTTTTAATAAACTGCGCTCCCGCTTCAACAGCTAGAAGTGAAGCTAACTGTTTTTCCTCATTAGTTAACATGCAAGTTTCAATAATGACTTTAACAATGGCGTGTTCAGCAGCCTTCACCACACACTCTATATCACTTTTTACTAGGGAATAATTTTTTGATTTGAGCGCACCTATATGAATGACCATATCGATTTCATCTACGCCTAATCTCACGAGTTGGCTGGTTTCTATAGATTTAGTTTCCGACATGCTCATGCCCAAAGGAAAACCCACAACACTACATAGTGTAGCGTCTACAAGCTGTTCACGTGCATATGAGACCCAACATGGGTAGACACAAGCCGAGGCAAATTGGTAAGTGATTGTTTCCTGACAAAGCTGCCTAATCTCTTCTGCAGTGGCATCAGGCCTTAACAAAGTGTGATCTATCAATGAGCTTAGAGACGTTTGCATAAAAATCCTGCCGTAAACCATTCAGGGCAGTCTACCAAACGTTTCTTTCTTTGTGATGTTTATTTCCCTATCCAAACGCTTTAGAGCAGGCTAAATTCAAAACAACTTTAGATTTTAAACAGGCTTCTTAGAGACTGGCATAAGATTTTAAGCCAGTCTCTTAAGACGAAATCTTCAATCTCTTGGTTTTCTATGCTTCGGGTTGAATGATTTTTGACCAGCAGGGCGATATTCTCTAGGAGCCGCTCGTTTAATAAACGGTCGAGATCTAGGTTTAGGTCGCGATGGGACATATCCATCAACTGAGTCTGCATTCGACATCGATTGTGAGATGATTTTCTGACCTGTAAACCGCTCAATACGCCTTACGGTTTGCATATCTCTAGGTGTTGCAAAAGATAACGCAATCCCCTTAGCCCCAGCTCTTCCTGTTCTACCAATACGATGCACATAGTCCTCAACACTCATGGGAAGGTCAAAGTTAATAACATGGCTAATTGCTGGAATATCGATCCCCCTAGCAGCTACATCTGTTGCCACCAATACGCGAGTTTTACCCTGACGCAGTTGCAAAATAGTCCGTGTTCTCTGCCCTTGTTTCATACCACCGTGCAGCACAGCTGCCTGTTGCCCACTTCTAGATAATTTATCGACAAGACTATCAGCCTGGCGTTTTGTCGAGGTAAAAACAATCGCTTGGTGAAGCATTGGGTCATTGAGTAGATCGTCCAAAAGACGATATTTATGATCCAGGTTTTCAACAGCATGCAATCGTTGTTCAATATTTTCATGTTTTGCATGTTCATGGGCCACATTCACTTCCGCAGGATCATTCAAAAGACGTCTGGACAAGTTTAGAACACTTCCCTTGAGGGTAGCAGAAAACATAAGCGTTTGACGTGTTTTGGGAATTGCAGCAACGATCTCTTCTACCGCATCGATAAATCCCATATCTAGCATCCGATCTGCTTCGTCAAGGATCAAAAGCTCCAATCTTGAGAAATTAATGCGTCCTCGTTCCATATGATCCATTAGGCGCCCTGGAGTCGCAACAAGAATCTCATGATGTCTAGACAATTCTCTATTCTGAATCGGATACGGAGCTCCCCCATAGATGCAAACTGTTTTGACTTGGGAAAGGTATCTACTATACTTAACAGCCTCATTAGCTACCTGCATAGCAAGCTCTCGAGTAGGCACAAGAATAAGAATCCTCGGCCCCTTTACTTGGATGGGTGATGGAGTGGTCAAACGAACTAGAGAAGGCAGAATAAAGGCAGCTGTTTTCCCTGTCCCTGTTTGAGCAGACGCGCGCAGGTCCCTTCCACTAAGTATCAGAGGAATCGCTTGCTCTTGGATAGGTGTAGGGTTAGTGTATCCAGCCTCTTCTAACGTTTTCAGAATCCCTGGATGCGGAATTAAATCTTTGAAATCCATATTTATCTAAGCTTTTGGTGTGTAATTCGGCGATTATGACACACTCTCTCTAATAAAAATAGCTTATTCGCATTGCTCAATGAATATTAGAGACCATTTGCAGTTCTTCTCCTCTTTTTTAGAATAGAACCACATGAGACTAAACAAAAAAACACACAAATTAAAAATAGTTCATTAGAAATTAATCACACATTCACAACTTACGCTTTTATATAAATAATTACCGTGATAATGAAGAATAAAGAAAGGGTAATGACCCAAAAAATAGGTATTTCATGCTTCCACTTATATTTTTTTTGATAGCTATCGTAGCAGCAATTATCCATCTAAACTGTCGGAAGAAAAGCCGTTCTTCATCCAAACTCCTAGAACTTTTCCTAGCCTATATGATTCCTTTGAATATTGGGATCATGAGTCTGATTGGATGGATAGCTCACTCGTTTTACGGCCCTCAAACTGCCGCCATGATGGGATGGCCAGATAGTCCATTCCAACACCTCCTTGGTATGGCCAATCTAGGGTTTGGATTAGTAGGTATTCTTTCTATTTGGCAGCGAAAAGGATTTTGGTTATCCACTATCATATCCTACGCTGTCTTTGCTTTAGGTTGCGCACATGGACATCTCATGCATGCAGCAACATTTGAATATAAAATGCACTGGCATCATGGATTTCTCCTCTTTATCAATTGCTTCTTTATTCCAATCGTTCTTCTTATACTATCGATAATCTATTCAAAACAAAATAAATTCTTCAAAAACTAAACAAACAACGTTAATAGCGAGTAATAATAAAAATTACTCGCTATTAACAACAGAAGAACAAACAAACTCGTATTACTTTATGTATTATGTATGAAGTTGGTTAATGAAAATTTATGGTTATAAGTACCTATGCTACCGTAGTATCTTAGGACAACCTTATCCCACCCCCTACTCCATAGCTTCTTTTGAAGAAATCAATGCTTCAAAACGTTTAAGATCTGCTTTAGCTCCTAGGGATCTGGCTATCTCTTGCCCCTTCAGTGCTATCACCGAGGCCTCCTGAAATTTTCCTTGAGTTCTTAGTAGTTGAGCCTCCAGATAGAGGCTATGCATGAATGTTCGTGGCTCTAAAGATTTCTTCTTAAGCTCATTGATTAGATGACTTGCTGTGTCTAGATCCCCGAGCAATAGATAAGCTTTGCCAAGACGAATCATAGTTCTTTGAACATAGTCTTCACTAGCCTCTAAGGAGAAATATAGAAGAGCTTCATCATAGTAGGATATGGCAGCCTGAAGATTCCCAGAAACATCATCCGCTTCTGCAGCACCTGCATTAAACAGCACTTTAGCAAGAAGCTCTAAATTTTTAGGGTGCTCCGACCGGCAAATCATCAAAGCTTTTTCCGTATACCCTCTAGCTTCAGTGAATAGTCTGCTTTGTTCTTCAGGATTATCAGTTTCACTAGCTAGGCCTCTTATTGTCGCAGACAACTTATACAAGCTATCAACTGCATACTCCTTGCGATCTATGATTTTAGCAAGATCCTGAAGATGTCGCCCCTTCTCATAAGCCTTAGAAAAATCTCCACATCGAAAATATGTAGAAACGAGCTGATCTACAATAAAAAATTCACTTTCAACATCTTCCTCAATGCGTGAAAGACTTTCTGCCTTTTCTCCTATATGGATGATCTCTTGCCACTGCTCCTTATTTTTAAGAGTCTGTAATTGAGAGAAAAAAAGTTCCACTTCCTCACAACGCGGAGCTGCTATCAACGTGATTATAGGACACAAAAGCATCATACTGGCAACACAACACAAAACTCGCCGATAATGATACATACTATTTTTTCCTACGAAGAAGTTTTGTCTACAACAGGTTGATGATCTAAAGAAAACAAAAGAGGCTTACTTTGCGATCTTCCTAAAACTACAGTTTTAATCCCCTCCAGGCGATAGGCTACAGCTTTATATACATAGACCTGAGTTTGTTCTTTAGCTGCACAAAGCGGTGTATATTCTCTCTTGCCTTTTGAGTTAGGCAACGTAATTGCTTGCACCGAAGGATCTAGGAAAGCTCCTTCAGCAATCCCCCCTACAGTCTCTCTTAATTCTTTTAGTGGAATATCAAGCACCCAATGATTGCATTTACAACAACGGTTGCACTCACGAGAGCACATCACATTTTCAACAATAATTCGAAGATGTGTGGCACCTCTCGGTACTCCTTTCCAACTAATCGGTGGAGATAATCCACCTCCATCAGGGTAGCAACCATATTTAACGGGTATAAAAAAATCGCCCCCTTGCGTCGGACACCCTATGCTAAAGTGGGGGCTAAAACTTTCCTCAATTCCCTCTGCACAAAAATTCTCAAAAGGGTCTCCAGAATTACACGCACCGACGAGCAACCCGAAGGCACTACAAATAAAGAAAGAACATAATGGACGCATATACCCTGCTTAACGCAAGTTTTGGACACATAGCTTCTTAGAGACCTCTGCATAGCTAAGTATCTTCGTTGAAAATGTTCGTTCTCGGAATCTCATCGAAGCGATTCCTTCTTCCAAGAGACTCCTGCATAACTCAGCATCTTTGAAAAAAATGATCCGTTTTAGCGAGATTTCGGATTTGAGCGAGCCCACATATGCGAGATATCTCATAGGGGGCGAGCAAAAAATGAAAAATCGCAAAACGAGCATTTTTAACGAAGGTCCTGGGTTATGCGGAGCTCTCTTTCTACGAATACCAGAATGCCAACAGCTTCTACAATTTTCTATCAAAAAAATCGCTTTATGCCAAGTCGGACAAAACAGAGCTCTTTCGAAACTAAGCTTCAGTCGATTTTAGGGCTCTTTTGAGCCTTTTTTCGACTCTCTTGCTATAAAAAAAGGGGAGCTGTAAAAGCTCCCCTTTTTGTTTCAAGAACATCTCTTTCGAAAAGACTACTCTCTAAATGCCAGCATGAGGTCTTCTTCCATTTCGCGATCAACATATTTTTTGACCCGATCATGGTATTCCTGAAAACCTGTACCCCCTGGGATGATATGCCCCATAATGAGGTTCGCTTTGAAGTCGAGCATATAATCGGTTTTCCCCTCGCAGGCTGCATCGGTAAGAACACGAGTTGTCTCTTGGAAGGAAGCTGCTGATACAAAAGAATCTGTACCAAGCGACGCCTTAGTAATCCCCAGTAGAACGGGGGCTGCTTGCGACGGCTTACCACCTTCATCAATGACTTTGCGATTTTGTTTGTGGAAGAGTTTCTTATCGATGTCTTCCCCATACAAGAACGTCGTATCACCTGGATCTGTCACACGCACCTTTTGGAGCATCTGACGAACAATAATTTCAATGTGTTTGTCGTTGATGTCCACGCCTTGAAGACGATACACTTCCTGTACCTGGTTCACCAGATACTTCTGCAATTCTCGTACCCCGCAAATTTCAAGGATTTCATGTGGCACTACAAGACCATCAGTAAGTTGCTGGCCTTTCACCACATTATCACCACGTTGAATAATCAAGTGCTTAGTGAGAGGAATTAAATGTTCCTCTTCCATACCTGATTCATCATCTCGTACAACCACAATGCGTTTATTTTTCTGTACTCCACGGAAATCCACTACACCGTCGATCTTAGCGATCTCGGCAGCATCCTTTGGACGTCGAGCTTCAAAAAGCTCGGCAACCCTAGGAAGACCCCCAGTGATGTCTTTCGTCTTGATCGCACCTCGTGGCAAACGTGCTAACAATATACCTGCTGTCACTGATTGCCCCTCTTGCACCGAAATAAAGGCGCCTGAAGGGATCGCATATGTACCAACAAGTTCCTTGAAATCACGATCGGCATAAATAACGATCTGTGGATGGAGTTCTCCGCGATGTTGTTTAACAACAAGTTCAGTTTGACCTGTTTGCTTGTTAACATCCCGCTGCGTTGAAATCCCTTCCACCAAGTCTTCATATTTAACAAAGCCTGGGCGTTCACAAATAATCGGCACATTATGCTGTTCGGAAACCGCTATCTTTGTCTTAGTTTTTACTTTGGTTCCATCCTTGAAGAGGATACGAGTACCAAGTTCAACTCCAAAAGTTTGTAGAGGCTCGATGGACTTAGTGCTTAAAAGTTTTTTGTATTCTTCAAGCGTACGCCCCTCATCTCGGACAATATGTAAGGATCCATTCTTATTCAGAGCAATCCAAATGCCTTCTTCGTTCTGCACTGTGCGAATATCCATGTAAACTAGGATACCCTCTTGATCAGCCACAAGCTCTGGGCTCACAGCAGCAGAAGCAATACCACCCAAGTGGAAAGTACGCATCGTGAGCTGTGTTCCAGGTTCACCGATCGATTGTGCAGCAATGATCCCAACCGCTTCGCCCATGCCGACAACACGACCATTAGCAAGGTTAAGACCATAGCACTTAGCGCAGACACCGCGACGAGTTTCGCAAGTCAATGCAGAGCGAATCTTGATAGAATCGATCCCTGAGTCATCAATAGATTGAGCTTGAACGATATTGAGTACATCACCTGCTCGGGCCAGTACCTTTGTACTATCTCCTGGCTGGTAAATATCGTCACAGGCAGTTCGACCAAAAATACGATCTCGCAATGGCAACAATTCCTCTTGCCCTTGCTTAATGGCAGATACCTCAATACCATTCAACGTACCACAATCTTCTTCATTGACAATGACATCTTGTGCAACGTCAACGAGTCTACGTGTCAAATACCCAGAGTCAGCTGTCTTAAGGGCCGTATCGGCAAGACCTTTACGTGCACCGTGAGAAGAAATAAAGTATTCAAGAACACTCAACCCTTCACGGAAATTAGAGGTAATAGGCGACTCAATAATCTCCCCAGAAGGCTTCGCCATCAGTCCCCGTAAAGCACCCAACTGTTTAACCTGTGATTTATTACCACGAGCTCCAGAATCCATCATCATATACAAAGGATTAAGCTCGAAGTGTTTTGGTTCACTGATTAACTTGAAGAGTTCCTCGGAAAGGATATCCGATACTTCCGTCCAAATACTAATGATCTTCGAATGACGCTCACCATCAGTGATGATACCATCCTCATACTGCTTCTTCACCACTTCAATTTTGGCGTAAGCACTCTCAATCACTTTAATCTTATCAGATGGGACTCGTACATCGCATACTCCCATCGACAATGCAGCTTTAGTAGCTTCACTAAAACCGATATTCTTAAGATTATCGAGAAACTGTACTGATGCCTCAAGGCCTGCTTTCTTGTAACACTCGAGAACAAGTTCACCGAGATTTTTCTTACGCAGTGAATAGTTCTGGAACCCGAGCTCTTTAGGCACAATGGTATTAAACAGCACACGACCTGGCGTCGTTTCAATAATTCCCTGAGGTAAGCGCACCTTGATCTTCTCATGGATACGCAAGCCTCGTCCTAGTTCATCGCGACGAGCACCCTCTTTTTGTTCTTGTTCATACCAGTTAAAGCTCCCTCCAGCACTAAGCGCGAGAAGGACTTCTTCTGTATCTCGAAAGACCTTTGTTTTTTTGCCTTGCTCCTCAGGAATATATAAGGGATCTAACATGAGATAATAGAGTCCCAAGATCATATCTTGAGAAGGCACGGCAACAGGTCTTCCCGATGAGGGTAAAAAGATGTTATCAGGAGCCATCATAAGCACTTTGGCTTCTAGCTGCGCCTCAATCGAAAGAGGGATATGGACCGCCATCTGGTCACCGTCAAAGTCAGCATTAAATGCTGTACAAACAAGTGGATGAATCCGAATCGCCTTGCCTTCAATAAGAGTCGGTTCAAAAGCTTGAATACCAAGACGGTGCAAGGTAGGAGCACGGTTTAGGAGAACAGGATGACCCTTAATAATCTCATCTAGAACGTCCCATACCTCTTCTGCTTGTTTCTGAATCATTTTCTTCGCAGAACGGATCGTATAGACATACCCTAAATCCTTAAGGCGTTTAACGATGAATGGCTCGAAAAGCTCCAAAGCCATCTGCTTTGGCAATCCACACTGATTAAAGCGAAGTTCTGGACCAACGACGATCACCGAACGACCTGAGTAGTCAACACGTTTACCCAAGAGGTTTTGACGGAATCGACCCTGTTTGCCTTTAAGCATTTCAGAAAGCGCTTTTAGTGGGCGATTACCTGCTCCCATGACAGGATGACCATGACGACCATTATCAAAAAGAGCGTCAACTGCCTCTTGCAACATCCTCTTTTCATTACGCACAATAACTTCTGGCGTTTTGAGTTTAAGAATCGATTTAAGTCGATTATTGCGATTGATAACTCTGCGATATAAATCGTTAAGATCTGATGTGGCAAAACGTCCGCCATCTAAGGGAACAAGAGGTCTTAGGTCTGGAGGGATCACTGGAACACAAGCCATGACCATCCAGTCTGGCTTATTAGGCGAAGAGGTAAAACTTTCGACAATTTTGAGTCGTTTAGCCAGTTTAATACGGGCTTGCATTGACTTAGTCTTGCGAAGCTTCTCTTTAAGATCGACAACTACAGCTTCAAGATCCTCTTTTTCCAAGAGGTCGCGAATCGCCTCACCACCCATCTTTACCGTAAAAGCATCGCTTCCCCATTTCTCTTGCGCTTCTCGAAGTTCAGTATCGGAAAGAAGTTGCTTTCTTTCTAAAGTAGTACGTCCAGTATCAGTAACAACATGCTCTTCATAGTAAATGACTCTCTCTAAATCAGTAGAGGACATCCCCAGAATATTACCAATACGGGAAGGCAACGTTTTGAAAAACCAAATATGCACAACAGGCACCGCAAGATCAATATGTGCCATTCTTTCGCGACGCACTTTAGAAAGTGTAACCTCGACGCCGCAGCGATCGCAGACAATTCCCTTGTGTTTGATCTTTTTGTATTTGCCACAGGCGCATTCCCAATCACGCATAGGGCCAAAAATCTTTTCGCAGAACAGTCCACCTTTTTCAGGTTTGAACGTTCTGTAGTTGATCGTCTCTGGTTTCTTGATCTCTCCACGTGACCATTCATTACGAATGACATCATCGGAGGCAATCTTGATAGTCAACTTATCAAACTGAGAATCATTTTGTTCATGATCCATCATGTGCGTATTTCTCCTCGTATCCCTTTAGACTTCTGTTGCACTTTCAGTGCGAACATCTAGGCATAAGCCCTGCATCTCTTTCACAAGAACGTTAAACGACTCGGGCGTACCGGCAGTGAGGATGTTATCCCCTTTAACAATCGATTCGTAGATACGTGTACGGCCCTGAACATCGTCAGATTTAACCGTAAGCATCTCTTGCAAGAGGTGGGCTGCCCCATAAGCTTCAAGAGCCCAAACCTCCATCTCTCCAAATCGCTGACCACCCATTTGCGCCTTACCACCCAGAGGTTGCTGAGTAACAAGCGAGTAGGGACCAATAGAACGAGCGTGAATTTTATCAGCAACAAGGTGGCTGAGCTTCAAGATATAGATATAGCCCACGACAACTCGACCATCAAAACGCTCTCCAGACCTACCATCATAGAGGTAAGTCTTACCATCATCTGGAAGATCTAGATCTTTTAACATTCCCCAAATGCGAGATTCTGGGAAGCCCTCAAAAACAGGACTCTTAACGAAAATTCCCGATTTTTTAGCGGCATACCCCAAATGCGTCTCGAGCAATTGTCCAAGGTTCATACGTGAAGGCACACCGAGCGGATTCAGAATGATCTCAATAGCCTGTCCATCTGGTAGATATGGCATATCTGCCTCTGGAACAATTTTAGAGACCACACCTTTGTTTCCATGGCGTCCTGCCATCTTGTCACCCACCTGAAGCTTTCGCTTCGAGGCGACATACACCTTGACCTGTCGTATGACACCAGGATCTAACTCTGCGTCCCCTTTGCGCATGAACTCCACTTCTGTCTTATGGTGGGTCTGCAGGGTCTGCATAGCAACATCGTATTCACGCAGTAATTTCTTGAGTTCTACATACCTCTCATTCTCAGGCATGATCAGATCATCAACTTTTTCTGTCTCAAGCTGCTCAATCAATTCCTGGGTAATCGCTTCTCCTTCTCGCACAAGTAAATTCCCGGTCTTGCGATGCATGATCGGACCTGGGGCTGTTTCGTTGAGAAGAAGCGCTCCAAGTTTTTCATGAAACTCTAGAATGAGTTCCGCTTCTTTGTTTTTATATTCCTGATGAATGTCCTTGATACGGCTAGCTTCTTCTACAAGTTCATCATCTGTTTTAGAAAGACGATCTCTTCGACTAAACACCTTGACGTCCATCACCACGCCTTCCGTTCCTGGAGGCACAGTCAGAGAGGCATCTTTAACATCCGCAGCTTTTTCACCAAAAATTGCACGTAAAAGACGTTCTTCAGGTGCTAACTCTGTCTCGGATTTAGGAGTGATCTTACCAACAAGAATATCACCGGGTTTGACTTCTGCACCAACGCGAATAATGCCATCTTCGCTTAAGTTAACAAGAGCTTCCTCAGAAACATTTGGAATGTCCTTAGTAATCTCTTCTTTACCAAGCTTGGTATCCCGTGCTGTCAACTCAAACTCTTCTAGATAAATAGAAGTGTAGTAGTCTTCGCGCAACAGTTTCTCAGAAATGATGATCGCATCTTCATAGTTGTAGCCACACCATGGCATAAATGCCACTAGAACGTTCTTACCAAGAGCGATTTCCCCCTTATCTGTCGCAGGGCCATCTGCAATGACATCCCCAGCCTTAATCTTATCACCGACCAAGCACAATGGGGTTTGGTTGATGCAAGTGCCTGCGTTCGAGCGAAGGAATTTTTTTAACTGATAGACCTTCTTGCTGAGCGGATTATCTTTGGACGCTATAACAATCTTGTATCCGTCCACATACTCTACAGTTCCATCTTCCTCTGCTACACAAACAGCGCCTGAATCACGCGCCGATCTCGCCTCAAGACCTGTCCCGACGTAAGGAGATTGCGTCCATAATAAAGGCACAGCTTGACGCTGCATGTTAGAACCCATAAGCGCACGGTTAGCATCGTCATGCTCAAGGAATGGGATCAACCCTGTAACAATCGAAACCAACTGTTTAGAGGAGACATCCATATGAGTGATGAAGCTCGACTCAATTTTTAGTGATTCTCCTTTGTGACGTGCCCACACCATAGGTTCACTGAACATATGATAGTCATCAAGAATGGCAGAGGCCTGCGCAATCACACAGTTCTCCTCTTGATCTGCAGTCATATACTCTATCTCTTCTGTGACAATACCATCTCTTACGATGCGATAAGGGGTCTCTATGAACCCAAACTCATTGATCTTAGCAAATGACGACAGCGAAGTGATCAAACCGATGTTCGGACCTTCAGGAGTTTCAATGGGGCAAATCCTGCCATAATGGCTTGGATGAACGTCTCGAACTTCAAAACCGGCTCGTTCACGATTCAAACCACCCGGACCTAGGGAAGAAAGACGACGTTTGTGCGTTAACTCAGCTACTGGATTCGTTTGATCCATGAATTGCGATAGCTGTGACCGTCCAAAAAAGTCCTTAAGCACTCCTGCTAAACCTTTAGCAGAAACTACTTTACCAGGAGTCAAAGTATCTGAAGAAAAGTCAAAAAGATTGACCCGTTCTTTGATGATCTTCTCCATGCGAGCAAGACCAATACGACACTGGTTCTGAATCAATTCACCAACGGATCGTACTCGGCGGTTGCCAAGATGGTCGATATCATCGACAAAGGCATTTTCATCGCCACGTTTCAGACGAATCAAATACTTAAGAGCGGCGATCACATCTTCCTTGCGGAGAGTCACTTCAGCAAGGGTTTCTTCTGATGTATCTAAAGTGAGCTTTGAATTAAGCTTATACCTCCCAACTCTGCCAAGGTTGTACCGCTTAGGATCAAAGAACAATCGCATAATGGCGGATCTTGCATTAGATAACGTGGCAGGCTCACCTGGGCGAATTTTTCGATAAAAATCTTTTAATGCTGATTCATAAGAATCTGTTGGATCTTTAGCCAACATTTTGATGATTGGACTTGTTTCATCCGCATCTTCAGCAACACGAACAGCATTGACGCCCGCATCAAGCATCCTCTTAAGCATAGCTGTAGTCAGCTTCTCTGAAGCCTTACCAAAAACAATGCCGGACCCCTCTTCAATGACATCTTCGGCTAAAATTTTTCCAACAAGTTTAGTGAAGTCTTTATCGGATTTAATTTTTACTTTTACAGTGCTAAAGAATTCTTCGATGATGTCTGCATCTGTAGAGTAGCCAAGCGTACGAATAAAAGCGGTGGCTAAAATTTTACGACGGCGTTTTTTGCGGTCGATATAAATATAAATAAGATCGTTGGTATCAAAAGCCCCTTCTAACCAGCTACCTCGATAGGGAATGATACGAAAGGAATAAAGCATCATCCCTTTTACATGACGTTCTTCCTCAAAAGAAATTCCAGGTGACCGATGTAATTGAGAGACAATGACACGCTCAGCTCCATTAATGACAAAAGTGCCCTTGTCAGTCATCACAGGAATGGTCCCCATGTAGACTTCTTCTTCTTTAATACCTGTCTCATCCGTAAGACGGAATTTGACTTTTAGGGTGACATTATAAGTAATACCGCGACGAATGCATTCTTCAGGATCGTATTTGGGAACTCCAAGGCTATAAGATACGTACTCAAGAACGGTCTTTTCATCATAGGACTTGATCGGAAAAATCTCGGAAAAAACCTCATGAATGCCCGCCATTTCCCGTTCATGGGGCAGTTTGTCTGCTTGCAAAAACTGGCGATACGATTTGATCTGGATCTCGATCAAATTTGGCAGATCGATGATCTCTTCTTTTTCACGAAAACTCACCCGATTAGGCGGCCTTTTAAGCATCGAAATGGCTCCTCTCGCTTAGCTCTTAAACTTTCTCTTTTGTCGATTTTATGGGCGCGTATACTTCATGAACGCCGCTCGAAAATCTCAAACATAGCAACGAGCAGAAGCTTCCTTAATGAAGCTTCTGCTCAAAACGGTAGGTAACAACCAAAAATCTCAGGATTAGAGACCTTTTAGCGTTACTTTACCACCACCAGCAACGATTTTCTTCTGAATTTCTTCAGATTCCGCTTTAGAACAGCTCTCTTTAAGAACCTTAGGAGCGCCATCAACTAGATCTTTAGCTTCTTTCAATCCAAGACCTGTGATCTCTCTAACGGCTTTAATCACGCCGATTTTTTTGTCGTTAGGCACTTCTTCAAGGGTCACCTTGAATTCAGTAGATTCAGCAGCAGCAGGAGCCGCGCTAGTTGCAGCAGCAGCCATCATAACTGGGGCAGCAGCGGCGGCTTTAACACCCCACTTGTCCTCTAGCATAGTTTTAAGTTTAGACATATCGAGAACGCTGAGATTACTCAGAACTTCGACAATCTGGTCTAGGCTTTGTTGTTGTGTACTCACGGTAAAACCTCTCTACAATTTCTTTGAATGATTAACAATCACGTTGAAGCGCTTTCTTGACTCTTATTTTCTAGGCAATGCATCACACTGGACAGAAGAGCCTCGAAAGTAGCCAGAGTCTGGCTCATTGGTGCCTCGAGCAAGCCGAGGAACTGTGCACGCATTTCGTCTTTAGTTGGCAATTTCGAGATCTGCTCAACATCCGTTGCCGAGCAAAATCGACCTTCAAAACGTCCCCCTAAGACAGTCAGGGTATCTACGTGTTCTTTAGAAAAGTCGAAGATCGTCTTTGTTACAGTAACTGGATCTTCGTCGATAAAAAAGACAGCAATATGCCCTTGCAGAATATCAAGATCTAGAGCAAAACCACTAGCCGCGGCAGCCTTAGCTAGAATTCTTTTGCGCACAACCTCAAGTCCCCCACCTTGCTTACGCAAAGCATCACGCAAGTTAGCAGCAGTATTAGGCTCCAGCTTTTGATAGCTAGTCAGCACTAATGCCTTAGAATGCTCAAGTTTTTCCTGGATTTCATCCAGAAGCAATTGTTTCTCAGCTCTCATCTACTGCTCTCCTTGTGAAGCCACAGAATGAAGATCGATTTTCATTCCTGGTCCCATTGTCGAAGAAATGACTAGGGAACGGAGAAAATCGCCTTTGGCCGACGCTGGTTTTGCGCGAACAACCGCCGAGATAAAGCTTTGTATGTTTTCACAAAGCTTTTTAGTCTCAAACGAGAGTTTGCCTACCATGGTATTGATAACACCATTTTTATCGCCTTTGAATTCAATTTTACCAGCCTTCACTTCCGTGATAGCTTTGGCAACATCTGTGGTGACGGTTCCGCCTTTCGGTGTAGGCATAAGTCCACGAGGACCTAATACCTTACCTAACTTACCGACCTCACGCATCATATCAGGGGTGGAAATCACAGCATTGAAATCCATCCATCCCGATTTGATTTTTTCTACCAGTTCATCGTTTCCCGCAAAATCTGCGCCAGCGTCAAGAGCTTCTTTGATTTTTTCGCCACGAGCGAATACCACGAGCACTACGCGTTTCCCTGTACCATTCGGTAGTGATACAGTTCCTCGCACTTGTTGGTCACTTTTGCGCGAATCAATGCCGGTTTTGAGTGCTATATCCAACGATTGATCAAACTTAACCGCTGGGCACTTCTTCAAGATTTCGACCGCCTGCTGAATCGTATACGTTTTTTCCGTATTGACCTGCTTAGCAATCTCCCGAAACCGTTTGCTTTTATGCGTCATGATTTGCTTAGCCTTCTACAATGTCGACTCCCATCGAACGAGCAGTCCCCATAACGACCATTAAAGCCGCCTCTTCTGAGGACACCCGAAGATCAGGAAGTTTTTGTTTTGCGATTTGTCGTACTTGCGTCTTCGTCAACTTACCAACCTTATCACGATTAGGCACTTTGGAGCCCGATTCGATACCGACCGTCTTGAGAATCAAGCGCGATACAGGAGGTTGTTTAGTAATAAACGTAAACGTCTTGTCTGAATAAACGGAGATCAAAACAGGCAAAATATCGCCTGCCTTTTCCTGCGTTTTTGCATTAAACTCCTTGCAGAATGCCATGATATTAACGCCCGCTGCTCCAAGGGCAGGACCAATCGGAGGCGCAGGATTTGCTTTACCTGCTGGAATCTGCAGTTTGATGACTTTGACGAGTTTCTTAGCCATTATACGTTCCTATTCGTTACTCCTATCCCTCATGGGAATCGGAGGATCCATTGACATGAGAGACACATGCCAAAATTTAGTTACAATTCATTAACTTTCTTCTTACTCAGTTAGAACAATCTCTACTTGCCAAAACTCGAGATCATCTACGCGAGTTTCTCGACCAAAAATAGAAACCATGACACTCAGGCGTCCCTTATCATGGAAGACCTCGGTCACTGTGCCAATGAAGTTAACAAAAACACCATCCGTGATCTTGACCTTGTCTCCAGGCGCAATATTATGCTTCTGAACAACGCCTTTTTTCTTCTCTTCAAGTTCTCTAAGAATTTCACTCACTTCATGATCTGCAAGAGGACTTGGCTTTTCTCCACCGAGAAAATCGATCACACCATTGGTGTTTTTTACATACATCCATGAGTCATCGGTCAAATTCATTTTAACAAGAATATAACCTGGCCAAAGTCGCTTTTCGCTAACTTTTTGCTGTCCACGTTTTACCTCAGCGACATTTTCGGTCGGCACGAGCACTTCTTCTAGCAAATCGACCATACCGCTCGCTTCTCGGTTCTCTTCGAGAGCCTTTTTCACTTTTTTCTCATGGCTCGAAATAACCTGGACTACGTACCACTTGTGCATCGAACAACCTACCTGGCGAGTTAGCCGAAGACCAAATGAAAAAGTGTACTCACACTATGCAGTACGCCTTTTACAGCGAGGTCTACGAGATAAATTCCTAATCCAAATGAAAACGTCGAAATAACGACGATTTTGGTGGAAAGCTTAAGCTCTTTAATAGAGGTCCAACTGACCTTTTTAAGCTCCTCTTTAACCTCTTGCACAAACCGAAAAACAGACCAACGATGAACCTTCTTCTTCGCCGTCTCCTTATCGAGTTCAGTATCCATCAAGATCGTCACGTGCGCTTGAACCTGTTTTCATCCGTACATTTCGAGTGCGGAGGGATTCGAACCCCCGACCGGCGACTTTGGAGATCGCTGCTCTACCAGCTGAGCTACACACCCACCATAAAAAAGCCTGGAGAATACTCCCCAGGCTTTTGAACCTGCAACCAGAGCTATCCTTACTTAAGGATCTTGCTCACAGTACCAGCACCAATCGTCCGGCCACCCTCACGAATAGCAAAACGCATCCCTTCTTCCATGGCCACAGGATAAATGAGCTCAGCTGTAATCTCTACGTTATCCCCAGGCATAACCATTTCCACTCCCTCAGGAAGTGTTATAGTTCCTGTCACATCGGTCGTGCGGAAATAAAACTGCGGGCGATACCCAGTAAAAAATGGCTTATGGCGTCCACCCTCATCTTTATTAAGAACGTAAATCGCTCCCTTAAATTTGACGTGTGGAGTACAAGAGCCCGGAGCCGCAAGCACCATGCCACGTTCAATATCATTCTTCTCAATACCACGAAGAAGGATACCAACGTTTTCACCAGCACGCACCTCATCAAGAGTCTTATTAAACATCTCCAATCCGGTGGCAACAGTCTCTCGCGTCTCACGAATACCCACGAGCTGCAATTTATCGTTAACACGGACAATACCGCGCTCGACACGTCCAGTAGCCACAGTACCACGCCCAGAAATAGAGAAAACATCCTCTACAGGCATCAGGAACGGCTTATCTACTTCACGAACTGGTGTCGGAATTTTTTCATCAACAATAGCCATCAAATCTTCAATGCTTTTGACATACTGCGCGTCGCCTTCTAGAGCCTTGAGAGCAGAACCGCGAACAATCGGTACATCTTTGTACCCTTTCGCTTCAAGCAGCTCTGTGATCTCCATCTCGACGAGATCCACAAGCTCTTGATCGCCAGGGCCGATCATATCCATCTTGTTTAAGAATACGACAATAGAAGGAACACCCACTTGGTGAGCAAGAAGAATGTGTTCTTTTGTTTGAGGCATTGCTCCATCGGTAGCTGCAACAACAAGAATCGCACCGTCCATTTGAGCGGCACCAGTAATCATGTTCTTGACATAGTCAGCGTGACCAGGGCAGTCCACGTGAGCATAGTGGCGTTTATCAGTTTCGTATTCGACGTGTGTCGAGTTGATTGTAATACCACGCGCTTTTTCTTCTGGGGTATTATCAATAGAAGCATAATCACGAAACTTCGACTTGCCCTTTGATGCAAGCACTTTTGTGATCGCTGCAGTCAGCGAGGTCTTACCATGGTCGACGTGACCGATAGTGCCGATGTTGACGTGCGGCTTATTTCTCTGGAAGGTTTCCTTGGCCATTCTATCCTCCGTTAGGATCCTCTATGATAGGTGATGTTTGTGTTTTGAGTTCGCTTGTTGCCCAAGAAAGGAATCGAACCTTCGACCACTTGCTTACCATGCAAGTGCTCTACCACTGAGCTACCTGGGCTTAATTTAGCACACACTTGCTAACGCCAAAGCATTTAAGCTTAAGCCGCAGCTGAAATTAAATCAATCCAGAACCTCTAGATATGAGCATTTGCGCAGTTAAAAGGATTCTTTTTCACTTTTGCCTGTATACAATCCGCGCCTTAGTCAAATCGTAAGGAGACATCTCCACGGTAACAATATCACCTACCAAAACGCGAATATTACGCATCCTCATCTTTCCGCATAGGTGAGCCATGACCTGCATACCGTTAACCAACGCTACGCGGAATGTCATGTTAGGCAGAAGCTCCTCGATGGTTCCATCGACTTTGATCGTATCTTCCTTAGGCATAGACTGTCAAAAACACCTTTCAAACAACGAATATCGAATATGTAACACGAAACTATGCATTTAAGTCAACGAAGAGGATTGCGATCTTCGAGAAATCTTGGTAATATCGTGACATGTCATGGGATTTTTCTTCTTGTTTAGCTAGACAAGATGCTTTAATTAAGCTTTTTTCGCAGAGCAATGAACCTCAATCACGTTATACTAAACTCATCGAGATGGGGCGAGAACTCGCCAAGAACTCTCACAAAGAGGTTATGCTCGCCGAGCATCTGGTTCGTGGTTGTCAAAGTGAAGTATTTCTTGTCGCTAGAATTGAAAATGGCAAGATTTTCTTTGATATCTATACAGAAGCACTCATTTCAGCAGGTCTTGTAGCTATTCTTTTACATATTTACCAAGGCGAGCCTGCTGAAGTCATCCTTAAATGCCCCCCATCATGCCTAACTCAACTAGGGCTGCAAGCAAGCCTCACCCCAGCCAGGTCCAATGGCCTAGCTAGTATTTATTTAAAAATGCAACAAGATGTTCTACGTTTTCTCATAAATCGTAATTAACATTTGCACGATGCATTGTGAATATTTTTTCTTTATATTTTTTACTAACTTAGATATAATAACACAAAAAAACAAACATCCAGATAACTTATATGTCTAATCCAATTAGTTCGTTTAAACCACATACAATTTCTTCTCCCCCACCTTCTACTTCAGCCTTGAATCAACGTTTTACTATCGCTCCCATCGATCTCTATCAGTCAAATACTCGCTGGACTACTATCTGGACCGTAGCAAAAACAGTCTCTGTCGCTGCCTTTATTACTATTGGCGTTCTAGCTTTCGTCTTTACTTCTGCCTGGAATCCAGAAAATATTTTTTTTCTAACTGTTGGAATTTCAGTTGGCATAGAACTTACTAGTAAACTCTGCTCTTATTTTGATAAAAAAATCTCTCACTGTAAGCAAGAAGCTAGCAAATGCAAATGTATTGCAGAAATTTATGATAAACTAATAAAGCAATCCCCTACCCAACTTAAAAGAACTTTTAACAAGCATGGGATTTATCAATTCCATAAAATGAATGACAATCTGATCACCCTCTCTAAAGGACTCGCCTATTATCTCTACACCAATGAAACGACTATTGAACTCCACAAAGAGATGAAAAACCACATCAAGCTAGCGCAACGCTCAGAATGCATTGCCGATAAACGATATTATTCTCATAACGCTTTCTTATACGATCAAGCAGCCATTATCAGTCGCGTTCATGCTGCTTATGATTTTGCTCTTTTACAGCATCCCTTCTTAAAAAAATCACTTTCTGACATCGGCTCTATTGAAGATCGTGACTTACATGCTGTCTGTCTAGATAAATTTTACGGTGGCGACGATAGTCTTTTCTGTTTTCATCGCTCGAAAGAATCTAGATCAAAAATAGCACCACTCACCTGCAATCAATTGAGCAGATCTGTACGAGAAATCGTCAAAAATCCAGAAGGTGGCCCCGGTTCCCTGCGCGAACTTAGCAAACGACTTTTTGCTGCCGCTTAAGAAGCCCCTTCTCCAACGAGCTAAGCAGCCAACTCCGAGTATATCTCCTCTCTTTGTCCGATTCTTATCTCATCTTAAAACTAATACCAAACGCAACAAATAACTTCACATTTGAGCCGCGTGAAAGCGCCGAAAATCGGCGGGTGTATAGTCAAACAGTTGGGAGAGAAAATGGCCATTTTTACGTTTGCATTTTTCTGATTCCTACAGGGAGCTCTCGGCGACTTGATT